>NZ_JBEZDJ010000012.1:0-238471 GCF_040648275.1 Micromonospora sp. NPDC049171
GCCGTCGGCACTACCGAGGGGCTTGCCCAGCAGCAGGCGAACGTACTCCGACCCGATGAATCCGGCTCCGCCGGTGACGAGGATCCTCACGGGTCCGAGAGTCTACGCCGGCCGACTGGCGGTGACCGCAGGTGTTTCGGCATTATCGGGTTAGGGCCACCTGGTCGATTGCAGGTGTAGCGGCATTCGGGTAGAAAGTGCCAGCGAAGTACGACTCGTCGTGCCCGCACGTAACGCATCTATGGGGGGCGAGTGAACGGCGTGTCGCTGGTCAATACCGCTCGGCCATCGCCGGATCCCGGCACGAAGCCATCGCCCGGACGCCGCGCACTGGGCCTGCTGCGGCGACTCATCGCACCCGAACGTCTCTACATCGGCGCGCTCGGTCTGACCGGGTTGGCGGCGGTCCTGTCGGTGGCGCTGCCGCCCGCCGAGCGCGGTGAACTCTCCGCGAACATGGTGAGCGCCACACTGGGCGCGGCCGTCGGTGGCCTGTCCCTGGACACCTTCCTGCTGTCCCGTCCGGGCGGCTGGGTCTTCTCCCGGGGGCGCCCCTGGGTCCTCGCGATGTTGGCGGCCTCGGTCCTGCTCTCCGTCGTCGCCGCCGCGGTGCTCACCACGGTGGCCGGGCTCGGCAGCTACCTGGTCGGCATGGGCTCCGCGGCCGGTCTGACGATCTTCAACACGGTCTCGTCGATCGCGTTGCGCCAGAAGAGCTTCATGGTCGTCTACGCGATGCGCGCGGCGAGCGGCGCGGTCCTGGTCGGTGGCTACGTGGCGCTGTACTTCGCCGGCTACCTGGACGGCGGCCTGTGGAGCATGGTGTGGCTCGTCGTCCAGTGGGTCAGCGCGCTGTCCGTGTGTGCCCTGGTGCTGGGGATGCTCCGGCGGATCGGGCCCGCGCCCCGGCCGGAGGCCACCGCGGTGGACTACCGCGCCGACCTGGCTGCCGTCGGCAACCTGCACCTCGGGATCTTCGCCCAGATGATGACGCTGCGGTTCAACCAGATCCTGGTGGCCAGGTTCGTCGGCGCCGGTCCCCTCGGCGTGTACGCCCTGGCCGTCGCCGCGCTGGAGTTCGCGCAGGCCGGTGCCGTCGTACGGGCGCAGCGGATCCTGGCCAACCGGGACGGCAACGACGGGCCCGACCCCACCCGGGCCGTGGTCACCGCGGCGCTGCCGGTCGCCCTGGCCGCCGTCCTCGGGCTCGGTGTGCTGGGCTACGTCCAGCCCGAGTACCGGCACGCCTGGATTCTCGGCCTCGTCCTCCTGCCCGGTTCACTGGCCACCGCGGCCGGCAAGAGCTGGAGCGCCCTGCTGCTGAAGAGGCGGGGCGAGCGGGCCACGACAGTGGTCGCCCTGATCACCCTCGGGTTCGCGATCCCCGCGTACTTTGCGATCATCCCGTGGGCGGGTGTCATCGGGGCGGCGATCGCCTCGACGCTCGCCTACGCCGTACACGCCTTCGCCTCCAGAGCGAGCCTGCGACGAGCGCAGTCGCCGAATAATGGGACGGTTTGACATGGATGTCTCGATTGTTGTCCTCGCCTGGGAGGACTTTGAGCGCACCCGCGCCTGCGTCCTGTCGCTGCCGACGGAGGCAGAGATCGTCGTCGTCGACAACGGCAGCTCCGCGCACATCCAGGAGTCGTTGAGCGCGTTCTGCGCCGAGCAGGGTGTCCAGTACGTCCAGTCCGGCTCCAACCTGGGGTACGCGCGGGGAATGAACCTCGGCGTGCGGCACACCAGCCGGGCGAACGTGATCCTCTCCAACAACGACATCATCGTGCACGAGGACGCCGTGACCCGCCTGGTGGCCGCCCTCGACGACCCGCAGGTGGGCGCGGCCTTCCCGGGCGTGGTCACCCCGTCGGGTGTGTCGCAGACCGAGGGCGGGCGGTTCCTCGGCCTGGGCGTCGGTTTCGCCCACGCCACCGGGCTGAGCCTGGTGCTGCCGAACCTGCGCATCGTCGCGCCGCCGGAGAAGGCGGACTGGCTGACCGGTCCCTTCGTCGCCATGCGCCGGAGCGACTTCGACGCGATCGGCGGCGTCGACGAGACGTCGTTCTTCTACTCCGAGGACATGCGGCTCTGCTGGGCCGTCCGGCAGCAGGGTCTGCGGCTGGCGTACGTGCCGGAGGCCGTGATCATGCACGAGGACGACGCGACCGCCAAGCGGCGCTGGTCCGAGGAGGAGATCTCCGAGCGCCGCACCCGGGAGTTCATCCGGGCGAGCCGGAGCATGGGTGGCACGCGCGGCCGGATCGCCACGACGGCGTACGTGGGCGGGGTGCTGCTGCGCGCTGCGGTGGGAGGGAACCCGGTCCGCCGTGCCATCGCGCGTGGTGCCGTCGAGGGACTGCGTGCCTCGTGAAGGTGTTGTTCGTCTGCACCACTGGTGGCTCCGGCCGGCGGCAGCTCGGTGGTGCCGAACGCATCCTGACGGAGATCATCCCGGCGCACGCACGAACCGGCCTGGACGTCATCGCCGCCACCTCGGACGACGAGGTCGGCCACGCGCTGCGCGAGGCCGGAGTGCCGTGGGTCGGGCTCAGCGCGACCAGCCGGATCGACCTCGGCTACGCGCGGGAGATCCGCCGCCTGGTCGACGAGGTGCAGCCGGATGTGGTCTGCGCCCACCTGCTGTCCGCCGCCATGCACTCCCGGGCGGCGCTGAGCATGGGGCGCCGGCGGATCCCGCTCGTCGTCACCCTGCACAACAGCCTCTGGCAGTACCGGGACACCGCCGGGTCGTTCCAGCAGAAGGCGATCATCCAGTCCAACATCACGCTGGACCTGGCGATGCGTCGGGCACGTCCACACGCGACCGTGGCGGTGTCCGAGTTCGAGGCCTCCGAGCTGCGCGAGCGCGGCGGCGTCAAGAACATCCACCTGATCCCCAACCCGCTGCCCGCCACCTGGCCCAGCCCGAAGCCCGCGCACACGCCGCAGCCGGGTCGTCGGCCGGTGGTCGGCTATCTCGGCCGGTTGGAGAAGGAGAAGGGGGCCGACCTCCTGCCCGAGATCGCCTCCCTCCTGCCCGAGCTGGACTTCAGGGTCGCCGGGGCCGGCTCGATGGTGATCGCCGCCCGGCCCAACCTCGAACTCGTCGGCCGGGTCACGGCCGCGGACTTCCTCCAGGAGATCGACTGCCTGCTGGTGCCGTCCCGGGTCGAGTCGTTCGGGCTCAGCGCGTTGGAGGCGCTGTCCCTGGGCGTACCCGTGGTGCACACCGGGGCCGGTGGCCTGGCCGAGGTGACCCGGCACGCGACGGGCACCCTGGCGTTCCAGGCGGACCTCGCGCCCGCCGCGCTCGCCGGCGCCATCCGGGAGGCGGTGGCCCACCGTGCCGTCGACGAGGGGCAGCGGGTGGCCGAGTGGTACGCCCAGGAGTACGCCTTCGACAGGTGTGTGCAGCGGTGGCAGAGCCTGTACAGGTCTCTGCTGTGACGGACCTGCCGTCGTCCCGTGATCCGCGAACAGTGAGGGAGGTGTCCCGGTGACAGAGACGTTGACGATCGTCACGGTCCTCTACCGGTCCAGCGACATGCTCGCCGAGACGCTCCCGACCTGGGTACGCGCCGCCGAGGGCCTGCCGGTGACGTTCATCTTCGCCGACAACTGGCCGCAGGACGAGTGCGCGAAGGTCATCGCCGACGGCCTGGACGACGAGCGGTACGAGTACCTGCCCGACTCGTCGAACCCGGGGTTCGCGGCGGGCTGCAACCGGGCCGTCGCGGCGGTGCGGACGAGCCACGTGCTGCTGCTGAACCCGGACGTCTGGTTGCCGCAGGACGCACTGGTCCGCCTGTTCGCCAGCATCGCGGCGGACCCGCAGAGCCCGATCGCGGTGGGTCTCGCCATGCACGGCGGTGAGTTCGTCGGCATCGACCTGCACCCGGTCTCGCTGTTCATCGACCGGGCGGCGACGGTGCCGCGCGGGCCACTCGGCCCGTCCGGCGGCGCGGCCGTCTTCCCCACCGCGCTCTTCCACCGTTTCGGCGGGTTCTACGAGCACCTGTTCGCCTGGGGTGAGGATGCCGACCTCGCCTTCCGCATGTACGCCGAGGGCCTGCGGACCCGACGGTTGGACTTCATGCTCCCGCACGCCGGTGGCCACAGCGTCGAGGGCGACAACAAGCTCCAGGGATTCCGGGCGTTCCTGCTGGCCCGCAATCGGCTCCTGGTCGCCGCGCGGACCTTCACCTGGCCGCTGATGCTCGTCGCGATACCGGTCCTCGCCCTGGCCCACCTGGCGCTGGCCGCCCGGCGTGCCCGTCAGGGTCTGCTCCGCCCCTTCCTGCGTGGCGTGGGACGTGGCCTGGTGGAGGGGCCCGCCGCCCGCCGGCAGTGGAAGGGCAGGCGGTTCGGTTTTGCATCCCTGATCAGCTATCTGAGAGTTCGGAGCGCGTGATGGCAGGAACGCCGTGGAGTGTCGTGACGGTCACCTACAACTCCGCGGACACGCTCCGGCGGTGCTGGGGCGGCGCCAAGCCGTACGAGTGGATCGTCGTCGACAACGACTCCGCTGACGACTCGGTCGCCGTGGCGGAGGAGCTGGGCGCCCGGGTGATCCGGCTGCCGGAGAACGTCGGCTTCGCCAAGGCCAACAACGTCGGTGTCCGGCAGGCGGCCGGCGCGTACGTGCTGTTCGCCAACCCCGACCTGGAGGTCGAGCCGGCCGGGCTCGCCACGATGCAGCGTCACCTGGACGCGCACGGCGGCCTTGTCGCTCCCCAACTGCTCGCGACCGACGGCACCCCCCAACCCAACGGCCGTGGCTTCCCGTACGCCACCGCGAAGTTGGGCAACCGGAAGATCTGGCCGCTGTCGCGGATGCACGCCAACTACCGGGTGGTGGCCGACCCCGGCGAGGCCGTCTACGTGGCCTGGGCGATGGGCGCGGCGGTCGCGGCCCGCACCACGGACTTCGTCGCGATGGGCGGGTGGAACGAGTCGTTCTTCCTCTACTACGAGGACCACGAGCTGGGGCTGCGGGCGTGGCGGCACGACATGCCCGTGGTGCTGCTCGGCGACGTGCGGTGGACCCATCACTGGGCCCGTGCGACCAACTCGTTCCAGTGGTCGCGGGCGCACACCCTGGAGTTGCAGAGCGCCCGGACCTTCTTCGGCCTGTTCCCCGAGTTCGTGGTCGGGTTGCCGACGGCCGCCCGGCGCAACCCGCAGGCGGCCCGCCTGATCGGCAGGTCGGTGCCGACGCAGCGCGGTGCGGCCGAGTCCCTGCCCACGTCGGCCCGGCAGTCCGGGGCCAGCTGACGCCGCGTTTCCGGTGCCGCCGGGCCTCGACCGGCCCGGCGCGTTGGTGTCCGCCCGTCGGGTCGACGCTGACCGTTCCGTACTCGTGATGAGGAGCGACGTGGTCGTACAGCGGGAACGTGAGGACGTGGACCGTCCGGTCACGTCGGCGACGCCGAGGCGACGCCGAGGAGTCCCGGCGGACTGGATCGCCGTCGCCGTCCTGCTGGCGCTGTTCCCGGTGGTGCACGACGTCAGGACGATGCTCACGGCCGGGTACTGGCTCGACGAGGCATGGGTGGCGCTGTCGGTACGGCTGCCGCTGAGCGACCTGCCGGCGGCGACCTCGTCCACCCCGCTCGGCTGGAGTCTCCTGCTGCGGCTGGTGCCGGACACCGACTACCTCCGCGTGGTGCCGCTGGCGTTCCACGGGCTCACCGTCGTCGCCGCGTACGCGCTCGGACGGCTCTCGCGGTGGCCGACGCGGTGGCTCGGGATCGTCGCGGGCCTCGTCTGCGCGGCTGTGGTCCTGCTCCTGCCGGCCCAGCAGATCCGGCACGACCTCAAGCAGTACACCGCCGACGCCGCGATCACCCTGGTGCTGGTGGCGCTGGGTGCCTGGACGGAGCAGACCTGGTCGCGTGGGCGGCTCGGCGTGCTCGCGGCGGTGGCCGCCACCGGCATCGTGTTCAGCCACGTGACCGCGATCGCCACTCCGTGCGTGTTCGGTGGACTGCTGCTGGTGACCGCGCTGCGGCGGCAGTGGGCGCGGTTGCGGGACGTGGCCGTGGCGGCGTTCGGCGCGATGACAGTCATCGTCGTCTTCTACTTCGGCGTCTCCGCGCGCGGCAACAACGACCTGATGCGGGATTACTGGACCGACAGTTTTCCCAGCCTGACCGAGCTGCCCGGCTACCTCGACCGGCAGGTGCACGGCCTGGCACCGATGGTGGGCGCGCCCGCTCTGCTGATCGGCGGCCTGGTCCTGGCCGGTGTCGGCACCCTCGCCTGGCGGGGCCGCCCGGCCGCGGCGATCGCGCTCCTGCTGCTGCCGGTGGCGGTGACGACGCTTGGTGTCGCCCGGTTCTATCCGCTGCTGGAGCTGCGTACCTCGCACTTCCTGCTCGTCGTGACGGGCGCGGTCGCCGGCATCGGGGTCGCCGGCCTGGCCTACGGTGGGGCCGCGCTCGTCCGCCGCGCGGTCCCCCGCGTGCCGGCCACGGCGCTGACCGCGGCGGCCTGCGCGGTCCTGCTCGCGTGGTACGGCCTCCACAACGGACGCTGGTACCGGTTCGACGGCGACGAACCAGGGCTCTACTACACGGCCATCGCGGTGACCGACATCCGTTCGGCGACCCAGTACGTGGCGACGCACCGGTCCGCCAACGACGTCATCGTGATGAACGACCTGGCGTGGTACGGCTTCGCGTTCTACTCGCCGCGGGACCGGGTCGAGTTGGTCGTTCCGTTCGGCAACACCGTCGGCTGGTGGATCCGGATGCCCACGCGGTCCGACGTCGTGGTGATCTCCGACCACGAGACGGCAGCCCTGCGCGCCAGCCTCGACCAGGCGCTCGCGCTGGCCGAGCAGCGTGGCGGCGGGCGGGTGTGGCTGATCCGCTCCCACGCGATGGCGCAGGCGGAGGCCTGGCAGCAGGTGCTCGCCGGCTACCGGGTCGAGCAGGCGAGCGGCGGAGTGGAACCGGTCCTGCTGATCAGCAAAGGCTGACCACAACCCGCGCTGACCTAAGCCCGCGTGGGTTCGGGTGGAGCCGGGGCCCGCTGCTGGCCGGCCCCGGCCCCAACTCCTTACCGCACCTTGTAGATCTGGAACGTCGCGGCCGGGTAGCGGACCGTCTCGCGCAGTTCCAGG
This sequence comes from Micromonospora sp. NPDC049171, assembly GCF_040648275.1. Classification (NCBI taxonomy): domain Bacteria; kingdom Bacillati; phylum Actinomycetota; class Actinomycetes; order Micromonosporales; family Micromonosporaceae; genus Micromonospora; species Micromonospora sp. NPDC049171. The sequence goes on from NZ_JBEZDJ010000012.1 coordinate 7,130, forward strand.
CACGGCTCGTTGAGCGGTTCCACGGTCAGCAGGTACCGGGCCTGGTGCTGGCGGAGGAAGTCGCCGCACGGCTCGGTGGTGATCTCGAAGTGGTCGGAGGTCCCCAGCGCGTACGTGGTCGGCACGTTCTGGGCGGGATCCCGGTTGAACACGAACCAGACGTGGGCGTAGCGGTTGTAGATGAAGTCCTGCTCGCCCTGCGGGTCCGCCGTCCGCCACAGATCCAACTGCGGGTAGCCGTAGACGCCGGACAACGAGCGGGCGCCGTTCATGTAGGCGAAGTTCTGCACCCCACCCGACTCGATGGCCCAGGAGGCGTCGGGGTCTTCGGCCTCGATGGCTCGGATCGACTCCGCCAGCGGCGTACGCGTCAGAACCTCGGTGCCGCGGTACAGCGGGTGGATGAACGCCGTCATGGCGACCGAGAAGACCAGCAGAACGGCCGCGCCCCAGGCGAACCGCTTACGCAGCAGCAGGAACACGACGAGCGGGATGGGGATCAGTGACAGGACCAGGCCGCGATCCTGCATGTAGTCCGGGAAGGCCCGCTCCACGTGCAGGGTGAGCAGCGCCTGGGCGAGCAGCACGACGAGGGTGTACCCGATGACGAGCTTGCGGCTCGGCAGGCCCATGCGCTCGTCGAGCAGTCGCCGCACGAACAGGATCACCCCGACGAAACTGAGCAGACCGATGCCGATGAGCAGCCGTGCGTGCGGCACCAGGTTGAGGAACAGGATCTTGCCGAGCAGTTCCTGGTGGGGGACGAACAGCCAGACCAGGAACCCCAGCAGCGTGATGCTGACCAGCAGCAGTGGCCAGTCGATGGTCCGCTGGGCACGGTACAGCTTGATCAGCAGGAACACGCTGGGCACGACCAGGAACGGGAAGACGAGCAGGAAGTTGGAGTTCTCGCTCTGGTTGCTCATCACCTTGTAGAGCTCGGCCTTGGCGGAGAACTGCAGGTTGAGACTGGTGTGCCCGGAGAAGAGGTGCACGAAGGCGAAGTTGCCGCTCTCCACGACGCGCTTACCCGGGTAGGCCGTGTTCTGGATGGTCTCGATGACTGTCATCCGGGTCGCGACGAAGGCACCGATCAGGGCGCCCGCGACCGCCAGCGACGCGACGACGACGCCCAACTGCCGCAGCAGCAGCCGGCCCGGTAGCGCACGACGCTGCTCGATCAGGAAGCCCACGGCGAACGGAGCCACCGCCAGGGCGCAGGCCACCTGGAACGGCGGGTAGAGCACGAGCGCGAAGCAGGTGAGCACGTACGCCAGGAGCGCACCCCAGCCGACGGTGGTGAGCAACCGTTTCGACCGCATCAGGAGGATGAGCGCCGTGCCCGCGAACAGGGCGTAGTACATCGACGACAACGTGACGTACTGGTACCACCACTGGGCGAACGGGCTGAAGAACAGGGCCAGCCCGAGCCCGGCGGCGAACCATCGTTGCCCGGGCATCAGCGCCAGCACGAAGAAGTAGCAACTCAGGATGAGCAGGTAGCCCATCAGCCACCATTTGAAGGCGAACGCGTAGTCGAACGGCAGCACCAGGAAGGCCAGGTTGTGCGGCTTGAAGACCGCCGACCACTCCTTGTACGGGACATCCCTGATCAGGGAGATGTCCTCCCCCTGCCCGACATTCGGGTTGATCCGGGGGTAGTTGGCGGCTTCCTGGGCGACGGTGATCTGGGTGTTGACGTTCCACTCGTCGGCCCGGATTCCCTGTGGATTGTTGAACAGGAGGTCCGGGTCCGGCTGCGTGCCGTAGAACATGGTGTGCACCATGCCCACCGAGGAGCCGTTGATCTGCAGGGCCGTCAGCCCCAGCAGAACGACCGTGAGCAGGGCCGGAAAGAGCCAGATGCCGCGGACGAACCTACCGCCGGCACGCGTGGTCCGGCCACGGGGACCAGTGTCGTCGTTCATTGGGGCCATTCTTTTCAGGGGGTTGTTGAGAGGTCGCGCGGTCAGTGACTGTGGGCGGCGCTGTCTCGCCCGGCGGCCCGCTGCCGGCCTGGCACCAGGTCCCGCAGGGCCCAGGGCGGTGCCCCTGGACTGCCTGCGGCACCCAGGCTGACCGCCAGGAGCAGGACGGCCACGGCGCTCAGCCACAGCCACACGTCGAAGAAGAAGATCTGCGCGGCGAACCCGACCATGATCAGTCGACCGGCCAGCGACCGGGAACGCCGGAACAGCGCCAGCAGGAGACTGAGCAGGCTGAGCAGTCCGACCAGGCCGAAGTTGTGCCAGATGGTCAGGTAGGTGTTGTCGAAGACCTGCGCCTGCCCGTCCCCGATCCCGACGTCCTCCAGGTAGCGCACGCTGGACTCCGGGCCGTTACCGAAGATGACCGTGGACCAGTCCCGGGTGATGCCGTCCCAGGCGACGGCGATGCGTTCGAAGCGGGCGCTCGCGCTGGCCGATCCCACCGGGTCGGACATCCGTGCTCCTGCCACGCCGACCGAGTCCACCGAGGATGTGGAGGGACTCGGCGACGGCTTGGTGCCCGGTTCGGTCGGGCTGACCCAGGTCGGCGGCGGCTCGGACGAGCCGACCCGGAAGGTCGACGGATTGACCGCGACGGCGGCGAAGGCGACCACGGTGATGATGGCCCCGGCGGCCACGCCACGCCAGGCGATCCTCCGCACGTTCAGGAGCAGCCAGATCCCGAGCGCGAGGGCGGTGCCCACCCAGGCGCTGCGCGTGCCGGACAGCACCAGCCCGATGAGGTTGGCGGTGAAGGGGATGTACCAGTACCTGCCCCGGATGGTCAGCGCCACGAGCGCCATGGCCATGGCGAAGGACCCGTAGACGATCGGGTGACCGAAGAACCCGGCCGCCCGGGTCGGGTCGAACACGGACGTGTACGTCCAGTCGTACGCGAACTGGTCGAAGAGCGGCCAGGTGCCGGTGAGGGTCTGGTATTTGGCGAGCGCGGCCACGGCCACGCTGACCCAGGTGAACACCTCGGCGATGCGCAGGATCAGCTTCGGGTCACGGCGGGCCTCCTCGACGAGGTGCCAGACCAGCACGCCGATGCACAGCAGTGGCGCGACGCCGACGACCACCGGCTTGATGCCGTGCCAGTGCAGCACGCCCGCGAGGACGGCGCAGAACGGGAGCAGCAGTGCCGCACCGATCCGTCGCGGCGGCCACCCGTCCCGTTCGGCGTGGTGCAGCCGCCCCCAGCCGGCGAGGACGAAGAGGAGCAGCAGCAGCGTGTACGACGGGTTGGTCGGGTAACCGAGGTCGATGGTCACCGGGACCATGAAGGCCACCACGAAGATGGCCCAGGTGATCCGGACCGGCTTCAGCAGCACCCACCCCAGCAGGGCACCGGCGCCGATGGCGAGCGCGAGGTCCCACCTGCCGAGGACCAGGAACGCCACCGCCACCAACAGCAGGCACAGGGCGACGAAGCGCGCCGGGCGCCCCAGGCTGTTGAACCAGTCAGTCACCATGTGCACCGTGCGATCGTACGGAGCAGGCGTCGTCAACGGACGACGGCCTCCATCGCCGTCGCCGCCCAGAGCGGGTCGTGGCACGCGGGGCCTCAACTGTACCGGCGCCACAGGTCTCGCAGCGCCTCCCAGTTGCCCGCGATGCCGGCCTCACAGGGCGTCTCGATGACCAGGACGCCGTTGGAGTCGTCCCGATTCCACCAGAGGCCGCAGTACGTCCCGGTCTCGACCCGGAACGCGTACTCCACGTAGCTGCCGGGCACGCCGGTCTTGCCGCCGGTCGTGCGGGTCGCCTCCTTCAGCCCCGGGGCGAGCGTCCCGGCAGCGAGGTTCAGGTCCTGGCGGTGGGCGCGCGCCGCATCCCGCTGGGCCTGTTCCCGGAAGAGCACGAAGTGCAGTTGCAGTGCCCCGTCCGGGCAGTAGACGTGGCGCTCCTCGTCCGGTGGCAGATCCGGGCCGCCGTCGTCGTTGTAGACCACGCAACCGCTGACGTCGGGCAGCCATGGTTCGCCCAGCGGTGCCAGCTCGCCGACGAACTTCGCCTTGTTGATGGAGGCCTGGGTCGCCCGGAAGGGCGAGAGGGCTGTGGTTTCCGACGGCGCCTTCTCCTCGTCACCGGACCCGCCGAGGGCGTACCCCAGGGCACCGGCGACGAGGGCGATCGCCAGGCCACCGGCGACGAGGGGGAGCCAGCCGCGGCGCTTCCGGACGACCTGGACCGGCGCGATCCGCCGGCCGGGCATCCCGAACGGTTCACGGTCGAGCGGGACCGGCACGCCGGACGAGGGGGCCGCCGAGACCGGCGCGGACCACGGTGCCTGCGCGTACAGGGCGACCTGCTGGGTCGTCTCGGCCAGCGCGCCCGGGGCGGCGTCACCCGCCGGGCCCTGGCTCCAGGCACCCGTCGACACCGGGGTGCCGCTCACCGGGGCGGTGGAGTCACCGAGCGACACGGTGGCGTCCTCGGCCCGGTAGTCCTGCTGAAGGAGTCGGAACAGTCGCTCCGGAACGTCCGGCTGGTCGCCCGCGTACGCCACCCACGGGTTGGTCGAGGTCAGGTCGGCCTCGGCGTAGGGGTGGCCGCCGGGCGCCTGGGCCAACATCCCGACGGCCTGGGCGAAGACCTCGCGCCAGCGTGGGTCCGTCGCCGCCGGCCCGTCCAGCACGACGACGGTCGCGGGGCGTTCCTGTCCGTCGACGGCGGCCCATGCCTTTCCCACCAGAGACCCGCCAAGTACGCGGGTGAACCTGTAGGGACTTTCCGGCTGCATGGGCGCTCCTCCGTCGTCTCGCCGAGCGGATAGTACCGATGACCTCCGAGTCCGGACTGCCCCGTCAGCACGTGCCCTCGCACACCCTCCGGACGGCGCGGAACCACACCGTGACGTCGGAGGACGCCGCCTTGCCAGGTGAAAGATTCCATGCATAGAGTCGGCCCGTGAATGAAAGTGGTGCGCGCGGCACCGATCTGCTCGACCTGTTCGACGGGGTGCGGCTGACCCCCACCCAGCGCCGGATCGCGCACTGCCTCGTGCAGCACGCTTCCGCCGTGGCGTACCTGTCCGCCGCCGAGGTCGCCGAGCTGGCCGGGGTCAGCCAGCCGTCGGTCACCCGGTTCGCCGTCGCGCTCGGCCACGACGGATACCCGGCGCTGCGCCGCCGGCTGCGGGACCTGACCGTCGCGACGCCGGCCGGGTCGGCGGACGCCGGCAACGAGCTACAGCAGGCGGTACGCGCCGAGATGGGCAACCTGGACCGGCTCGCCGGTCAGCTCGCCGACCGGGACCGGATCGCCGAGACCGGGCGGTTGCTCGCGTCCAGCCGCCCGCTGCCGGTGCTCGGCCTACGCGCCGCCGCGCCGCTGGCGGCGTACTTCGCGTACTTCGCGGCCAAGGTGCACCCGGACGTACGGGTGCTCGACGACGGCGGCAGCCTGCTCACCGACCGCCTGGAGCAGGCGGCCGAGGCCGGGGCGTCGGCCCTGCTCGCCTTCGTCCTGCCCCGCTACCCCCGGGAGACGCTGGACGCGCTCCGCGACGCCCGCGACGCCGGGCTGACCGTCGTGGCGATCACCGACTCACCGGTCAGCCCCGCCACCGAGCACTCCGACGTGGTGCTGCCGGCGGCGGTCGGCGCGCAGCTCGTCTTCGACCTGCACACCGCCCCGATGACCCTGGCCATGGTGCTGTTGCAGGCGATCTGCGACGCCGCGCCGGCCGACACCCAACGCCGACTGGAGGCGTTCGAGGCCTCCGCGGCCCGCCGTCAGTTGTTCCGCGGATGACCGGAGGAAACCCGAGATGACCCAGCCCGTCCGTGCCGCACGGGGCAGCCAGCTCACCGCCCGCGGGTGGCAGCAGGAGGCCGCCCTGCGGATGTTGATGAACAACCTCGACCCCGAGGTGGCCGAGCGCCCCGACGACCTGGTGGTCTACGGCGGCACCGGCAAGGCGGCACGGGACTGGCCGTCGTACCACGCGTTGGTCCGCACGCTTACCGACCTGCGCGAGGACGAGACGATGCTCGTGCAGTCCGGCCGCCCGGTCGGTGTGCTGCGCACCCACGAGTGGGCGCCCCGGGTGCTGCTGGCCAACTCCAACCTGGTCGGCGACTGGGCGACCTGGCCGGAGTTTCGCCGGTTGGAGCAGCTCGGCCTCACCATGTACGGGCAGATGACCGCCGGATCGTGGATCTACATCGGCACCCAGGGCATCCTCCAGGGCACCTACGAGACGTTCGCCGCGGTGGCCGCCAAGAGGTTCAACAGCACCCTGGCCGGCACGCTCACGCTGACCGCCGGCTGCGGCGGGATGGGTGGCGCGCAGCCCCTGGCCGTCATCATGAACGGCGGCGTCTGCCTGATCGTCGACGTGGACCGCACCCGGCTGGACCGTCGGGTGCAGGACCGCTACCTGGACGAGGTCGCCGACTCGCTGGACGACGCGGTACGACGGGTGCTCGCCGCGAAGCGGGACCGGCGTGCGCTCTCCGTCGGCGTGGTCGGCAACGCGGCGGAGGTCTTCCCCGAGTTGCTCCGCCGCGGGGTCGCCATCGACATCGTGACCGACCAGACCAGTGCCCACGACCCCCTGTCGTACCTGCCGGTTGGGGTGGAGCTGGCCGACGCCCGGGACTACGCGCGGGCGAAGCCGGCCGAGTTCACCGACCGGGCCCGCGCGTCGATGGCGACGCACGTCGAGGCGATGGTCGGGTTCCTGGACGCCGGCGCCGAGGTCTTCGACTACGGCAACTCGATCCGCGGGGAGGCACAGCTCGCCGGCTACCAGCGTGCCTTCGACTTCCCCGGTTTCGTGCCCGCGTACATCCGGCCGCTGTTCTCCGAGGGTAAGGGCCCGTTCCGGTGGGCGGCGCTCTCCGGCGACCCGGCCGACATCGCGGCCACCGACCGGGCCATCCTGGAGCTGTTCCCGGAAAACGAGCCGCTGGCCCGGTGGATCCGGATGGCCGGCGAGCGGGTCGCCTTCCAGGGCCTGCCGGCCCGGATCTGCTGGCTCGGGTACGGCGAGCGGGACCGGGCGGGCGTGCGGTTCAACGAGATGGTCGCCTCCGGCGAACTCTCCGCCCCGGTCGTCATCGGGCGCGACCACCTGGACGCCGGCAGCGTGGCCAGCCCGTTCCGGGAGACCGAGGCGATGGCCGACGGCTCCGACGCGATCGCCGACTGGCCGCTGCTCAACGCCCTGGTCAACACGGCCAGCGGCGCGTCCTGGGTGTCGATCCACCACGGCGGCGGGGTGGGCATCGGCCGGTCGATCCACGCCGGGCAGGTCTGTGTCGCCGACGGCACCGCCCTCGCCGGGCAGAAGATCGAGCGGGTGCTCACCAACGACCCGGCGATGGGCGTGATCCGGCACGTGGACGCCGGCTACGACATCGCCCGCGACGTCGCGGGCCGCACCGGCCTCCGCACGCCCATGGCCGAGGGTGCCGCGTGAGCGCGAGGAGTGCAGCGCAGCGGAGCCCCGCAGTCGCGAACAACAGGAGCACAGCGTGACCGCGGACCTTCCCGGCCGGTTCCGGGCCCTGTGGGACGAGATCGCGCCGATCGGGCGCGACGCCGACAGCGGCGGCTATCTGCGGTACGCGTTGACCGCGCCGGAGCGGGAGCTGCGCGCCTGGTTCCGGGCGCAGGCCGAGCACCGCGCCCTGCCGGTCACCGAAGACGGCAACGGCAACCTCTTCGCCCACTGGGGTGACCCCGAGGGTGCGGACGCGGTGCTCACCGGCAGCCACTTCGACTCGGTGCCGCACGGCGGGGCGTACGACGGGCCGCTCGGCATCGTCAGCGCGTTCCTCGCCGTGGACGAGCTGCGCGCTCGGGGCGTCACCCCGGACCGGCCGCTGGTGCTTGCCGCGTTCGTGGAGGAGGAGGGTGCGCGTTTCGGCGTACCGTGTCTGGGGTCTCGGCTGCTCACCGGGGCGCTGTCACCCGAGCGCGCGGCCGGCCTGCGCGACGCGGCCGGGGTGAGCTTCGCCGAGGCGCTCGGTGACCGGCCGGCGGGCGCCCGCCCGGCGTTGCTGGGCCGGTTCGGCGCCTTCGTGGAGTTGCACGTCGAGCAGGGCCGCGCGCTGGCCGAGACGGACGCGCCGGTCGCGGTGGCCAGCGCGATCTGGCCGCACGGCCGGTGGCGCTTCGACGTCGTGGGCGAGGGCAACCACGCGGGTACGACCCGGATGGCCGACCGCCGCGACCCGATGCTCACCTACGCGTTCACGGTGCTGGCGGCCAACAAGGAGGCCCGGCTGCGCGGCGGCCACGCCACCGTGGGCCGGGTCGCCGTCGAACCCAACGCCACGAACGCGATCCCGTCGAAGGTGACAGGTTGGCTGGACGCCCGCGCCGCCGACCCGCAGACGCTGACCGGGCTGGTCGAGGCGGTGTGGGGCAAGCTCGCCGAGCGGGCCCGCCGCGACGGTACGGTGGTGACTGTCACCGAGGAGTCGGCGACGCCGCTCGTCGCCTTCGACGGCGGTCTGGCCGAACGGCTGGCCACGCTGCTGGACGCGCCGGTGCTGCCGACCGGCGCGGGGCACGACGCCGGGGTGCTGGCCGCGCACCTGCCCACCGCGATGCTGTTCGTGCGCAACCCGACCGGGGTGTCGCACTCCCCCGCCGAGGCCGCCACCGACGACGACTGCGCCGCCGGGGTACGCGCGCTGGCCCGGGTGCTCCAGGAGCTGACATGCCGCTGACACCGACCCGCTGGCTGGCCGAGTACGCCTGGCTGCCCGAGCACGCCGAACCCACGCCCGACGTGCTGATCGAGGTCGAGCACGGCCGGATCACGGCGGTGACGCCGCTGGCGGGGGCCGGCGGCCCCGCCGCCGGAGTGGAGGTGTTGGGAGACGCCACCCGACTGCCCGGCCTGACCCTGCCGGGCCTGGCAAACGTGCACTCGCACGCCTTCCACCGGGCGCTGCGGGGGCGCACCCACGGCGGGCGGGGCGACTTCTGGACCTGGCGGGACCGGATGTACGCCGTCGCGGACCGGCTGGACCCGGACACCTACCTGGCCCTGGCCCGGGCGGTGTACGCCGAGATGGCGCTCGCCGGGATCACCGCCGTGGGCGAGTTCCACTACCTGCACCACCGGCCCGACGGCGGCGCCTACGACGACCCCAACACGATGGGTGCGGCGCTGGTGGAGGCCGCCGCGCACGCCGGGATCCGACTCACCCTGCTGGACACCTGCTACCTGACCTCCAGCGTGGACGGTCGACCCCTCGCCGGGCCGCAGCGGCGATTCGGTGACGGCGACGCGGCCCGCTGGGCCGAACGGGCGGCGGCGTTCCAGCCGGCGGACTCGCACGTCCGGGTCGGCGCGGCCGTGCACTCGGTGCGGGCGGTCCCGGCCGACCAGCTCCGTACGGTCGCCGACTGGGCCCGGGACCGGCGGGCACCGCTGCACGTGCACCTGTCCGAGCAGCCCGCCGAGAACGACGAGTGCCGGGCCGTGCACGGGCGCACGCCCACCGCGCTGCTCGCCGAGCACGGCGTGCTCGGGCCGGGCACCACCGCCGTGCACGCCACCCATCCGACAAGCGCCGACCTGACCCTGCTCGCCGACAGCCGGACCGGGGTGTGCCTCTGCCCCACCACCGAGCGGGACCTCGCCGACGGGATCGGCCCGGCCCGCCGGATGGCCGACGCGGGCATCCGGTTGAGCCTGGGCAGCGACAGCCACGCCGTGGTCGACCTGTTCGAGGAGGCCCGCGCGGTGGAGCTGGACGAACGGCTGCGGACCCGCCGGCGCGGCCACTTCGCGCCGCTGGACCTGCTCACGGCGGCCAGCGCCGCCGGCCACGCCGCGTTGGGCTGGGCCGACGCCGGCCGGATCGCCGTGGGCGCCCGCGCCGACCTGGTGACGGTCCGCCTGGACAGCGCCCGCACCGCGGGCGTACCGCCGGTGGGGGTGTTCTTCGCGGCCACCGCCGGGGACGTCGAGCAGGTGCTCGTGGACGGCCGGGTGGTGGTGGCCGAGGGCCAACACCTGAGCGTGGACGTGCCAGCCGAGCTGTCGGCCGCCATCGAGGCGGTGATACCCGCATGAGCAGTCTGCTTGTCGACGGCATCGGGGAGCTGGTCACCAACGGTGCCGGCGAGGGTCCGCTGGGCATCCACCGCGACGCCGCCGTACTGATCGAGGAGGGCCGGGTGGCCTGGGTCGGGCCGTCCGCGTCCGCCCCGGCCGTCGACCGGCGGATCGACGCCGGTGGGGCCGCCGTGCTGCCCGGCTTCGTGGACAGCCACGCCCACCTGGTCTTCGCCGGGGACCGGGCCGCCGAGTTCGCCGCCCGGATGGCCGGTGAGCCCTACACCGGCGGCGGCATCCGGACCACCGTCGGCGCGACCCGGGCCGCCACCGACGACGAGCTGCGGGCCACCGTGCGCCGGCTGCGCGGGGAGGCGCTGCGCCAGGGCACCACGACCATGGAGATCAAGAGTGGGTACGGGCTGACCGTCGACGACGAGGCCCGCTCGTTGCGGATCGCCGCCGAGACCAGCACCGAGACCACCTTCCTGGGCGCACACGTGGTGCCCGCCGAGTACGCCGACCGCCCGGACGAGTACGTCGGGTTGGTCTGCGGGCCGATGCTGGCCGCCGCCGCGCCGTACGCCAAGTGGGTCGACGTGTTCTGCGAGCGGGGTGCCTTCGACGTCGACCACGCCCGGGCGATCCTGGCCAGCGGTCAGGCCGCCGGGCTGGGCGTACGGATCCACGCCAACCAGCTCGGCCCCGGCGGCGGGGTGCGGCTCGGGGTGGAGCTGGACGCGGCGAGCGTCGACCACTGCACCCACCTGAGCGACGCCGACGTGGACGCGCTGGCCGGCACGGCCCACCGCGACGGGCCGGGGACCCGGACGGTGGCGACCCTGCTGCCCGGTGCCGAGTTCTCCACCCGCTCGCCCTACCCGGACGCGCGCCGGCTGCTCGACGCCGGTGTGACGGTGGCGCTGGCCACCGACTGCAACCCCGGCTCGTCGTACACCTCGTCGATGCCGTTCTGTGTGGCCCTGGCGGTCCGCGAGATGCGGATGACCCCGGCGGAGGCGGTCTGGGCCGCCACCGCCGGTGGCGCGCGGGCCCTGCGCCGCGACGACGTCGGTGTGCTCACCCCCGGCGCGCGGGCCGACCTGATCGTGCTGGACGCCCCCTCCTACCTGCACCTGGCCTACCGGCCCGGTGTCCCCCTGATCCGCCAGGTAATTCGCAACGGAGTAACGCCATGACGACCGTGACCATCCAGCCCACCGGGATCACCGCCGACGATGTTCTCGCGGTGGCCCGCGGCACCGCCACGATCGTCCTCGCCCCGGCCACCGTCGAGGCGATGGCGACCAGCCGGGCCATCGTGGACGGCATCGAGTCGTCGGGCCGGCCCGTCTACGGGGTCTCCACCGGGTTCGGGGCGCTGGCCAACACCTTCATCGCCCCGCAGCGGCGGGCCGAGCTGCAACACGCGCTGATCCGCTCGCACGCCGCCGGGGTGGGTGCGCCGATGCCGCGCGAGGTGGTCCGGGCCATGATGCTGCTGCGGGTCCGGTCCCTCGCGCTGGGCCGCTCCGGGGTCCGACCGCTGGTCGCGGAGGCCCTGGTCGACCTGCTCAACCACGACATCACCCCGTGGGTGCCGGAACACGGCTCGCTGGGCGCCTCCGGTGACCTGGCGCCGCTGGCGCACTGCGCGCTGGTGCTGCTCGGTGAGGGCTGGGTCCTCGGGCCCGACGGTGAGCGGCAGGACGCGGCCGACGCGCTGAGCGCCGCCGGGCTCACGCCGATCGAGCTGGCCGCCAAGGAGGGCCTGGCGCTGATCAACGGCACCGACGGCATGCTCGGCATGCTGCTGCTGGCCATCCACGACGCGGCGCACCTGTTCGCCATGGCCGACGTGACTGCCGCGTTGGCCATCGAGGCGATGCTCGGCTCGGAGCGGCCGTTCCTGCCCGAGCTGCACGCCATCCGGCCGCACCCCGGTCAGGCGGCGTCGGCGGCGAACATCCACCGGCTGTTGCAGGACTCCCGGGTGATGGACTCGCACCGCGACGACCTGGCGCACGCCGTGCAGGACGCGTACTCGATGCGGTGTGCGCCGCAGGTGGCCGGCGCGGCCCGGGACACCCTGGACTTCGTCCGCACGGTCGCGGGCCGGGAGTTGGTGTCCGTGGTGGACAACCCGGTCGTGCTGCCGGACGGGCGGGTCGAGTCGACGGGTAACTTCCACGGCGCGCCGCTCGGGTTCGCGGCGGACTTCCTCGCCATCGCCGCCGCCGAGGTGGGCGCGATCGCCGAGCGGCGGGTGGACCGGCTGCTCGACGTCACCCGCTCCCGGGAGCTGCCGGCGTTCCTGTCCCCCGACGCCGGTGTCAACTCCGGGCTGATGATCGCCCAGTACACGGCGGCCGGGATCGTTGCCGAGAACCGTCGACTGGCCGCCCCCGCCTCGGTGGACTCGTTGCCCACGAGCGGGATGCAGGAGGACCACGTCTCGATGGGCTGGGCGGCGGCCAAGAAGCTGCGTACCGTCCTGGACAACCTCACCAGCCTGCTGGCGGTCGAGTTGCTGGCCGGCGTACGCGGCCTGCAACTGCGCGCCCCGCTGGAGCCGTCACCGGCCGGCCGGGCCGCCGTCGCCGCGCTCGGCCCGGCGGCCGGCGAGCCCGGCCCGGACGTGTTCCTCGCCCCGGTGATGGAGGCGGCCCGCGCCGTCGTCGCCGGGCCGGAGTTGCGCGCCGCCATCGAACGGGAGGTCGGCCCGCTGGGCTGACCTTCGTCGGGTCGCTGTCGCCCGCCGCGGGTCAGGCGGCGGGCGGCAGGGTCCGGTCCCGCCCTCGACCAGCCTGTCGGCCGGCACTGCTAGGTTCGCCGCCGTGGATATCGAGGAGCCTGAGCTCACCGAGCAGATCCGGGACCACGTCCGCCGTCAGGTGGCGCTGGCCGAGTTGCCGGCCGCCGCGATCGTCGCCGCGACGATGGAATATCTCGCCGACGAGGCAGACCCTACGGAGATCCAGGCCCAAGCCTGGCCGGTGGTGACCGAAGAGTTGAGCGCCCACCTCGCCGCCCAGGCGCAGTGGCCAGAAATCACCGACAACGATCGGCTCACCGCGGCCTTCCGGACGCTCTCGACCGCCGGGGTGGTGGCCCGGGAAAACTTCAGCTGCTGCCAGACCTGCGGCACCACCGAGATCGGCGCCGAGATACCGCAGGGGCGCACCGCCCGGGGGTACGCCTTCTACCACCAGCAGGACGCCGAGAACGGTGTCGACGACTCGGGGGTGCACGTCGCGTACGGCCTGTTCGGGCAGCCGACGACGGCCGACATCGGCGCGGAGGTGGTGGCGGCGCTGCGCGCCGAGGGGCTGACTGTGCACTGGGACGGCAGCACCGGCACCCGGATCCGGGTCTCGTTGACCTGGCAGCGACGCCGGGTTGGTCGGCTGGCCGCGCTGCCCGTCACTGTCGACGACGACGTGGACGTCGAGATGGCGCTGCTCTCCCCGTGGACCGGGAGGTACGCCCCGACCGAGGGGCTGTCGTCGGCCGCCCGGCTCGCCGGCCTGCACCTGCCCTGGTTGCCTACCGGCGTGCGGATCCGGCTCGCCCACCGGGACGCCGCCGTCGTCGTTCGACGGGAGGGGGACGCCCTGGTGGGCGCGTACCCGGAGCAGGACGGGCGGGAGCTGACCGTCGGCCGGCACGACGGCATGGAGCTGGTCCGCCGGTTGACCGACGGATCAGCGCGGGCGGTCGCCCGACCGGCCCCGCCCGACTTTCTCGAGACGACCTACCAGCACCGCGACGACTTCCAGAAGGAGGTGCCCCTGGACGCGGCCGAGGCCTGCCTTCTGCTCCACGCGATGCGACCGCTGAGCAGGGACTTCCTGACCGCCTTCGGCCGTTCCGGCGGCTGCGTGCAGGTCGCCTGGGAGCGCGACGGACTGTGGCTGGAAGAGCTGGACACCGCGCGGGCCACCTCGACCGGCCGGATCGCCACCGTGGCCGAAGCGCAACGACTGCTCACCGTGCTCGCGACGGAGGACCGCGTCGGGATCGACGAACTGGGCGGCGACCTCGTGACCAAGAGCTGGTGACAGCCGTCGGAGGTCACCGACCGCGCCGCCGCGTCCCGGTGCTGCTCAGGCGGCGGGCGGCAGCACCTTGGCGACGAGCTTGGCCAGCTCGCGCAGCGCCTTGCCCCGGTGGCTGATCGCGTCCTTCTCCGCCGGGGTCAGCTCGGCGTTGGTCCGGTCCTGGCCGTCGCCCAGGAAGATCGGGTCGTAGCCGAACCCGCCGTCACCGCGCGGCGCGCGCAGCACCCGCCCGGACTGCCGACCGTCGACCAGGTGCTCCTTGCCGCCGGGCAGCACCAGCGCCACCGTGCAGACGAACGAGGCCGCCCGCTGCTCGTCGGGCACGTCGCCGATCTGGTCCAGCACCAACTGGAGGTTGGCCCGGTCGTCGCCGTGCCGGCCGGACCAGCGGGCGCTGAACACCCCCGGCATCCCGTTGAGCGCGTCGACCGCGAGCCCCGAGTCGTCGGCGATGGTCGCCAAGCCGGTCTGCCGGCAACCCTCCCGCGCCTTGATCAGCGCGTTCTCGCCGAAGGTCAGGCCGGTCTCCGGCAGCTCCTCGTACCGCTCGACGTCGTCCAACCCGAGCAGGGCGATCCGCTGCGTGCCGAGCGCGCCGTCCAGGATCCGCTGGAGTTCGACAAGCTTCTTACGGTTACGGGTGGCGAGCAGGACCTTGTTCATGCGGAAACACCTTCGTTCGCGACTGCGGGGCTCGCAAGCGCACTCGTCGCGCTCACGCGAGTGCCTTGCGCTGGGCTTCGGCCAACTCCGCGCAACCCGCCACGGCCAGGTCGAGCAGGCTGTCGAGCTGGTCGCGGGCGAACACGCCCGCCTCGCCGGTGCCCTGCACCTCGACGAAGTCACCCGCTCCGGTGCACACCACGTTCATGTCCACCTCGGCGGCGACGTCCTCCTCATAGCAGAGGTCCAGCCGCGCCTCGCCAGCGATGATTCCCACGCTGACGGCCGACACCGACCGGTGCATCACCTTCTCCGGCTTGCCGGCCAACGCCTTGCGGGAGGCAAGCCACCCCACCGCGTCGTGCAACGCGACGTACGCGCCGGTGATCGCCGCCGTGCGGGTGCCGCCGTCGGCCTGGAGCACGTCGCAGTCGAGCACTATCGAGTTCTCGCCGAGCGCCTTGAGGTCGATGCCGGCCCGCAGGCTGCGGCCGATCAGCCGGGAGATCTCGTGGGTGCGGCCACCGACCCGGCCCTTGACGCTCTCCCGGTCGGAGCGGGTGTTGGTGGCCCGGGGCAGCATCGCGTACTCGGCGGTGACCCAACCGAGCCCGGAGCCCTTGCGCCAGCGGGGCACCCCCTCGGTGACGCTCGCCGTGCAGAGCACCCGGGTGCCGCCGAACTCGACGAGCACCGAGCCCTCCGGATGGGTGCTCCAGCCCCGGGCCAGGGTCACCGGTCGAAGTTGATTGGGCCCTCGCCCGTCAGGTCGCGCCATCCCTGCACCCTATGCGGTGCGGCGATCCACCTCGCTCGGGGTGCCCCGGGGAACCTCCGCGCCGTGCACCCGGAGGAACCCGGCGACCGCCGCCGGCCAGCCGAACTCCTCGGCCCGCTCCCGGGCCGCACGCCGCCGCCGCGCCTCCGGGCGAGCCACGATGCGGCGCACCGCCTCGGCCATCGACGCGCCCGAGCCGTACGCGGCCACGCCCGCGTCGCCGACCACCTCGGGCAGCGCGCTGGCCGCGTTGACCACCACCGGGGTGCCACTGGCCAGCGCCTCCAGCCCGGCGAGGCCGAACGTCTCCACCGGGCCCGGCGCCAGCACGACGTCCGCGCTGGCGAGCAACGCGGCCACCGCGACGCGGTCCGGTAGGAAACCGGTGAACGTGACCGGCAGTCCCGCCGCCCGACGGGCCAGCGCGCCGCGCAGCGGGCCGTCGCCGGCCAGCACCAGCACCGCCGGTACGCCCATCCGGCGCAGCTCGGCGAGCGCCTGCACGGCCAACTCCGGCCGCTTCTCCGGCGACAGCCGGGCGCAGTGCACAAGCAACAACTCGCCGGGGTCGGCGTAGCGGGCGCGCAGCCGTGGGTCGGCCCGGTCCGGGTGGAAGGTGTCCAGGTCCACCCCGAGCGGCACCAGGTCCACGTTGTCGGCGCCGATCCGGTCGAACTCCTCGGCCGCCCACCGGGTCGTGCAGACGATCCGGTCGTACGCCCGGCTGGTGGCCCGGTTGAGGCGGTCGGCGCTCGGGCGGCGCAGCGCGTCCGGCGCGCCCCACTGGCCGAGCAACCCGGTCAGCGACTCGTGCGACACCATCACCGACGGCACCCCGTGCGCCCGCGCCCACCGGCCGGTCCAGCGCAGTGACAACCGGTCGGAGACCTCCAACCGGTCCGGTGCCAGGTCGGCGAGCAGTCGGGCCAGCCGGCGTCGACCGGCGAGCAGGCGGTAACCGCCACTGCCCGGCAGCTCCGGGCCGGGCAGGGTGATCACCCGCCCCCACGGGTGCGACTCGTCGGCGGCCCGCTGGCCGGGTATCACCAGCACCGGATCGTGCCCGGCCGCCCGGTAGCCCTCCCCGAGGTGCCGCAACGCGGTCCGCAGACCGCCGGAGCGCGGGGTCACGAAGTTGGCGAGCCGCACGATCCGCAGCCCGCCCGCCGCGCCGGTCACGAGGCGGCCGGCAGGCCAACGTTGGCGGCCACGGCGCGTACCGCGTGGTAGTGCCCGATCAGCTCGTCGCCGACGGCCGCCCAGCTACGCCGACTGACCGCGACCCGGGCGGCCAACCCGTAGGCCCGCCGCCGATCGGCGTCCCCGGCCAGTTCGGCGACCGCGGCGGCCAGCGCGTCACCGTCGTTCGGCGGCACCAGCAGCCCGGTCACCCCCTGGTCGACCAGGTCGACCGGGCCACCGCTGGCCGGCGCCACGACCGGCACCCCGGAGGCCAGCGCCTCCTGGATGGTCTGCCCGAAGGTCTCGTGCGGTCCGGTGTGCACGAACAGGTCCAGGCTGGCGTAGAGCCGGGCCAGCTCCTCGCCGTGCTGCACGCCGAGGAAGGTCACCCGGGGCAGGTCCCGGGCCAGCTGGCGGCGGGCCGGGCCGTCCCCGGCCACCACCACCCGCACCCCGGGCAGCCGCGACGTCGCCGCCAGCAGCTCCACCCGCTTCTCCGGGGCGAGCCGACCGACGTAGCCGATCAGCAACTCACCGTTGGGTGCCAGCCGCTCCCGCAGCGCCGCACACCGCTTGGCCGGATCGAAGCGGACGGCGTCCACTCCCCGGCGCCACAGCCAGATCCGCTGCACCCCGTTGGCGATCAGGTCGGCGGCGGCGCGGGTGGACGGGGCGAGGGTCCGCTGCGCCGAGTTGTGGATCTCCCGGAGCCGGCGCCAGGCCGCCGCCTCACCCCAGCTCACCCGGTACGCCCGCGCGTAGGCCGCCACATCGGTCTGATAGACCGCAACCGTGGGCAGCCGGTGCCGGCTGGCCAGCGTGGCCGCCCGTGCGCCGAGGACGAACGGGCTGGCCAGGTGCACCACGTCCGGCTCGGCCGACAGCAGCGCGCCGGTCAACCGGGTGGTGGTGGGCACGCCCAACCGGAAACCCTGATAGCGGGGCAGCGGCACGCTGGGGATGCGCACCACCGGGTACGGCAGCCGGTCGAGGCCCCGCCGGCCGGCACCGGGCGGGGCGGGCGCGATGACCACCGGCTCGTGGCCCCGCTCGAGCAGGTGCTCCGCCGTGCGCACCACGGAGTGCGCGACGCCGTTCACGTCCGGTGGGAACGACTCGGTCACGATGGCGATCCGCATGCCCACACCGTGCGGGTGTCACGGGTGCGCCAGACAACCGCCCGCTGACCGGGCGGCGAACAATGCGGCACAACACCGCGGCCCGGCCCACCCCAACGGGTCAGATGTCGTAACTCGCGCCGGGTCGGACCACGTCGATCGGCCCGGTGTACGCACCGGCGGCCGACTCCAGGGTGTGCGCCTCACTCCCCCAGGCGGGCACCAGATGGGTCAGCAGGAGCCGACCCACCGCGGCCTTGGTCGCCGCCTCACCGGCCTCCCGGCCGGTCAGGTGCAGATCCGGCGGATTGTCCATGCCATCGAGGTAGCTGGCCTCGCAGAGGAACACGTCGGCGTCCTGGGCCAGCCGCAGCAGCGCCGCGCACGGCGCGGTGTCCGAGGAGTAGCACAACGACCGGCCGCCGTGCTCCAGCCGCACGCCGTACGTCTCGACGGGGTGGTTGACCCGGTCGACGGTGACCGCGAACGGGCCGATCGGGAAGGTGCCCGGCTGCAGGGCGTAGAACTGGTAGACGTCCTCCACCGAGCCGTCGTCGCCGTACGCGGCGCTGAGCCGGTCCGGTGCGCCGGCGGGCGCGTACACCGGCAACGGCGGATAGGGGCCGTCCGGGGCGTACCGGCGCACGACCACGTACAGAACGGCGTCGAACATGTGGTCGCAGTGCAGGTGGGTCAGCAGGATCGCGTCCGGGGCGTGCAGTCCCGCGTACCGCTGGAGGCTGGACAACGAGCCGGAGCCGAAGTCGACGAGGAGCCGGAAGCCGTCGGCTTCGACGAGATAGGCCGAGCAGGGCGACTCGGGGCCGGGAAAACTGCCGGCGCTGCCCAGGACGGTCAGTCGCATCGAGTCGTCTCGCTGTCACTGTCAGTAGCATCCCTGCCGGCCGTTGCCTCAGCCATGATCTCTACCGACGCGTACGTCACGCTGCGCAGCCTACGCTGGGGCACCGGGCGGCAAGAATCATCCGCCGGAAGTTGTCACGAACGTGACACACACTCACGGCGCGGCGGATGCGGTACGGGCCGTCGACACCCGTCGACGGCCCGTACCGGGAAGACCGGCTCGGTCAGGCCCAGAGCTGCCCTTCCAGGGCGTCCTCGGCATCGGCGAGCGTCCCGCCGTACGCGCCGGTGGACAGGTATTTCCATCCACCGTCGCAGACCACGAAGGCCACGTCGGCCCGTCGACCGTCGCGGACCGCCTCGTGCGCCACCGCCAGCGCGGCATGCAGGATGGCGCCCGTGGAGAAGCCGGCGAAGATGCCCTCCACCTCCACGAGTTGGCGGGTACGCAGCACCGCGTCCCGGGTGCCGACCGAGAAGCGCCGGGAGAGCACCGAGGCGTCGTAGAGCTCCGGCACGTAGCCCTCGTCGATGTTGCGCAGGCCGTAGACCAACTCGCCGTAGCGCGGTTCGGCGGCCACGACCTGAATGCCCTCGACCTTTTCCCGCAGGTAGCGCCCGGTGCCCATCAGGGTGCCGGTGGTGCCCAGCCCGGCCACGAAGTGCGTGATGCTGGGCAGGTCGTGCAGCAGCTCCGGCCCGGTCGTCTCGTAGTGCGCCCGCGCGTTCGCCTCGTTGCCGTACTGGTAGAGCATCACCCAGTCGGGGTGCTCGGCGGCGATCTGCTTGGCGGTGGCGACCGCCTGGTTGGAACCACCCGCCGCCGGCGAGAAGATGATCTCGGCCCCGTACATCCGGAGCAGCTGGATCCGCTCGGTGGAGACGTTCTCGGGCATCACACAGACCAGCCGGTAGCCGCGCAGCTTGGCCACCATCGCCAACGAGATGCCGGTGTTGCCACTCGTCGGTTCGAGGATGGTGTCACCCGCGCGGAGCCGGCCAGCCTCCTCCGCCGCCCGGACCATGAACAGCGCCGCGCGATCCTTGATGCTGCCGGTGGGGTTGCGGTCCTCCAGTTTGGCCCAGAGCCGCACCGGCGGGGCACCGTCGGGCACCGTCGGAGAGAGCCGGGGCAGGCCGACCAGCGGCGTGCCCCCACAGGCGTCGAGCAGGCTTTCGTACCGCGCCATGGCGGCCGACCTCAGCGAGCCGCGACGGCGGCGTGCCCGCTGGCCGCCACTGCCGCGGCGCTGTGCGAGCTGATCGCCGCGGCCGCGGCGAAGCCGAACGCGCCGCCGGCCACGGCCGGCAGGATGGTGACACTGTCGCCGTCGGAGAGCTTGGCGTCCAGTGCGCCGAGGAAACGGACGTCCTCGTCGTTGACGTAGACGTTGACGAAGCGGTGCAGCGTGCCCGCGTCGGTGATCAGCCGGCCGCGCAGACCGCCGTGCCGGGAATCCAGGTCGGTGAGCAGATCGGCGAGCGTGTCGCCAGCGCCGTCGACGACCTTGGCGCCGCCGGTGTAGCTGCGCAGGATGGTGGGGATGCGAACCTCAATGGCCATGATGTCGAACTCCTCGATCGGGTGTGCCTACGGTGACGGGACGAGACGGTTGCGGCGCTGACAGGTCAGCGACCGGAACACTCGTAATCGACCGTCGCCGGGCTCTGCCCGAACATGTAGGACTGGACGGCGTGCGGGTCGACGCTGGCCTCCACGACACGGACCGGCTCCTCGGTGACCACGCCGTCGACGATCCGGAACGACCGGATCTCCTCCGCGGCGGGCTCGCGGGTCGAGACGAGCAGGTAGTGCGCGCCCGGCTCACCGGCGAAGGAGACATCCGTCCGCGACGGGTACGCCTCGGTGGCGGTGTGCGAGTGGTAGATGATGACGGGCTCCTCGTCCCGGTCGTCCATCTCCCGCCACACGCGCAGGTGCTCCATCGAGTCGAACTCGTAGAAGGTCATCGACCGCGCGGCATTGTCCATCGGGATGTGCCGGGTCGGGGTGTCGCTGCCGACGGGACCGGCGACCACGCCGCACGCCTCGTCTGGATGATCCCGGCGCGCGTGGGCGACGATCGCGTCGATGATCGACCGGTCGATGCTCAGCACGTGCACCAGCCTAACGCCTGTCGGGCACGGGCCGAAGTGGTGCCGGTCACGCTTAGTCGATCAAGGCGTTGAGCAGCGACTCCTGCAAATATCCGAGGTACGCGTAGACCGAGAGCTGGAACACCCGGCTGGATCCCGGATCCTCGGCGACCGCGTCGTCCAACTCCTCGCCCAGGTCCGTGCCGTCCTTGATCTCCAGACGGACGCCCATCGCGAGCCGGGCGTCGTTGAGCGCCCGTAGCCACGCCTCGGCCGCCTCGGCGTCCAGCCGCACCTCACCGCCGGCGTCGTCCGGCAGCGCGGCCAGGATCGCCCCCGCCTGATCGATCTTCGCGGTCTTCAGGTCGCCCTCGGTGTAGCGGCGGAACTCGGCCGTCCCGGGAGCGTCCTGCGGATAGACCGCCGGGAAGAGCCGACCGACGACCGGGTCGGTGTGGTCGAAGCCGTCAGTGAGCAGGCCAACCACCTCGGAGGCGACCTTGCGCAGCACCCGCACCTCGTCGACGGCGAAGGTGGCGACGTAGCGGCCGGCCTGCCGGCGGAACATGCTCACGACTTGTCCACCGTCGCCCACAGCCCGTACGCGTGCAGCTGCGACGCGTCGTGCTCCATCCGTTCCCGTGCACCGGTGGAGACCACGGCACGCCCCTTGTGGTGCACGTCCAGCATCAACTGCTCGGCCCTCTCCCGGCTGTAGCCGAAAAGCTTCTGGAAGACCCAGGTCACGTACGTCATCAGATTGACCGGGTCGTCCCACACGATCGTCACCCATTGCCGGTCAGCCGCCGGCACCTCATCAGTGTCCGGCGTCTCGACCGGTGCAACCTGTGGAGCCGCCATACCCCCCATCGTGCCACCGGTTTCCCGGAACCGAGGAACCGGAACGCCGGCCCGGCGCGGATCGCCCACCCCGGACACCCCTGACCCGCCCTGGACACCGTCGGACGCGTGCGGGGACGCGGCCCCGGACTCGGGGGCGGCCACGCCGTCAGGCGAGCAGGATGCCGTGATCGACTGCATCGGAGAGCACCGCGCCCAGCGAGAGGCGGATCACCTCGAACCGTCGGGAGACCTCCCGGGACAACCCCAGCTCGACCTCCCGCACCGCGCGCTGGGACCAGGCCCGCGCCGCGCTGTGGTCGTCGTTGCCGGGGGTACGCCACTGCTGCCAGCACCCGCCGGAGAGCGCCACCGCAACCGGCGGGAGCACCTCGGCGCGGGACGCGGGCGGATAGTTGGCGAGGGCGTCGATCGCCTCCGGGCCGGTCAACGTGGCCACCCCGGCCGTGCTGGTGATCAGGAGCACCTTGTCCAGCTCGTGGCCGGGCCGATCATCGGCCAGGCCGTACTGCACTGCGGTGGCGATCCGCCGCCGCACCCCTTCGACCGGCGGCCCACCGAGCACCCGGGCCGCGGCGTCGGCCATGATGCCGCGCACCGCCTGGTCGCACTGGGCGGTGGCCAACAGCGACAACGCCGCCATCTCCCGGTCCAGGAGGTCCGGTAGGCCCGCGCAACCGACCCCGAACACGATCTCCTGGACGGCCCGCAGGTGGATGTTGGCCAGCTCCAGTGCGAGATGCTGGCGGATCCGCTGCGCACACGATCGGGTCTGCCGGTCGAGGTGCTCGGACCAGCCGCCCGGATCGGCGGCCACGGCGACCCGGTCGTGCTGGCCCGGCGGCACCGGCGGGTCGGCGCTGGCCCGCCGCAGCCCCTCGCCCGACGACCAAACCACCAACGCCCGCCGCAGGTCGGCGGCGGAGTCGGCGGAGTGGGCGTCGACCGGGAACCACCGCGCGCCGGCCAGCGCCGGCACCGCGGCCAACAGCGCCGCGCGGTGGGCCGCCACGGTCACCGCGGCCGCGTCCACCTCGGTCGCCCGACCGGCAGCCGGCGGGACGGACGCCCCCGCGTCCTCCGTCGTCGCCATACCGTCGGACGGCGGGGCCCAACCCGCCACGCCGGGAGTCACCGCGAAGACGACCTCCACCGCGGTCGGTGCGACCTCGGCGAGCAGGTTCAGCTCGGCGGCGGTGAACGCCTGGTCGGCGGCGATCACGAAGAGCAGTGCACCGGCCCGGCCCACCGCGTCGAGCAGCACCGGCCTGCCGGCCAGGCCGAACGTGGCGGTGTCCGGTGAGTCGATCAGGGTGAAGTGCCGCAGCAGCGGCTCGGGCACGCTCAGCTCGACC
Organism: Micromonospora sp. NPDC049171; assembly: GCF_040648275.1. Classification (NCBI taxonomy): domain Bacteria; kingdom Bacillati; phylum Actinomycetota; class Actinomycetes; order Micromonosporales; family Micromonosporaceae; genus Micromonospora; species Micromonospora sp. NPDC049171. The sequence continues at coordinate 30,126 of NZ_JBEZDJ010000012.1, forward strand.
CGCCGGGGTGGACGGGCCAACGCCGGGCCGGCCGCGTTCCGGTCTGCCCCGTAGGAGTGGGGCTGGCGGTATCCGGGCACGAACGCCGCCCGGGTGGGCACCTTGGCGTTGCGTACCAGTAGCCAACTGCCGGCCGGCACGGTGAGCATGACCGGGTCGAGCCCGAGCAGCGTGGCGAGCACGGCGCGTCGCTCGGCACCGGCCGGGCCGACCGCGACCACGCCAAGGGGCTCGTCCGGGGCCGGGCTGGTCACGCCGACCTGGGTGGGCAGCGGACCGCAGCTGGGCAGATCGACCGGGCCGGCCACGTCGTCCGACGAGTCGACCGAGGGGAGAGGGCCCTGCTTCATCAGGTGGCCTCCCGGGGCAGGCGACCGGACGCCCGGTCGGGTGCGAAATCCGGTGAAGAAACCCGGATGCCGGAAGACTACGTGCGGGTCGGCAACCAGGTGGAACACTCCGGATACTCACCGGTAATTGTGCGACTACTCAACTTCGTTGAGTGACGGTGCGGGCGCGGACGGATTCCGGTCGATATGCTGCGCGAATGAGTCGATGGAAGTTCGTCGGCCGGACCGACGAGCTCAACCGCCTGCTGGCGGCGGTGACCGGCGAGGCTGGTCGGGGGCTCTTCTTCAGCGGCAGCGCCGGGATCGGCAAGAGTCGGCTGCTGCGCGAGGGCCTGAGCACGTTGCCCACCGAACGCTTCGCGATCTGGTCCATCGCGGCCAGCGCCACCACCGCGGCGCTGCCGTTCGGCGGGCTGGTGCAGGTCCTCCCCGCCGAGCAGCCCCAGGGCCTCTCCCCCGCCGGCATCCTGCGCTGGGCGCTCAACGTGCTGCAACAGCAGGCGGCTGGTCGACGGATCGTGCTCGCCATCGACGACGCCCACCTGCTCGACCCACCCTCGGCGGCGCTGGTCCACCTGGTCGCCCGCTCGGAGAACGCCACAGTGGTCGGCACCCTGCGCGACGGCGAGCAGATCCCCCTGCCGATCCGCGCACTCTGGACAGACGATCTGGTCGAGCACGTCGAGCTGACCCCGATGCCGCAGGCGGAGACCGCTGGTCTGTTGGCGGCGATCCTGGGCGGCCCGGTCGACGCCGGCTCCGCCGACCGGCTCGGCCGGCTGTCGGCCGGAAACCCGCTGCTGCTGCGGGAGCTGGTGCACGCCGCCAACGGCAGCTCCGAGTTGAAACGCACCTACGGGATCTGGAAGTGGACCGGGCGACTGGAGCTGGCGCCCAACCTGACCGACCTCATCGACACCCGGGTCGGCAAACTCACCGACGGCGTCCGCGCGGTCGTCGAGCTCGTCGCGTTCGGCGAACCACTCGGCCTGTACCTCCTGCGGCAGGCCGCCGACCAGTCGGACGTGGAGACCGCCGAGGAGCGCGGGCTGATCAGCGTGGTCCAGCACGACCGACGCACCAACGTGCGGCTGGCCCACCCGCTCTACGGCGAGGTGATGCGCCGCCGCTGCCCGGTCAGCCGCACCCGCCGACTTCAGGCCCACCTCGCGGAGCTGCTCGAGCAGGTCGGCAAGCGCCGCCGCGACGACCTGCTGCGGGTCGCGGTGTGGCGCCTCGACTCCGGCACCGCACAGGACCCGGCCCTGCTGGTGGACGCGGCGGTCCAGGCGTTCACCCGCTACGACGTGCCGCTGGCGACCCGGCTGGCACGTGCCGCGTTGCACGCCGGTGGTGGCTCCGACGCGGCCGAGCTGCTGGCCACCATCCTGATGTTCGCCGACCGGCCGGACGAGGCCATCGACGTCCTCGACGCGGTGACCCCCGAGGCCGGCGACGAGTGGCGGCTCTGCCGTTGGCTGACCGTGCGCGGGATGGTCAGCTACTGGGGGCTGAGCCAGGAGTCCACCGTGGAGGAGATCGCGAGCCGCGTCGAGCAGCTCAGCGACTCCGCGGACCGGTCCCGGGTGCACGCCTTCGAGGCGATCATGCGCCTGCACCGACTGGACACGACCACCGCGGTCCGGCTCAGCCAACAGGTGTTGGACCGGCCGGCCGCCGGCGTCGCCGCCCGCGAGCTGGCCCGCTGCACCATCGCGTACGTCCAGGCCGCGCAGGGCCAGCTGACCCGCAGCGGTACGGCGATCGCCCAGGTGCACTCCGCCGTGGCCAACTGGCGCACCGACATGCCGTACCTGCAACTGGCTCTGGAGCTGGCCCGGGGCACCCGGCTCATGTTGACCGGAGACCTGGCCGGGATCGACGCGATAGTGGCCGACGAGTTCGCCGACCTCGCCGGCGCCGGTGACTTCCGGCTCGGCACCGGCTACCTGGCCATCCTCCAGTCGTACGCGGCCCGGTTGCGCGGGCAGAGCGACGCCGCCATCCGGGCCTCGCTGGGTGCCTGCGCGGTGTTGGCCACCAGCCGGGTCTACGCCGGTCTGGCCCAGGCCGAGCGAGCCCAGTCCGCCGCGCTGCGCGGTGACGCCACGCAGGCCGCCGTGGCGATGGCCGAGGCGGACCGCACCCACGCACCCGGCATGGCGGTGCTCTACCCGTGGCTGGAGCAGGCCCGCGGTGCGACGCTCGCCGCGTCGGGTGACCTGCCGGGTGCGGTCAAACAGCTCAGTGACCTGGTGGACCGGCTGCGCGCGGACGGCTTCGCCGGGCACGAGGTGCACGTCCTGCACGATCTCGTCCGGCTGGACCAGGCCGGCATGCCGATCGGGCCCACCTGCTCCGACGGTGGCCGGCGTACGGTGGCGCAGCGCCTGGCCGAGCTGTCCGAGCGGGTCGACGGGGTGCTTCCACCGCTGCTGGCCCGGCATGCCCGCGCGGCGGTGACCGACTCCGCCGCGGATCTGCTCGCGGTCGCCGACGACTACGCCGCACTGGAGTTGGCCGTGTATGCCGCCGAGGCCACCGCCCAGGCCGTGCAGCGGTTGCGCCGGCAGCACTCCACCGCGGCCAACGACGCCCGGGAACGCCTGGCGGGCCTGCTCGGCGGTTGCGACCTGATCCGGACGCCAGCGCTGCACGCGGGCGCACCGGTGCTCACCGAACGCGAGTGGCAGGTTGCCCGCCTCGCCGCGCACGGCACGCCCAGCCGGGCCATCGCGGAACGGCTCTACCTCTCGGCACGCACGGTGGAGAACCACCTCCAGCGGATCTACGCCAAACTCGGCGTGGCGGGCCGAGCCGAGCTGGGGGCCGCGCTGCGCGCGATCCCGGGCCACGAGGGCGGCGACGCGGACTGAACCTTAGGCTGGGGCCGTGAGCATCAACCGCCCCGCACTGCTGACCGACCACTACGAGCTGACCATGGTCAGTGCGGCACTGAGGGACGGCACCGCCGACCGCCGGTGCGTCTTCGAGGTGTTCAGCCGCCGGCTGCCCAGCGGCCGCCGCTACGGCGTGGTCGCCGGAACGGCCCGGCTGATCGAGCTGATCCGCGACTTCAGGTTCGACCCCACCGAGGTCGACTTCCTACTGCGGACCGGGGTGGTCGACGACGCGGCCGCGGCCTGGCTCACCGACTACCGCTTCACCGGCGACATCGACGGGTACGCCGAGGGTGAGCTGTTCTTCCCCGGTTCACCGATCCTCACCGTCTCCGGCGGTTTCGCCGAGTGTGTGGTGCTGGAGACACTTGTGCTCTCCGTGCTCAACCACGACAGCGCGGTGGCCGCGGCGGCGGCACGGATGGTGACCGCGGCACGGGGTCGAGCGCTCATCGAGATGGGGTCGCGCCGAGCCCACGAGGAGGCGGCGGTGGCCGCGGCGCGGGCCGCGTACCTGGCCGGCTTCCGGTTCACCTCCAATCTCGCCGCCGGTGCGCGCTACGGCATCCCGACGGCGGGCACGGCGGCGCACGCCTTCACCCTGTTGCACGACGACGAGCGGGCGGCGTTCGCCTCGCAGGTCGCCACGCTGGGCAAGGACACCACGCTGCTTGTCGACACGTACGACATCAGCCAGGGCATCCGCAACGCGATCGCGGTCGCCGGGCCGGAGCTGCGGGCGGTACGGATCGACTCGGGCGACCTCGCGGTGATCGCCCAACAGTCCCGGGAGCTGCTCGACTCGTTGGGCGCCACCGAGACCAAGATCATTGTTTCCGGCGACCTCGACGAGTACTCGATCGCCGCACTGGCCGCCGAACCGGTGGACATGTACGGCGCCGGCACGGCCGTGGTGACCGGCTCCGGTGCGCCGACCGCCGGGCTGGTCTACAAGCTCGTCGAGGTCGAGGGACGGCCGGTGGTGAAGCGCTCCGAGCACAAGGCGACAATCGGCGGCCGGAAGGTGGCGGTCCGCCGGCACAAGCCGACCGGCACCGCCACCGAGGAGATCATCGTGCCGCAGGGCGTACCGGACCGGCAGCCCAACGACCGCATGCTCCAACACTCGTACGTGGTCGCGGGCGAGCCGGTGTCGCTGCCCACCCTCGACGAGTCGCGCGAGCACCTGCGCGAATGCCTGATCTCCATCCCGTGGGAGGGGCTGAAACTCTCGGCCGGCGACCCGGCGGTGCCGGTCTCCGTCGTGCCCGCCGACTGAGCCTTCCGCTCGATCCGATCTCGAAGGGAGACCCTCGATGGCCAACGCGCTGATCATCGTGGACGTGCAGAACGACTTCTGTGAGGGTGGCTCGCTGGCCGTCGCGGGCGGCGCGGGCGTGGCCGCCGGCATCTCCCGGCTGCTCGCCTCCGAGCCGGACCGCTGGTCGCACGTGGTCGCCACCAAGGACTACCACGTCGACCCGGGAGCGCACTTCGGCGATCCGCCGGATTTCGTGGAGTCCTGGCCGCGGCACTGCGTGGTCGGCACCACCGGGTCGGAGTTCCACCCCGAGCTGCACACCGGTCGGGTCGAGGCGATCTTCCACAAGGGCGAGCACGCGGCGGCGTACTCCGGGTTCGAGGGGCACGCCGACGACGGCGAGTGCCTGGCCGACTGGCTGCGCCGGCACGACGTGGACCGGGTGGATGTGGTCGGCATCGCCACCGACCACTGCGTCCGGGCGACCGCGCTGGACGCGGCCCGGGAGGGGTTCGCCACCACCGTGCTGCTCGAACTCACCGCAGCCGTCGCCCCGGCGACCACCGACGTGGCCCTGCGTGCCATGGACGGCGCCGGGGTAACCCTGCACGGCGAGCCTGTGATCAGGGCCGCATAAGACCGTAATTCGGTGGCCTTCGGGCCGCCGCCGGCCGAGGATGTCGCCGGAGGTACGGACCTACGTGAACATGAAACCTTACCGGCAGGCGCTCGCCCTGCCCGGCCTGCGGTCGCTTCTGTTGGTCGCCGTGCTTGCCCGCATCCCGCTCACCGCGACCGGGGTGACCCTGACCTTCCACGTGGTGCTCGACCTCGATCGAGGCTATGGGGCGGCCGGCCTGGTGGGCACGGCCGTCACCGTGGGCGCGGCGATCGGCGGGCCGCTACTGGGCCGACTGGTGGACCGGCGTGGCCTGCGCCCGGTCCTGGTGCTCACCGCCATCGCCGAGGCGATCTTCTGGTCCACCGCTCCCGGCCTGCCGTACCCGCTGCTGCTGCCGGCGGCCTTCGTGGCCGGCTGCCTGGCCCTGCCGATCTTCTCCGTGGTCCGTCAGTCGATCGCCACGCTGGTTCCGGAGGACCAACGCCGCCCCGCGTACGCGCTGGACTCGATGTCTGTGGAACTGTCCTTCATGATCGGCCCGGCGTTGGCGGTGGCCCTGGTCACCGCGATCTCCGCGCAGACCACCATGTACCTGGTCGGTGGTGGAATCGTCGCCGCCGGGATCGCCCTGTGGGTGGTCAACCCGCCGACCCGCGGTGCCGCCGAGGCCACCGGCCCGCAGCGCCGGGTACCGCGTCGGGAGTGGCTGACGCCACGACTGCTCGCCGTGTTGGCGCTCAGCGCCGCCGCGACCCTGGTGCTCGGCGGCACCGACGTGGCGGTGGTCGCCGTCCTGCGGGCCAGCGGCGAGGTCGGCTGGACCGGCGTGGTGCTGGCCATCTGGGCGGTCGCCTCGCTGGTCGGCGGGTTCGCCTACGGGGCCGTGCACCGTTCGTTCTCCCCGCTGGCACTGACCGCCGCCCTCGCCCTGTGCACCATCCCGGTCGGGCTGGGCGGCGCGCACTGGTGGTTGCTGTGCCTGGCGCTGATCCCGGCCGGCGCCCTCTGTGCGCCGACCATCGCGGCGTCCTCCGACGCGGTCAGCCGCCTGGTCCCGGCTGCCGTCCGCGGTGAGGCCATGGGCCTGCACGGATCTGCGGTCACCGTCGGCATCGCGATCGGCGCGCCGCTCGCCGGTGCGGTCATCGACGCCACCGCGCCGCTCTGGGGCTTCGTGGTCACCGGCGCGCTCGGCGCACTTGTCACCCTGGTGGTGCTCCCGATCGAGCTACGCCGCCGCCGCAACGCCGCCGCCTCCCCGCCGCCGCCCGTCGAGGCCGACCTCACCCCCGCCGCCCGCTGACCGGGCCGCCCCGACAGGTCTCGCGCCGACGCGTTGAGGGTCGGAGGCGCAGCGACCTGGTCAGTCCCGGACGTGCCGCGCGGCCTCGACCAGTCTGGCGCCCGCCGGGCATCCTGCCCGCATGCGGGCATGCGGGCATGCGGGCATGCGGGCATGCGGGCATGCGGGCATGCGGGCATGCTGAAGAGTGTGATGCCTGTGAGTCATCTTGATGACTCACAGGCATCAGTCGCTTCGGGCACCTAGCTCCCTTCGGGGCCGGGCCGGGCCGGGCCGCCGACAAGACCGCGCCGCAGGCAGCAACATCCGGGAAGTTGCGCGGATCTTGGCGCAGGCGCAGGCGCGGGGGCGGGGGCGGACGCCCGGGGGCGGGCACGGAAACCCGGGGCGGACGCGGAAACCCGGGGCGGACGCGGGAGCGCCGGGACGCCGGGGGCGCGGGCGCGAGGCGCGGGGCGCGGGGCGCGCGGACGCGCGGACGCGAGGCGCACGGGCGCTTGGCCGGACATGGCGACGGGCGCCGCTCCCGGTGGTTCCGGGGGCGGCGCCCGTCGTACGGCTGGGCTTGCTCGTCAGTGCCGGTCGATGTCGCTTGCGGTGTCCTCGCGGTAGCTGGCACCGCCGTCCGACTCGCTGGTGAGCGGCTTCGAGCCACCCTCCGGCGGGCCGGCCAGGCTCTGGCCGCCGGCAGCCAGCTCCGGGAACTTCTCGTCGAACGCCGGCCGCTCGGAGCGGATGCGGGGCATCCGGTCGAAGTTGCGCAGCGGCGGCGGGCTGCTGGTCGCCCACTCCAGCGAGTTGCCGTGACCCCAGGGATCGTTCACCTCGACCACCGGGCCGGTCTTGTACGACTTCCAGCAGTTGTAGAGGAACGGCAGCGTGGAGATACCGGTGATGAACGCGCCGATCGTGGAGATCGTGTTCAGCGTGGTGAAGCCGTCGCTGGGCAGGTAGTCGGCGTACCGGCGGGGCATGCCCTCGTTGCCCAGCCAGTGCTGCACCAGGAACGTGGTGTGGAAACCGATCATGGTGAGCCAGAAGTGCACCTTGCCCAGGCGCTCGTCGAGCATCCGGCCGAACATCTTCGGGAACCAGAAGTAGATGCCGGCGAAGACCGCGAACACGATGGTGCCGAAAAGCACGTAGTGGAAGTGCGCCACCACGAAGTACGAGTCCGACACGTGGAAGTCGATCGGCGGGCTGGCCAGCAGCACACCGGTGAGACCACCGAAGAGGAAGGTGACCAGGAAGCCGATCGCCCAGAGCATGGGCGTCTCGAAGCTGACCTGACCCCGCCACATGGTGCCGATCCAGTTGAAGAACTTCATACCGGTCGGCACGGCGATCAGGTAGCTCAGGAAGCTGAAGAACGGCAGCAGCACCTGGCCGGTGGCGAACATGTGGTGCGCCCAGACGCTCATGGAGAGCGCGGCGATCGCGACGGTCGCGGCGACCAGACCCTTGTAGCCGAAGATCGGCTTGCGGGAGAAGACCGGGATGACCTCGCTGATGATGCCGAAGAACGGCAGCGCGACGATGTAGACCTCGGGGTGCCCGAAGAACCAGAACAGGTGCTGCCAGAGCATCGGCCCACCGGTCGCGGCGTCGTACACGTGGGCGCCGAGGATGCGGTCCGCGGCGAGCGCGAAGAGCGCGGCGGCCAGCAGCGGGAAGACCAGGATCACCAGGAGGCTGGTGACCAGGATGTTCCAGGTGAAGATCGGCATCCGGAACATGGTCATGCCGGGCGCACGCAGGGTGAGCACCGTGGTGATCATGTTCACCGCGCCGAGGATGGTGCCCAGACCGGAGATGGCCAAACCCATGATCCACATGTTGGCGCCGACGCCGGGCGAGTGCTCGACGCTGCTCAGCGGCGCGTACGCGAACCAGCCGAAGTCGGCGGCGCCACCCGGGGTGAGGAACCCGGCGGTCGCCATCGTGCCGCCGAACAGGTACAGCCAGTAGGCGAAGCTGTTCAGGCGGGGGAAGGAGACGTCGGGCGCACCGATCTGGATCGGCACGATGTAGTTGGCGAAAGCGAACACGATCGGCGTCGCGAAGAACAGCAACATGATCGTGCCGTGCATCGTGAAGAGCTGGTTGTACTGCTCGGGCGACAGGAACTGCAGCCCGGGTCGGGCCAGCTCAGCCCGCATGACCAGGGCCATCAGGCCACCGATCATGAAGAACACGAACGCGGTGACCATATACATGATCCCGATTTGCTTCGCGTCCGTGGTTCGCAGCAGCCGCGCGATGGCCGACCCCTTGACCGGCTCCCGGACCGGCCAGGGCCGGGTCACGACCGGCTTGGGTGCGACGGTGGTCACGAGTGGCCTCCGGTTCTCGGTTGTCCCGCTCGGCACACGCTGGTTATCGGCGGGCCGTCATCCGCAAGGAGGATAGTCCCCGGCAGGTCGCAGCGCCGCGTGGGGTGGCGTGACACGATCTACTACGGGCCTACAGCGGGCCGAGCAGTAACCGGTAGTGCTCCCCGAAGATCCGGCCGCCGCGCCCGCGCAGCAGCGGGTCGCGCAGCGCCGGCGGCACGTCCCTGGTCCGGTTGCGGTCCCGGGTCCGGTCCCGCACCCATCGGGTACGCGGACGACGACGACTCTCGTACGCCACCAGGGCCGCTTCCACGCTGCCGGCGGCGCGCAGCGACTCCGCCAGCACCACCGCGTCCTCCAGCGCCATCGCCGCACCCTGGGACAGAGTGGGCGCGGTGGCGTGGGCGGCGTCCCCGACCAGGAGCACCCGCCCCCGGTGCCAGCGGCCCAACTCGACCTCGTCGGTGATCCCGACGTGCACCCGGTCGAGTGCCGCCAGCACCTCCGGCACCGGGCCGCGGTAGTCGGCGAAGAGGTCGCGCAGCCGGGCCAGCGGGTCGGCGGGCGCCTCCGTGCCGGCCTCGTCGGCGTAGAGGTGCAGTCGCCCGGCGCCGATCGGCACCATGAGGAACCCGGAGCGCTGGCCGAGCAGGGCGGTCCACTCGGTGACGGGCGGGCCGTCGCGCAGCACCGCCCGGTAGACCACCTGACCGACCGGGCGGGGCGGCCCGCCGAGCGCGGCCAGCGCGCGCACCGAGGAGCGTGGCCCGTCGGCGCCGATGACCAGGTCGTACTCGGTGGTGGTGCCGTCGGTGAAGGTGACACCGACCGCCCCCGGCAGCAGCTCCAGGGTGCGGACCTCGGCGCCGTGCCGGACGGCGCCGCCGGCGCCGCTGAGCAGCACCCGGTGCAGGTCGGCCCGGGGTAGCGCCCGGCATTCGCCGACGCCGGCCCAGAGGGTGTCCAGGTCGACCTCGCAGAGTCGCGCGCCGGTGGCGTCGAAGAACCGCTGCCGGTGGATCACCTGCCCGAGCGGGCGGACCGGGTGGTGCAGACCGAGCCGGTGCAGCGCGCGGGCGGCGTTGCCGGGCAGGTAGAGGCCGGCTTCGGTGCACTCCCCGGGTGGCAGCTTCTCCGTGACGTCGGGCCGGAAGCCGGCGAGGCGCAGCGCCCGGGCCACGGCCAGGCCGGCGATGCCCGCGCCGACGACGAGGATGCGCAGGGGGGAGCCACCCATGGTGGTGTACGCCTCCGGAGGGGGAGCGGAACGCGTTGGAGGCAACACGCTACTCGGAGCGATCGACGCACGCCAGGCCCATTCGGCCGTCCGGAGCCGCTCGTCGGCGTGTCGCGGTCGTGAGCCGGTAGCCCGTCGACAGCCGTCCGGTGGGACGCGGTAATCCGCACGATTCCTCACTTTGACGCGTGCGGTTGCGCAGCAGTTTCAGACATGTAAATGTGTCTTTGAGCGTGGGAGCGCTCCCGCACGACCCCACCACATCCGGCGCCCGGCATGCGCCGAGTCAAGGAGCGTCATGAAACGTCAACTTCGGGCCCTGGCCGCCGCCGGCCTGCTGCTCGCCGGCTCACTGGTAGCGGTGGCCTTCGGCGGCACCGCCTCCGCCGACACCCAGATCTGCGAGCAGTACGGCTCGACCGTGATCCAGGGGCGGTACGTGGTGCAGAACAACCGCTGGGGCACCACCGCCCAGCAGTGCATCAACGCGACCAGCAACGGCTTCGAGATCACCACCCTCAACGGCAGCAGCCCCACCAACGGCGCGCCGACGGCGTACCCCTCGATCTTCTTGGGTTGCCACTACACCAACTGCTCCCCCGGCACGAACCTGCCGATGCAGGTGAGCCAGATCAGCAGCGCCACCAGCAGCATCTCCTACCGCTACGTCGGCGGGGCGACCTACAACGCGTCGTACGACATCTGGCTGGACCCCTCGCCCAAGCGCGACGGGGTGAACCAGATGGAGATCATGATCTGGCTCAACCGGCAGGGCTCGATCCAGCCCATCGGCTCGGTCGTCGGCTCGACGAACCTGGCCGGCCGGACGTGGCAGGTGTGGCAGGGCAGCAACGGCTCCAACAACGTCATCTCGTACGTCGCGCCGTCGGCGATCTCCAGCCTGAACTTCAGCGTGCTGGACTTCATCAACGACGTCCGCAACCGGGGCGCGATCAACAACTCCTGGTACCTGACCAGCATCCAGGCCGGCTTCGAGCCGTGGCAGGGCGGCGTCGGCCTCGCGGTGACCTCGTTCTCGGCCAACGTCAACGGCGGCGGCCAGCCGCCGACGACCCCGCCGCCGGGCGGCGCCCGGTGCGCGGTGAAGTACACCGCCAACTCCTGGAACAACGGCTTCACCGCCGACGTGCTGATCAGCAACACCGGGTCCAGCGCGATCAACGGTTGGACGCTGAACTACAGCCTGCCCGGCGGGCAGCAGGTCACCAACGCCTGGAACGCCACGGTGAGCCAGAGCGGGTCCGCGGTGACCGCCCGCAACATCAGCCACAACGGGTCCATCGCACCCGGCGGCACGGCCAGCTTCGGCTACCAGGGCACGCTGAGCGGGGCGTACTCGTCCCCGACCAACTTCTCGCTCAACGGGGCAAGCTGCTCCCGGAGCTGAGTGCTCTCGACAGGCTGCGGGGGCGTGACAGTTCAGGTCACGCCCCCGCGGCGTCTGTCGGTGCCGGCCTTGCTCAGGCGGCCGGCGGGATGGTCCGCGTCCGGCTCAGTTGGCCGAAGCTGGTCGCCGACTCGTCGTACGTGGTGCCGAAACCGCTGCCCGAGACGGTCGTCCACGCGGACGTGCTGATGTGCACGCTGCCGTCCTCGCCCGTCCACCGCTCGCGCCGGAGCGGCTCGTCGAGAGCCACCCAGGTGACCTTGAGGGTGGTGGTGCCCGCGCTTTCCTGCCCCTCGCCGCAGATCTCGTCTCCGTCGACGAAGTCGCAGTGCTGCTGAGACTCCTGGTACGGCACCGTCGCGGTGAGCTTCGCACCCGTCAACGAGAACGAGAAGCGGGTGACCGGCACGTCGTACGCGCGGCGGGAGACGGTGTCGCAGCCGCGCACCCCGTCGGTGACGGCACAAACGCTCTTCTGCCACTCGACGTCGACAACTGTGTCGCCGACCGCCGGCCGGGTCACGTCGACGAACATGCTGCCGTCGCCGTCGAAATGGGCGTGCGCGGACCGGTTGACGGTGTCGGCCTGCGCCGGGCCGGCGACCAGCGTGACCGTGGCGGCGGCAGCGATGCCGGCGGCCAGGACTGTGGAAAGACGGATCACTGGGCTCCCTTGTTGAGGTGGAGCGACGACCTTAAATCAATCCACTGACATCCGGCACCCGGTTTGATCCACTCGGGTTACCAGAAGTCGGGGCATCATCACGCCCGGGACCCCCCGACTTTCGGAAAGTCGAGTCGATCAAGCGCCGGCGGCGTCGATCAAGCGCGGGCGGCCGAGGTCAGACTCGGGTGAGGCGGACGGCGTCGGCGATGACCAGGCCGGCGGCGTTGCTCCACCGACTCACCGCCACCCGGTTGGCGTCCCCGGCCGGCAGCGTGAACGTGCCCAGGACCCGCCACTGCCCACCGGTCACCCGCTGGTCGACGTACACCGTCTTGTTGCCGGTGCTGGTGGCGACGATGTACGGGGTGGCGCTGTTGTAGCCCGAGTTCGTCGGCCACCAGGCCTCGACCCGGTAGCTGCCGGCCGCCGGCACATTGAACCGGTACCAGGCGGGGTCGCTGGCCGCGACCGGGTCGGCGTACCGGTAGTCGGCGCCGTACCGCTGACTGGAGAACGTGGACACACCCCAGTTGGCGCTGGCGGTGAACCGACCGGAGGTGGTGTTGTCCACGGTGGAGGACCATGCCGTGCCGCCGGCCATCCGCGCCGCCACGTCGGCCCGCATGACGTTCAGGTCGATGAACGACGGGTCGATCTTGCCGGTGGTGCTGGTCTCCCGGTGGCCCCGGGCGTAGCTGCTGTCCCGGCCGAGGCGGGTGAGTACGGCGGCGGTGGCGGCGAGCGACGCGTTGTACTGCGCGGCGGTCATCTCCTGGCTGACGCCGTTGTAGTCGATCTCCCACCCGATCATGAGCGTGTTGCCGTCCCCGGCGGGGATCGGGCCGCTGCCGCCGCTGACCCCGGCGTGGTTGCAGCGCCCGGCGGAGATGACGTGGAAGACGCCGTGGTAGTCGACGAGTGCCTGGCACAGCGGTCCGGGCAGGTCGGAGCGGCCGTTGATGCAGATGCCGAGCGCGGGGTGCGGGTTGCTGGCGCTGGAGGTCGAGGCGGTGTGGTGCCAGAGCACCCCGATCGGGTCGAACGAGCCGGGCCGCATCCGGTTGAGCCAGTCGCCCTCGACGACGACCTGGACGCCGGCGGCGCGCAGCACGTCCACCAGCCATCCGACCGTCGCCATCAGGCGTCCCGGAGCAGGTCGGCCAGGCACTCGGCCTTCGGTGCGGCGCTCGCCGGAGTGGGCCGGGCGACGACGGTCAGCGCGGCGGCCACCAGGGCGGGGATGCCGAGCACGCCGCGGCGGCGCAGACGGATGGATGGTGATCGGGCCATGGCGATCCTCCAGCGACGACGGGTGCTAACGCATCGACGAACGTGATGACGGGCACGCTATACCGTCACGAACGTCGATGTCGATACCCTTCAGCACCGAATCAGCCCTTGAAGGAAACCGCCGAGTCAGACCTCGCCGAGGGCATCGATGTCGCGCATCTCCTCCGCTGTCAACGCGAAGTGGAAGACGTCGAAGTTGGCGGTGATCCGCTCCGGGGTCACCGACTTCGGGATCGCCACGATCTCGTGGTCGATGTGCCACCGCAGCACCACCTGCGCGGGCGAGACCCCGTGCGCGGCAGCGATCCTGGTCAGCACCGGGTCACTGAGGTCGCTGGTCTTGAACGGGCTGTAACCCTCCAACACCACACCCCGGTCCCGGTGCTCGGCGTGCCGCTGCCGGTCGTACAGCGCCGGGCTCCACTCGATCTGGTTGACCGCCGGGTTCTCCTCGGTCGACTGGATCAGCTCGTCGATCTGCAGAGTGCTGTAGTTGCTGACACCGACCGCCCGAACCAGGTTCTCGTCCCGGGCTGCCAGCAGCTCACGCCAGAGCGGGATGCTGTCCGACGGCGACGACGGCGGCCAGTGGATCAACCAGAGGTCCACCTGGTCGACGCCGAGCGCCTCCAGGCTGGCCTCCAACGTCGCGCGCTCCTGGCCCACCCGGTTCGGCGGGAGCTTGGTGGTGATGAAGACGTCCTCCCGGCGCAGCCCGCTCTCCTGCACCGCCCGGCCGACCTCGCGCTCGTTGCCGTACACGGTGGCGGTGTCGACGTGCCGGTAGCCGGTGTCGAGCGCGGCCAGCACCGCGTCGTACCCGGCCTGGCCGGTGGCCTGCCAGGTGCCGAAGCCGAGCAGGGGCATCCGTACGTCGCCCGGGAGCAGGACGGTGGGCTGGTCGGTGAGGTCCATGAGGTCCGTTCTACCCCGCCGAGCGCCCGGCCGCCGAGCGAACCGGACACTCCGGCATTCAGCGCACCGATTCGGTTTGCCGCAGAATGCGGGTGTGACCGACCGGCTGGAGGAGTACCGGCGACGACGGGACGCGACGCGTACCCCCGAGCCGGTGCCCGAGCGGAGCCCCGCGGCGGCCGGCCCGGACGGCGACACCGCGCGCTTCGTCATCCAGCAGCACCACGCCCGGAGCCTGCACTGGGACCTGCGCCTGGAGCACGAGGGGGTGCTGGCGTCCTGGGCGGTGCCGCGTGGCCTGCCCCGCGACCCGGGTCGCAACCACCTCGCCGTGCACACGGAAGACCACCCGATGGAATACCTCGACTTCTCCGGTGAGATTCCCGCGGGCGAGTACGGCGGCGGCCGGATGACGATCCACGACCGGGGCACCTACCGGTGCGAGAAGTGGCGCGACGACGAGGTGATCGTGACGCTCTCCGGCGACCGGACCGCCGGCCGCTACGTCCTCTTCGCCACCGGGGGCCGGGACTGGATGGTCCGGCGGACCGACCCGGCGCCGCCGGGCTGGGCACCGATGCCCGACCTGGTCCGCCCGATGCGCGCCACGGCCGCCGCCGGGCTCCCTCGCGACCGTGCCGCCTGGGGGTACGAGCTGCGTTGGGACGGCGTCCGGGCGTTGGCGTACGTCTCCGGTGGGCGGCTGCGGTTGCTCTCCGAGGCCGACGAGGAGATCACCGGCGGCTACCCGTGGCTGCGGGCGATGGCCGAGGCGCTCGCGCCCACCGAGGCCGTACTCGATGGTGTGCTGGTACGCATCGACGGCGCCGGCCGGGTCCGCCCGATCCGCCCGGCCAGCGGCGGTCGGGTCCCGGCCGGCGCCCAGTACCTGCTCGTCGACCTGCTCTGGCTGGAGGGCGTGAGCAGCGTCGACGTGCCGTACGCGCAACGCCGGGAGCTGCTCGATGGGCTGGCCTTGGCCGGTTCGCACTGGCAGACTCCGCCGTGGTTCCCCGGCGCGGGCGACGAGGCCCTGCGCGCCGGCCGGGAGCAGGGCCTGCCGGGTGTGGTCGCCAAGCGGCTGGACTCGGTGTACGAGCCGGGGCGGCGCAGCCGGCGCTGGTTGAGCATCGACGCGGTCTGACGGCGAGGAGCGACGTGTACCTGACCCATCTGGACTGCCCGCGCTGTGGCAAGGAGTACGCCGCCGACGCGCTGCACAACCTCTGCGAGTGCGGCTCCCCGCTGCTGGCCCGCTACGACCTGCCGGCGGTGGCGGAGGTCCTCACCCCGGAACGCTTCGGACTGCGCCCGGCCGACCTGTGGCGCTACCGGGAACTCCTGCCGGTCGGCGACCCCCGGCACGTCACCACGCTCGGCGAGGGTTGGACTCCGCTGCTGCGCGCCCCGGCGTACGGCGCCGAGATCGGCATCGCGGACCTGATGGTCAAGGACGAGGGGTTGGTCCCGACCGGCTCGTTCAAGGCGCGCGGCGCGGCGGTCGGCGTGAGCCGGGCCCGCGAGCTGGGCGTACGGCGGATCGCGATGCCCACCAACGGCAACGCCGGGTCGGCCTGGGCCACGTACGCCGCGCGGGCCGGGATCGGCGCGACAATCGTCATGCCGCTGGAGGCCCCGGGCATCTGCCGGCGCGAGTGCGTCGCCGCGGGGGCCGACCTGCGCCTGATCGACGGGCTGATCAGTGACGCCGGCCGGTGGGTCGCCGAGCTGGTCGCGGAGTCGGACGGGGCGATCTTCGACGCCGGCACGCTGCGCGAGCCCTACCGACTGGAGGGCAAGAAGACGATGGGGTACGAGATCGTCGAGCAGCTCGGCTGGCAGACGCCCGACGTGATCATCTACCCGACCGGCGGCGGTGTCGGGCTGATCGGCATCCACAAGGCACTGCACGAGCTGCGTGAGCTGGGCTGGGTCGGCGACAAGCTGCCCCGGCTGGTGGCGGTGCAGTCGACCGGCTGCGCACCGATCGTGCGGGCGTTCGCCGCCGGTGAGGACCGGGCGCAGCCGTGGGCGGACGCGCACACGGTGGCGTTCGGCATCACCGTGCCGGCCCCGTTGGGCGACGAGTTGATCCTGGCGGCGCTGCGCGAGTCCTCCGGTACCGCCGTCGCCGTCGACGACGCGGACATCCTGGCCGACCTCCGGGACTTCGCGGCCCGCGAGGGGCTGCTGCTCTGCCCGGAGGGGGCCGCCTGCCTCACGGCGGCACGGCAACTGCGCGCCGGCGGGTGGATCCGGGCCGGCGAGCGGGTGGTGGTGCTCAACACCGGTGCCGGGCTGAAGTATCCGGACACGGTCGACGTGTCCGGCGTACCCGTGCTGAGGTGACTCAGTAGCTGTCCGGCTTGGTCAACCGCCAAGCCGCGTTGATCAGCCCGACGTGGGAGAGCGCCTGCGGGGTGTTGCCGAGCTGCTCGCCGGTGGTCAGGTCGACCTGCTCGCTGAACAGCCCCACGTCGTTGGCGTACCCCACCACCCGCTCGAACAGCGCCTCGGCCCGCGGTGTCTCGCCCGCCATGACCAGGCACTCCACCAACCAGAACGAGCACAGCAGAAACCCGCCCGGGTCGGTCGACCACCGTCGGACCAGCCCGCCGTCCGTGCCCAGCTCCCGCTCGACCACCGCCATCGTCGACCGCATCCGCGGGTCGGTCGCGGGCAGGAAGTGCGCCACGGGCAGGGTCAGCGCCGAGGCGTCCAGCTCCGCCGAACCAAAGGAACCGGTGAACGCCCCGATCCGCTCGTTCCAGCCCTCGCGCAGCACGGCCTCGCGGATCTCGTCGCGCACCCCGGCCCAGCGGCGCGGGTCGGCCCTCTCCCCGAGCCGGTCGGCGAGACCCACCGCCCGGTCCAGCGTCAACCAGCAGATCACCTTGGACGACAGGTAGTGACGCTCCTCGCCCCGGGTCTCCCACATGCCCCGGTCCGGCAGGTGCCACGTCGCCGCCACCTGCTCGGTCAACCCGAGCACCATCTCGCGCAGCTCGCCCTCGAACGGCGCGCCGAGATAGTCGCGCAACCGCCACACCGCCGACATCACCTCACCCGGCACGTCGAGCTGCCGCTGCCGCCAGGCGTCGTTGCCGATCCGGACCGGCCTGCTGTCGCGGTATCCGCGCAGCTGGTGGCAGTGGTGCTCGGAGAGGTCACGCTCGCCCTCCAACCCGAAGAGCACCGGCACCGGTTGGTCGCCGATCCGGCCGATCGAGCGCGACGCCCAGGCGAACAGCCGGGACGCCTCGTCGGGGCAGGCCGCCACCCACAGCGCCCGCATGGTCAACGAGAAGTCCCGCAGCCAGGAGTAGCGGTAGTCGTAGTTGCGGTCGCCGCCGATCCGCTCCGGCAGCGACGTGGTCAGCGCGGCGGCGACCGCGCCGCTGCGGGCGTACGTGAGGCCGGTCAGGACCGTCGCGCTCTGCCGGACGAGATCGGGATACCGGCCGGAGTACGTGTGCACGTCCCGGTACGCGTCCCACGCCTGACCCGTCTCGGCGAGCGCGGCCACCGGGTCCAGTCGGGCCGGCGGGTCGCCGTAGGCGGCACCGTACGCCACGTCCATCCCGACCACCTGACCGGCGGACACCTCGAACTCGTGCGTCACCCGGTCCCGGCCCACGTGCAGGCGCAGGCCCGGCGCGTGCAGCACCAGCACCACCGGGCCGGCACCGGCCAGCACCCCACCGTCCGGCTGCTCGTGCAGGTACGGCGTGAGCAGGCCGTACTCCGGTCGGGGTGCGAAATCCAGGCCCATCCGGACCCGCCCGGACAGCCCCTCGACCACCCGGATCAGCACGGCGGGCGAGTTCATCCCCAGCTCGTGGGCGCGGGCGCCGACCTCGGCGGCGAGCGCGTCGGTGACGGCCACGCTGCCGTGCGGCGTGTGGTGCACCGTGCGCAGCACCAACGTGCCCGGCAGGTACGCGCGCTCCACCCGGTGCCCCGGGCCACCGGCGCCGACCGGGGCGAGCCGGAAGTGCCCGGCGGTCGGGTCGAGCAGCCGCCCGAACACGGAGGCCCCGTCGAACCGGTGCGGGCACCACCAGTCGATCGAGCCGTCCCTGCCGACGAGCGCACCCGATCGGGAGTCCGAGAGGAATCCGTAGTCGGAGATCGCCGGCTGCTGCTCCACCCGCCGGGGGTACCCGCATCGGCCCGGATCAGACCGCTGCCCGAGCGGTCACGAGGTCGGCGGCTCGTCCTTGCCGGCCTCCTCCGCCGCGTCGGCCTCCTCCTTGGTCCGGTGTACGGCCTTGTCGGCGTGCTCCGGCGGGCCGTAGACGGTGTACAGCACCAGCGGGTTCGGGCCGGTGTTGACGAAGTTGTGCTTGGTCCCGGCCGGCACGACCACCAGGTCACCGGAGACGACCTTCCGCTTCGAACCGGCGACCCGGGCCTCACCGATGCCACTGACGAAGGTGAGGATCTGGTCGACGTCCTCGTGCACCTCTTCGCCGATCTCCCCACCCTCCGGGATGGTCATGACGACCAACTGGGTGTGCTCACCGGTCCACAGCACCCGCCGGAAATCCGGGCTCTTCTCAGCTTCGGTCGCGATCGTGAAATGCTCCATGACCAGGCTCATACCCCGTCCGGCAGCGGGCCACGCCGGGAATGACGGATGCCACCGCAGACGCCGGCGTCCTGCGCCGCAGGACGTCGGGACTCGCGAATGACGGAATTCCCCACGGTCTGCGGGTTTGGATCCCAGCGGACCGGGGATCGTGACACCGGACCGGCACGAACGGCCGGTCGAGCCAGGTCCCCGCTGGCGTACCGCCGAACGGCTGCGATGGTGGGAGACGGCCAGAGCGCGGCGACGTTCCGACCACGGTCGAAGCGGCGCCGCGCGCTCGTGTCCGGCCCCCTCCCCGCCGCGACGGGCGGACGAGCCTACTGCCGCTCGGTGAAGCCGAACTGGATGACGCCCTCGTCGTCGACGGTGGCGTCCACCGAGGCGTCGCCGAGCAACTCGGCGGCGTCCTCGTCCAGGAATATCCGGGCGCCCTGATTGTCGATCACCCGGTCGCCCTGCACCGGCTCGGGCACCAACTCCACGCTCAGCGAGCCGGCCTCGGTGTCGGCGGCGATGCGTACGCCGCCGTCCTGGGCGACGTCCTGCTGGTTGGCGAGGTCACGGATGACGAGCACGGCGTTGTCGGTCATGGTGAGCATGTGTGGAACTCCTCGTGGATTCTCGGCTCGCGGTCGGCATGGTGCGGTGCCCGGACCGGATGGTCGGCTCGCGTACGAGCGCACGTGTGAGGCGAAAGGGCGAACGGTCGTCGCCGTCGCATCGAATCGGGGCAGCTGACGGCCCCTGCACTCCCACCGTGCCCGCTGACCAGGCATCCGTCAAATAGAGCCAGGTCAGTCGACAGCGGGGGCCGGCGCACCTGTGTAATCCGGCCGAACGGGGGTAGCCAACCCCGGACCGCCGCTCGCGTCGGTCGCAGATAGCCATTCCGACAACAGCCACCTGACCTGCACTTACGCTCAATTCATGAGCGACTTTCGTCGGTACGCGGCAGAGTTCCTCGGCACCCTGCTGCTGGTCTTCTTCGGCGTCGGTAGCGCCGTCGCCGCCCGGGTCCAGGGCGGCGTGGTGGTGGTCGCTCTCGCCTTCGGGTTCGTGATGGTCGCTCTCGTCTACACGATCGGCCCACTGTCCGGGAGCCACGTCAACCCGGCGGTGACGCTGGGTGTGCTGCTCTCCGGAAAGATCTCGGTGATCGGCGCGGTGGCGTACTGGATCGCGCAGTTCGTCGGCGCGACGGTGGCCGCGTTCGTGCTGTGGGCGCTGACCCGCTGGGGTGACGTCGCGGACCAGACGGCGGCGCTGGGCACGAACGGCTACGGCGCGCACATCAACCGGGGCGGCGCGGCGGTGCTGGAGCTCGTCCTGACCTTCCTCTTCGTGCTCGTCGTGCTGGTGGTGACAAGTCGTAGCGAGAATCCCGGCACCGCCGGTCTGGCCATCGGGTTGGCTCTCGCCGCGACCCAACTGGTGGGCGTGACGCTGACCGGGGCGGCGGTCAACCCGGCCCGCGCGTTCGGCCCGGCGGTCTTCGAGGGTGGCGTGGCCCTGCGGCAGCTCTGGGTGTTCATCGTTTTCCCGCTGCTCGGCGGGGCACTCGCCGCGCTTGTCGCACCCATGGTGATGGGGGCGCAGCGGCACTACTGGGGTGGTCACGACAAGTCGGTCGGCCGGCCCACGTAACCGGTTGGCAAGAACCTGCATCCGAGGCCCTTCTCCGGCGGATACCTTCATGACAGCATCAGCGCATGCATCGCCGTCACTTTGCCCGGGCCCTCGCGCTGCTCACGCTTGTCGCCGCCGCGGCCACCGCCGGAGCTCCCGGTGCCACGGCCGAGTCGCCCACCCCGGCGACGACCCGACTGAGCGCCACCATCGACACGATCCTCGCCGACGCCCGGCTTGCCGGCGCGCAGACGTCGGTGGTCGTGGTCGACACCAGCACCGGCCAGACGCTGTACGACCGCAACGGTGACCGCCGGCTGATCCCGGCCTCCAACACCAAACTGCTGACCTCGACGGCGGCCCTCGAGATGCTCGGCCCGGGGCACCGCTTCACCACCGACGTCCGCGGCACCGGCACGCGCCGCGCGGGCCTGCTCTCCGGCAACCTCTACCTTCGCGGCGGCGGCGATCCGACGATGCTCGCCGAGGACTACGACACCCTCGCCGCGCAGGTCGCCGCCGACGGCGTACGGGTGGTGACCGGCAACCTGGTCGCCGACGACACCCGCTACGACCGCACCCGACTCGGCCCCGACTGGACCTGGGACGACGAGCCCTACTACTACGCCGCCCAGGTCTCCGCGCTCACCGTAGCGCCGAACACCGACTACGACGCGGGCACTGTGATCGTGCACGTTGCGCCGGCTGCCCGGGCCGGCGCCGCACCGACGGTCAGCACCACCCCGCCCACCGCGTACGTCCGCGTCGACAACCGTGCGAAGACTGTCGCCGAGGGCGGCACCTCGATCACGATCGAGCGCGAACACGGCGGCAACACCGTCGTGGTGACCGGGCAGATCGCCGTCGGCGACGAGCCCGCCAGCGACTGGGTGACCGTCTGGGAGCCCACCGGCTACGCGGCCGACGTGTTCCGGGCGGCGCTGCAGAGGCACGGCGTCCGGGTGCTCGGTCGGACCGTGCTCGGCCAGCCCACCCCGGAGACGGCCGACCCGGTGGCGCAGCACGAGTCGATGAGCCTGGGCGAGCTGATGACGCCGTTCCTCAAGCTCTCCAACAACGGGCACGCCGAGGTGCTGACCAAGGAGATCGGCCGGGTCGTCTCCGGGTCAGGCACCTGGACGGCCGGTGTGACCGCGATCAGCGAGTACGTGGCCGACGCCGGCATGGACACCGGAAAGCTGCGCCAGCGCGACGGCTCGGGCCTGTCCCGGCGCAACCTGGTCCCCGCGACGGAGTTCGTTGACCTGCTGAACGCCGTCCGCGCCGAACCGTGGTTCACCACCTGGTATTCGGCGCTGCCGATCGCCGGGCAACCCGAGCGGCTCGTCGGCGGCACCCTGCGCAGCCGGATGGCCGGCACCCCGGCGGCGGGCAACGTGCACGCCAAGACCGGCAGCCTGACCGGCGTCTCCGGGCTCTCCGGCTACGTCACCAGCGCCGACGGTCGACTGCTGGCGTTCTCGATCCTGCTCAACAACTACCTGACGGCGTCGGTCAAGCCGCTGGAGGACCAGATCGCCGTGGCGCTGGCGGGATACCGCGAGAGCGGCACGACCACGACGGCACGGGTGGCACCGCCGGAAGTGCCGGAGACCCCCCGGACCCCGGAGGGCGTCGAGTGCTCCTGGGTCAAGCCGATCACCTGCTGAGCGGCGGCCGGGAGGCGCACCGGCGTCTCCCGGCCGGACGTGCGGTCAGGCCGACCGGTCCGGTGGGGGGACCACCGCCGTCGGGTCGCCGCGCTCGATCAGCGCGGCGATGTCGGCCGCCCGCAGCCCGCGCAGTGCGAGCACCCGGGTGCCCCAGCGGTGCAGGCGGCACGGGTGCGGGCTGGCGTCGTTGCGGCAGACCACTCCCCCGGACCACCGTTGGGGGGCGTGCACCACCACCGCCCGCACCGCGAACTGGGTGTCCTCGCCGGTCACGTACGGCGGCAGGGGAATGTCGCGGAGCACCTCCCCGGACGTTTCATCGGCACCGGACGTAACGGCGCGACGGACGCGGTGGGCGGTCCTGCTGCTCATCTCCGCTGCCTCCACACTGGATAGTCGGATGGGGACAGCAGAAAGTTACGACCTCCTCGACGGTACGCGACGGACAAACTGTCCCGCTGTGCGACCGGTCGGTCAGCGAACCGCCACCGCCTGGAGGCCGACGTTGCCGCAGTGCGGGGTGAAGACCTTCTCAACGGTCCAGGTCAGCAGCAGTCGGGCGCTCTTCGGCAGCGAGAACCGGATGGTGAACTGCGCGCTCTGACTGGTGTACGGATCCTCGAGCACGGCGGTGCGGGCCGGCCCGCCGGTGGACAGGCGCGCTTCCAGGCGACCCCGTGCCATCCAGATGCCGCCGTAGACCTGGACCGTGCGCGGCTCGCCGCTGCCGGTGACGGCGAGGGTGAACCCGTTGCCGGCACCGCAGGTGTAGACGCCGTTGGCAGTACCGCTCGTCGACCGTTGCGACGAGCCGTCGGACCAGCGGACGTACTCCTGGTTGCCGTCCCAGCCGACCCGGGTGCCGGCGCCACCCGCGTCGACGATCTCCCCGGAGCCGGAGCGCTTGCGGACCGTCGAGTTGCCGCCACGCTCACCCCAGTGCACCCAGTCCCGGGTGCCCACGGCGGTGAGGTCGACTTCGGCGGACATCTCTGCCTGGGTCACCGACAGCACCGGGGACCCCGGCGACGCGGGCGACGCGGGCGGTGCGGCGGGAGCGCTGGTCGAGGGTGTGGGGTCGGGCGAGGGTGGGCGCTGGCGCGGACGCAGGCCCGGCATCGCCGGCCCCGCTTCGCCGGTGCGCCCGTCGGTGCCCGGACGCGCCACGGAACGGGCGGCACCGGCGGGCGCGTCGCCCGCCTGGTCGTCGCCGGGCTCCGGGTCGGACCGGCTGGCGAGGTACGAGACCAACACCACCAGGCAGACGAGTACGGCAGCCCCCTCCACCGCCCAGCGCCGCCGCTGTCGGGCACGGGCCACCCGGCGCAGCGCGGTGCGGGTCTGTGCCCGCGTGCGGTCCTCGTCCGCCACCGACCCCTCCACCTCCACCACCCGGCCGCCATCGACCGCCGCGGACCGGACCGTCCACTGTAAGCCGTTTCACGTTTATACCGGTGTGGACGACACGCTAGATCCGGACCGCCGGACGTGTCCAGCCCGCGACCGAACGTCGTCGGTCGAACCGGGCCCGCCCGCACCGGGACCGGTGAGGCCCGAAGGCCTTCTGGGGTCAGCCGATCCGGAAGCCGAGCAGCTGCGCGATGACGATGGCCTGCTCGGCGTCGACGATGGCACCGGCCCGCTCGACGAGCGTCGGGTCGAGCGCGGTGAGGTCGCTGCCGCGCAGGTCGGCACCGCCGAGCCGGACGTTGAGCAGCTGCGCGCCGGACAGATCGACCCCGGTGACCGTGGCACCGGTGAGATTGGCCCTGGTCAGGTCCGCCTCGCGCATCCGCACCCCGGTCAGCCGGACACCCCGCAGGTCGGCACCGGGCAGCGCGACGAACGACCAGTCACCGCCGTCTACCGCCATCGGCCGCAGGTCGCACTCGACGAAGGTGCTGCCGACCAGCTTGCAGCCGGAGAACTCGGCCTCGAAGAAGTTGCACCGCTGGAAGACGCAACGGGTGAAGGCGGAGTCGACGTGCCGGGAGGCGTTGAACAGCACGTTGCCGAACGTGCACCCGGTGAAGACCACACCCCGGCTCACCGCCTCCGTCAGGTCCACGTCGAAGAACTCGCAACCCGCGAAGTGCCTGTCGACCAGCTCCTCGCCGTACCAGTCCTCGTTGCGGAAGGTCACATCCTCGGTCAGCTCCGGCATCCGGCCAGGCTAGTGGCCACCACCGACAGCCGACGGTCGGCGTCGCTGGTGGCGGCCCCCTTCCGGTGTCGGCGTACCGGCTAGTAGGTTCGGCGGCGTGAGTGTCGCGCGAAGCACGGACCCGGATCAGATCGGTTTCGACCCGGCGCGGTTGGCGCGGATCGACGAGCACTTCGGCCGGTACGTCGACGACGGCCGGCTGGCCGGCTGGCAGGTGGTGGTCACCCGTCGTGGCGAGGTGGCGCACTCCTCGACGTACGGGCTGGCCGACCGGGAGTCGGGCACACCGGTCGAGGCCGACACGCTGTGGCGGATCTACTCGATGACCAAGCCGGTCACCTCGGTCGCGGCGATGATGCTGTGGGAGGAGGGCCGGTTCGAGCTGACCGACGAGATCAGCCGCTGGCTGCCGGAGTTCGCCGACCTGCGGGTCTACTCCAAGGGGTCGACGCTCAAGCCGTACACCGTGCCGGCGGTCGAGCCGATCCGGGTCTGGCACCTGCTCACCCACACCGCCGGGTTGACGTACGGCTTCCTGCAGACCTCGGTGGTCGACGGGCTCTACCGGGCCGCCGGCTACGACCTGCACCCGCCGGAGGATGTCGACCTCGCCGGTGCGTGTGCGGCCTTCGGCGAGTTGCCGCTGCTGTTCCAACCCGGCTCCGCCTGGGGCTACTCCGTCGCCACCGACGTGCTCGGCCGGCTCGTCGAGGTGCTCTCCGGGCAGGGCCTCGACGCGTTCTTCGCCGACCGGATCTTCGGCCCGCTGGGCATGACCGACACCCGCTGGTGGGTGGACGGCGACGAGGCCGACCGGCTGGCGGCGCTCTACGTACCAGACCCGCGCACCGGCCAGGCCGTCCGGTACGACAGCCTCGGCGCACGCGCGTACCGCAAGCCGACCCTGTTCTCCGGCGGAGGCGGTCTCATCTCCAGCGCCGCCGACTACCACCGCTTCACCCAACTGCTGCTGCGCGGTGGCGAACTGGACGGGGTGCGGCTGCTCGGGCCGCGCACGGTGCGGTTCATGACCCGCAACCACCTGCCGGGCGGCCAGGATCTGGGCACCCTGTCCACCGGCGGCTTCGCCGAGACGACCCTGGACGGGATCGGCTTCGGCCTCGGGTTCGCGGTGGTCGACGACCCGATCCCCAGTCGGGTGCCGAGCAGCGTCGGCGAGTTCTACTGGGGTGGGGTGGCCAGCACCGCCTTCTGGGTGGACCCGGCCGAGGAGGTCACCGCGCTGCTGTTCGCCCAGCTGATGCCGTCGAGTAGCTATCCGCTGCGCTCCCAGCTGCGCCAGCTCGTCTACTCGGCCCTGGTCGACTGACCAGCACCGCCGAGGGCCGCCCTCAGTCGGCGAGGCGGGCCGGGAAGCCACCGGTGGCGATCGGACCCCACGCGTCAATGGTGACCCGGATCAGTGACTTGCCCTGACGCACCATCGCCGCCCGGTAGTCGTCCCAGTCCGGGTGCTCGCCGGAGATGCTGCGGAAGTAGTCCACCAGCGGCTCCAGCGCCTCGGGCAGGTCGAGCACCTCGGCGGTGCCGTCGATCTGCACCCAGGGGCCGTTCCAGTCGTCGCTGAGCACGCACGCCGACACCCGGGGGTCGCGGCGGATGTTCGTCACCTTGGCCCGCTCGGGATAGGTGGAGACCACCAGCCGGCCCTGCCCGTCGATCCCCGCGGAGACCGGGGACGACTGCGGACGACCGTCGGCCCGGGTGGTCATCAGCACGACGCGGTGTCGCGGTCGGAGGAAGTCGAGCAGGCTGTCCCGGTCGACCCGGGTGTTCCGTGCGATGCTGCGCGCCATTCCCCGTTCCTACCAGGGTGGCGGCGACGCGGCGGCGGCGGGTCAGCGCGGTCGGGCCGCGGAGCGGTGCACCGCCTGGGTGGGCACCCGGGGGCGGCTGGACGGGCGCCAGGCCCGCCCGTTGGCATAGATCACCCGAAAGCCGAGGTACGCGGCGAGCGGCGCCCAGTGGGCGGAGCCCATCCGCAGCTCCGCGGCGTTGTGCCGCTGGCCGTTGGCGAGCACGTCGAGCAGGACGGTCTCGAAGGCCGCCGACTCGACCCAGTCGACTTCTCGGCTGAAACCGCAGATCAGCGCGGCTCCGGTGACCTCCAGGAACTCGCGCAACACCGCGTCCGAGGCCCGCAGCACCGAGCAGCTGCCGAAATAGAGTCGCCGCCCCTCCGCACGGCCGGCCATCAGGTCGGCCACCTCGTTCAACTCCACGGACTGCCAGTCGGTGAGGCAGAGTCGGCTCGGCTCTCCGTGCATGGCGAAGAAGCCGACCCGGTGGTCGGCATACTGCTTGAGCAGCCAGCGGTCCAGGAAGTAGAACAACTCGTCACGGGTGGCCGCGTCCTTGTGGATGAAGCGGATCTTGCCCAGTCGCTCCAGCAGCTCGAGGGTGGGCAACACGGAGCCGCGCTCGTTGAGGTCACGGTGCCACTGACCCTCGACACAGAAGACGCCACCGCGTGCCACGTGCACCTCCGCCATCCCGCCGTCCCGGCCTGACGTTACCGCCCACCTGTGACAAGGGAACATCACCCTCGGTCCGACTGATTGCGACGTTCGGTGTGCTTGGTCGTGGTTGACCGGCGCGGCCCCGATCGGTGGTCGATGACTGTTTGGCAAATCAGCCTAATTCCCAGCCAACACCCAGGGACGACAGTTTGTGAGGACGATTCTCGTTAATTACCTCCAACCGCACCGATCAGTGTCAGGGTGGAAATCGCGGGACTTCTCGGTCGATGTCCTGGAGCCACCCCATTCGCTCTCCTATCGGGAGGACTTCTGTGCGCGTAAACACCTTGAAGCGGGTCGCCGTCGCATTCGCCCTGGCGCTGCCCGGGGCAGCAATCGCCGCGGTGGTCGCCGCACCAGCGGCACACGCGGACGGCTGTTACACCTGGACCCGCAACCTGTACCAGGGACGCTCGGGCGACGACGTCCGCCAGTTGCAGATCCGGGTCGCCGGCTGGGCCGGCTACCGGGACATCGTGGAGAACGACGGCCAGTACGGGCCGAAGACCGCCGCCGCGGTCAAGCGGTTCCAGCAGGCGTACGGGCTGCGTGCCGACGGTGTCGCCGGCCCGCAGACCTACGCCAAGCTGTACCAACTACAGGACAACGACTGCACGCCCGCGCACTTCAGCCACGGCGAACTGGACAACGGGTGCGGCGGGTCCGGATACGGCGGTGGCCCGCTGTCGACTGCCCAGACCCGGCAGAACGCGCTGCGCACCATGTGGAAGCTGGAGGCGCTCCGCAAGAGCCTCGGCGACAAACCCCTCGACGTGTCCAGCGGCTTCCGCAGCCGCGCCTGCAACAACCAGGTCGGTGGCGCGTCCGACAGCCAGCACCTGTACGGCAACGCGGCCGACGTCACCGCGCGCTCGTCCTCGCTGTGCCAGATCGCCCGCGGCGCCCGCAACAACGGCTTCAGCGGGATCTACGGGCCGGGCTACCCCGACCACGACGACCACGTGCACCTCGACTCGCGCCGGGAGAACAACAGCGACCAGAGCTCGAACACAACGAGTTGGTCCGCGCCGGACTGCGGCGTCGGTAACTGAGCCCTCCGCCCAGCGCGACGTCGGCCCGACGCGGAGGGAATCTTCGCGTCGGGCCGGCGTCGTGTCGCCCCAGGTCGGGCGGGTGCTCAGCTCGCCCGGGGCCAGCGCGGCGCGGTGACGGGGGGCGTCACCGGCCGGCCAGCAGCGGTGGACCGCGCCCCCGGCGAGACGACCCGCGCGGCCTGCTGCCGCGACGGCCCGGTCGCCGTGAAGGGGAAGGGCACGTGCACGAACGGGTTGCCGTGCCGGATCACCGCCTCGATCTGCCGCTCGTTGAGCCCGTGTGTCTCCAACACCCGTCGCCCCCAGCGGTGCAGGCGGCACGGGTAGGAGGCACCGTCGTTGCGGCACAGCGGCCCGGTGGGCCACTCCTCGGCGGTGTGCACAACCACCGCCCGGACCGCGAGCCGAACGTCCTCCGGGGTCAGCGGTGCCGGCATTGGCACCTCTCCCAGTACCTGATCGATGGGATCCGTCGACTGCTCACCAACTCGCACGGCAGGCCTCCCGCAGCTCGGCAGCGGTACGGCGGACTCACCGCACCGACATCCTCGGCCATGGGTACGGCCGGCGCCGGACGAAAGTTCAATTCCGGTACGACGGGGCTCAGACCAGGCCGGCGTCGTGCACGAGCAGGGCCACCTGGACCCGGTTGTTCAGGTCCAGTCGGGTCAGCAGCCGGGAGACGTACGCCTTCACCGTGGCCACACTCATGAACAACTCCCCCGCGATCTCCGCGTTGGTCTGACCCCGCCCCAGCGCGACCGCCACCTGCCGCTCCCGCTCACTGAGCCCGCCGAGCAGCCGCAGTGCCCGCTCCCGGCGCGGGTCGGGACCGGCTGGCCCTCCAGTGGCGGCGGTCACGTGGGCGATCAGCGTCCGGGTCACCGTCGGGGAGAGCGTGGCCTCGCCGGCCGCCACCCGTCGTACGGCGTGCACGATCTCCGCCGGCGGGGTGTCCTTGAGCAGGAAACCGGCCGCCCCGGCGCGCAGCGCCCGCAGCACCTGCTCGTCGGCGTCGAAGGTGGTGAGCACCAGCACCTCCGGCGGGTGCGGCTGGGCGCGCAGCGCCTCGGTGGCGGTCAACCCGTCCACCCGTGGCATCCGGATGTCCATCAGCACCACGTCCGGGGCGTACGCGGCGATCGCGGCGGGCACCTCGCCGCCGTCGGCCGCCTCACCGACCACGGTCAGGTCCGGCAGGCCGCCGAGGATCATCGAGAGGCCGGCCCGGACCAGGGCGTCGTCGTCCACGATCAACACGCGCACCGACGGCACGGCCGACTCCGGCCCCGACGGCCCGATCACGCCCGAGGGCCCGGTCACGCCGGCCACGGCAGCCAGGCGGCCAACCGGAAGTCGCCCGCGTCGTCCCGGCCGTAGGCCAGCCGGCCGCCGGCAAGCGTGACGCGCTCGCTGATGCCCACCAGGCCGGTGCCGGCGCCCGGCAGCGTCCCCCCGGGCGGTGCGCCGACCGGCCACCGGTTGCCGATCGCCACGGTCAGACCAGCGCCCGGCCCACCGGCCACGTCCACGGTGACGGCCGCGCCGGCCGCGTGCTTGCGGGCGTTGGTCAGCCCCTCCTGCACGATCCGGTACGCGGCCCGGCCCAGCGCCGCCGGCACCTCCCCGGACCGGTCGACGATGTCGCTGACGTTGACGTTGACGCCGGCCGAGCGCGATTCGGCGATCAGGGCCGGCAGGTCGGCGAGGGTCGGCTGGGGCGGCTCCGGGGCGTCGACGTCGTGGTCACCCTCGGCGCGGAGCACCCCGATCACCTCCCGCAGGTCCTGGAGGGCGGCGTGTGCGCTGCCCCGGATCACCCCGGCGGCGCGGGCCACCTCGTCCGGCGGCGCGTCCGGGCGGAACTCCAACGCCCCGGCGTGCAGGCTGAGCAGCGAGATCCGGTGGGCCAGCACGTCGTGCATCTCCCGGGCGATGCGGGTGCGTTCGAGGTGGCGGGCCTGGGCGACCCGGAGTTGTTGCTCGGCCTCGGCCCGCTCGGCCCGCTCGCGCAGCGACACGATCAACTGCCGACGGGCCCGGACGAACATCCCCCAGGCCAGCACCGCGAAACTGAGCACCACACCCCAGGACGCGGTCTCCCAGTACGACATGTTCGGGTCCGGACGCACCCAACTGAAGACCAGGTTGGTGACGAGGCCGGCGCCGGTGACCGCGATCGCGACGGCCGTCCGTCGGTGCACCACCAGGGTGAAGTAGAAGATCAGCAGCGGAATGGCGGCGGCCAACGCGAACATGGTCAGCGGTGTCGTGGCCACGACCAGCCCGAGCGGCCACCGTCGGCGCACCCAGAGCAGACCGCAGCAGACCAGACCGAGCAGCGCGTCCACGCCGGTCATCCAGTGGTGCGGCAGCGGGATCGCCATCGCCGGATCCGGCGACAGGGCGTCTGCGGTGACGAACAGCACCCAGAGCAGGCCAGCCAGGAACGCGAGGCTGTCCACGATCCAGTCGCGGGTGGTGCGGCGCGGACGCCTACGCCCCTGGTCGGCCGGCACCACCAGCTCCCCCGGCAGCAGCCAGGGGTGCTCCGGGACGGCGAGGCTGGTCACGGCCCCATGCTAGGCAGCCGACGGGCACCACGACCAGCTACCAAAGTCGAGACCCGAACCTCGACCAAGGTCGACGGGGCACCGACCGGTGGCCGCAGCCAATGGCCGGGCGGCGCGGGCAGGCTCATCGGCATGATCACGGTAGAGAACCTCACCAAGCGATACGGGCCACACCCGGCCGTGGACGACGTGTCGTTCCAGTGCGAGCCGGGCACCGTCACCGGCTTCCTCGGCCCCAACGGCGCCGGCAAGTCCACCACCATGCGGATGATCTGCGGGCTCACCGCCCCGACCGCTGGCCGCGCCACCGTCTCCGGTCACCCGTACCGGGAGCTGCCCAACCCGGGACGGGAGGTCGGGGTGCTGCTGGACGCCTCCGCCCAGCACGCCGGGCGGACCGGCCGCGAGGCGTTGACGCTGTCCGCGTACACCATGGGTTTGAGCCGGCGCGAGGTCGCCGCGAAGCTCGACCTGGTCGGGTTGAACGCGGTGGCGGCGAAGCGTCGGGTACGGGCGTACTCGTTGGGCATGCGCCAGCGGCTCGGCCTGGCGCAGGCGCTGCTCGGCGACCCTCGGGTGCTGATCCTCGACGAGCCGGCGAACGGCCTGGACCCGGAGGGGATCTTCTGGATGCGCGGCTTGCTGCGCGACTTCGCCGACCGGGGCGGCACGGTGCTGCTCTCCTCCCACCTGCTGCGTGAGGTGGAGGCGGTCGCGGACCGGCTGGTGGTGATCGGGGGCGGCCGGATCGTGGCCCAGGGCAACAAGAACGAGCTGCTGGCCGGCGGCGGCACGGTGGTCCGGGCCCGCGACGACGCGGCGCTGCGCCGGGCACTGGAGCGGGCCGGCCTCAGCCCCGCCGACAGCTCCGAAGGGCTGCTCGTGCAGGCCGACGCCGAGGCGGTCGGCCAGGCCGCCGCCGATGCCGGCGTCGCGCTGGCCGAGCTGCGGCCCGCCAGCGGCGGTGGCCTCGAACAGCTCTTCCTCACCCTGACCGCCGGCGAATCCACCAAGGAGGCCGTCCGATGACCACCACCACCGCGCCCGCCGCCGGCGCCGTCGCGCCCCGGCAGCACACTCCGGTACGCCGTCCGACGCTGCTCCGGCTCTCCGCCGTGGAGGTGCGCAAGCTCGTCGACACCCGGGCCGGGCGTTGGCTGGTGATCACCATCGGCCTGGTCACCGCCGTGATCGTCACCCTGCAACTGATCTACTCGAAGGAGGCCGACCAGACCTTCCCCAACTTCTTCGTCCCGTCGCTGCTGCCGGTGTCGGTGCTGCTGCCGGTGCTCGGCATCCTGTCGATCACCAGCGAGTGGTCGCAGCGGACGGCCCTCACCACGTACGCCCTGGTGCCCCGCCGGGAACGGGTGGTCGTCGCTAAACTCATCGCCGTGATGCTGACCGCACTCGCCTCGGTGCTGGCCAGCCTCGTCTTCGCCGCCGTCGGCACGCTCGTGGCCTCGGCCACCGGTGGCGCGGGCACCTGGCAGTTCGACTGGTCGCTGCTGCTGAACGCGGTGATCCTCCAGGTTACCGGCGTGCTGACGGGTGCCGCCTTCGGTCTGCTGCTGCTCAACCCGCCGCTGGCGATCGTCGGCTATTTCCTGCTGCCCACCATCTGGGGGGTGCTCGGCGAGATGGTCAAGCCCCTGCGTGGCCCGTCCGAGTGGTTGGACACCAGCAAGACCATGGAGCCGTTGTTCAGCAGCGACGCCGTCACCGGCGGGCAGTGGGGGCGGATCGTGGTGTCCCTGCTGCTGTGGATGGTCCTCCCGCTGGCCGCTGGTCTGTTCCGGACGCTGCGCCGCGAGGTGTCCTGACCATGGACGTGTCCGGCTACCGACCACGCACCGTCGTCAGCGGCGGCGTGACCGAGCTGGTCGTCATGTGGGGTGGCTTCCCGCTGGTCGGCGCGGGCCTCGGCTGGCTCCTCGCGGCGACAACGGGCTGGCTCGCCCGGTTGCCCTGGGTGCCGTTCGGTGACCTGGTCGAGTGGCTGGACCGGCTGCCCGAGCCGCAGGCCACCGCCGGCACGGTCGCGGTGGGCGTGCTGGCCGGCCTGGTCGTCGCCGGGATCGGCACCGCCGAACGGCTGATCGTCACCGTCGACGCGGCGCAGGTCCGGCTGCGCCGCTCCGACCAGGACCGGGCCGTCGCCCGGGCCGACGCCCGGGTGGTCTTCCTCGCCGACAAGCACCTGGTGCTGCTCGACGGCGACGGCGCGGAACTGGTCCGGGAGTCGACGGACCTGCCGGCCGCCAAGCTGGCGGAGGCGTTCCGCACGTACGGCTGGAGCTGGGCGGACGGCGACCCGCACCGGTCGGCGTACCGGCTGTGGGTGCCCGACCTGCCCGGTCTGCCCGCCGGCGCGGACGCACTGCTGCGCGCCCGCGAACGGGCGATCGAGCGGGACCGCCGCGACGACGCCCGGGAGCTGCGCCGCGAGCTGGGCCAACTCGGGGTGGTGCTGCGCGACGAGAGCAAGCGGCAGTACTGGCGGCTGACCGCGCGGGCCGTCACCGCTGGGCCCGAGCCGTCGACTTCGGCCGAGCGGGAGGCGGACGGGCGGTAGCGTCTGTCCCAGCAGACCCTGGGAGACGCGCGATGACCGAACAGCAGCCGTACCGGGTGGTGTCCCGACACCCCGGCTTCGAGCTGCGTCGGTACCCGGCCCACCTGGTGGCCGAAATGCAGATCCAGGCGTCCTTCACCCGGGCCCCGATCGAGGCGTTCCGGCCGCTGGCCGCGTACATCGGTGGCGCCAACCGGGCCCGGCACCCGATCGGGACGGCCGCGCCGGCGCTGCCCGCGGCCAGCGGCTCGGAGAAGATCGCGATGATCGTTCCGGTGGTCCAGGTGGAGGGCGAGCGGCCGGGGGCGTACCTGATCCAGTTCGTGATGCCGCCCGCCCACACCGCCGCCACCCTGCCCGAACCGGTCGACCCGAGGGTGCGGATCCGCGAGGTGCCGGCGCACCTGGCGGCGGCGATGCGGTTCTCCGGGCGGTGGACGGAGCAGGCATTCAGTCAACGGGCCACCATGCTCGGCCGCTCGGTCACCGCGGCCGGGCTGCAACCGACAGGCGCGATCCGGTACGCGCGCTACGACCTGCCGTGGACGCCGTGGTTCCTGCGCCGCAACGAGGTCGTGCTGCCGGTCGTCGAGTGAACGGAACACGGTCATCCGAGCAGGCCGACCGGTGACCGCCCGGGGCGGTGCCGCAGCAGCCGCCACGTCGGCAGGATGCTCGCCAGCGCGGCGAGCAGCAGGCACAGCCCCAGTACGCCGACGATCACCGACCACGGCACCACCAGGTCGACGGGCGCGCCGACCTGCTCGGCGAGGCCGGCGCGGATGCTGAGCAGACCGACGAAGGCGACGCCGCCACCGAGCAGTGCCCCGATCAGCACCACCAGGGCGGACTCGGCGGTGACCAGCCAGATGGCCTGCCGCCGGGTCGCCCCGGCCAACCGGATCAGCCGCAGGTCCGCGGCCCGGCCGGCGGCGGCCAGCAGCACCGTGTTGGCCACCGCGATGGCACCGTAGCCGGCCGACACACCGATCAGCAGCAGCGTGAAGAGCCAGACGAGGCGGTCCTCGGCGGCGTCCGCCTCGGCCGCCCAGGTGGCGACGTCGACGATCCGCGCGCCGG
The DNA here is from genome assembly GCF_040648275.1 of Micromonospora sp. NPDC049171. Taxonomy (NCBI): domain Bacteria; kingdom Bacillati; phylum Actinomycetota; class Actinomycetes; order Micromonosporales; family Micromonosporaceae; genus Micromonospora; species Micromonospora sp. NPDC049171. The sequence continues at coordinate 64,292 of NZ_JBEZDJ010000012.1, forward strand.
CCGGAGGATCGATCCGGTCCCGGACGTACACCGTGGACGTCAGCGCCGAGGGGTCGTGCGTGCGCACCACCGCCCGGGGCAGCAGCAGATCACCGGGGAGCGAGTCGTCGGTGACCACGGCGACGACGCGCAACGTCACAGGTGCCCCGTCGGCGAAGACCACCGCGTACGGCTCGGACGGCCGCAGGTTCGCCGAGGCGGTCAGCACCACCGTGTCGTCGCCGCGCAGGTCGTCGAGCGAGCCGGCGACGACGGTCAGCGCCCGGTTCGCGGCGGCGAAGCCGGCCGGGTCCACACCGAGCGCGGTCAGTGGCCGGTCGGCCGGCCCGCTGCCGGGGTCGGTGCGGAAGACAGTGGTCGGCAGGAGGGCGGTACCGCCGGTCGCGGCGACCGCCTGGTCCGACAGACCGGGTGCCCGGTCCGGCACCACGATCCAGCCGGCGTTCACGTTGTCCGCCCGGCCTGCCGCGTACGCGGCGGTGGTGGTCCGCACCATCCCGGACACCAGCACCGCGAAGGCGACGGTGAGCAGCACCGGGGCGGCGGTGGACGCGGTCCGCCGGGTCGCGGTCAACGCGCCGCCGCGAACGAGCATCCCGATCGCGCCACCGGAGCGCCGCACCGGGGAGCGCAGTAGTCGCACCACCGGGCCGACCACCGCCGGGGAGAGCACTGTGGCACCGGCCACCAGGGTCATCACCGCGTACAGGGCGTACTGTGCCGCGACGCGGGCCTCGTCGGCGGTCGCCGTGCCGACGCTGAGCGCGGCCCCCGCCGCGACGAGCAGCGCGCCGGTGCCGATCCGCAGCCGCCCGATCGGCCGCTGCTCCACCGCCGCTTCACGCAACGCCTCCATCGGGCGGACCCGCGCCGCCCGGCGCGACGCCGACCAGACGGCCAGCAGCGCGATCACCGGCCCGGCGACGAGTGAGAGGGCGAGCGGCCAGGCTGCGTAGCGGACCTGGAAGGTCGACGGTTCGTAGCCGACGTCGACGAGTAGCCGGCCCAGTACCGGGGCCAGTGCCGCGCCCACCAGCAGGCCGACCAGCCCGGCCGAGGCACCCACGACGAGCGCCTCGGCGTACACCGCGCGGCGGACCTGGCGTGCGGTGGCGCCGACGGCGCGCAGCAGGCCCAGCTCACGGCGGCGCTGCGCGACGGTGAACGCGAAGGTGGAAGCGACCACGAACACCGTGACGAAGCCGGCGAGGGCTGCCGTGGCGGTGAGCACCTGCATGCCGATCCAGCGGGTGCGGGCGTCGTCGCGGGGTTCCAGCGCGCCACGCGCGTCGCCGGTCAGCACCCGTCCGTCCGCGCCGACGACACCACCGGCCGCCGCGGCGACCCGGTCCGGATCGGCTCCCGGTGCGAGCACCAACCCGATGGCCCGGACGCCGGGGGCGAGCGCGGCGGCGACCTCGTCCGCGACATGGACGCCGGGCGCGTCGACCAGACCGGTGACCGTGTACGGCGCCGGACCCGCCGCGGTGAGCAGGGTGACCGGCCCGCCGGTCGGCAGCCCGAGGGCACTGTCGACGACCACCTCGCCGGCTGTGCGGGGCGGCTCGCCGGCCGTGAGGCGCAGTCCGCCGAGCTGGGCGCTGGACCAGCCGTGCCCCTGGTGGGCGTCCTCCCGCCGGGTGTCGCCGGCTGAGGGACGGCCATCGACGAGCGGCTGGGCGTAGAAGGTCCGGTCCGGCACCGCCGCCGCCACACCGGGCAGACCGCCCAGCCGGCCGACGAGATCCGCGGCGGTGGCGGCGGACCAGGGCCGGGTCGGCGCGAAGTTGTCGGCCGACGTGCCCGCCTCGGGGCTCTGCACCACCACCGCCGCCCGCGCCAGCCGGTCCGGCACCTGCGGCCGGCCGGAGGCGAGCAGCAGGGTGGCGACCGAGACGAGCATGACCCCGATGGCGACTGCCACGAACGCGCTGGTCGAGCGCCGGATGCTCAGCACGACGACTCCGCGGGCGTCGTCACCGGGGAGGACGGGCGCGTCTCCCGCTCGGCGATCCGCGCGGCAACGGCAGCGGCGGTGATCCCGCCGGTCAGTTCGTCGACGACGCGGCCGTCGGCGAGGAGGAGGACCCGATCGGCGTACGCGGCGGCGGTGGGGTCGTGGGTCACCATCACCACGGTCTGCCCGTGGTCGTCGACGAGCCCGCGCAGCAGCCGGAGCACCTGCCGCGACGCGGCGCTGTCCAGTGCCCCGGTCGGCTCGTCGGCGAAGACCACCGCCGGGCGGGTGATCAACGCGCGGGCCACGGCGACGCGCTGCTGCTCGCCCCCGGACAACTCACTCGGCCGGTGCCCGGCCCGGTCGGCCAGGCCCACCGCGTCCAGCGCGGCGGTCACGTCCTCAGCCGGCGGGCGGCGGCCGGCCAGGCGCAACGGCAACTCGACGTTCTGCGCGGCGGTCAGCGTGGTCACCAGGTTGAACGCCTGGAACACGAAGCCGATCCGATCGCGCCGCAACCGGGTCAGCTCGTTGTCACCGAGATCGTTCAGGCGCGTGCCGTCGATCGTGACGATCCCCTCGGTCGGGCTGTCCAGCCCCGCCGCGCAATGCAGCAGGGTGGACTTCCCCGAGCCCGAGGGGCCCATCACCGCCGTGAACGTGCCGCTCGCGAAGCTGGTGCTCACGCCGTCGAGCGCCGTCACCCGCCGGGTTCCGGTGCCGTACACCGCGCGCAGCCCCGTCAGGGTCACCGTGTCTGTGGTCATGACCGCCACAGTGCCGGTTGCGGCAGGTGTCGCGCGTCGTGCCGCAGCTGACACTTTCCGACCCGCCCCCGGGTGGAGGCACGGGCCCGGAACCGCCGGTACGTCGTCCCGCGGGATGACCGCCCACGGGTGGACGCGGTCGGTCCGGCCGACCGATACCGTCTCGGGCGTGACAGCTCTCCTGCTGACCCGGCGGCTGCGGCCGATGGACCTCTACCTCGTGGACGCCGTGCTCGCCCTGGCGGTCGGTGGGTTCCTCTGCCCGTACGCGGCGCTGGAGTCGCCCCTGCACGGTGGCGTACGCGAGCCGCTCTGGGTGTCCGTGCTCGTCGGGATGGCCCTCGGGCTGCCGTTGGCCGTCCGGCGGCGGTGGCCGATCACCGTCGCGTTGGTGATCAGCGCCGGCACCACCGGGGCGCTGGTCACCGGGGTGGTTCCCAACTTCGCCGCCGCCGCGCCGGCGTTCGCCATCGGCCTGTCCTTCTACACGGTGGCCACGTCGACGGCCACTCGCCGGTCGGTGCTCAGCGCGGCCGGTTGTCTCGCCCTGGTCAGCGTCGGTCTGGTGCTGACCGCCGGTGACCTGTGGTCGCGTACCGGGGCGGTGGTCTACGCGACAGTCATGATCGCGCCAGCCTGGTTGATCGGCTGGCTGCTGCGGGAGCGTCGCGCCCTCGCCGCCCGGCAGAGCGATCACCTGGTCCGCCAGGCCGCCACGGAGGAACGACTGCGGGTGGCACGGGAGCTGCACGACGTGGTCGCGCACACGCTGAGCCTCATCGTGGTGAAGGCGGCCGTCGCGAACCACGTCGCCGAGGCCGATCCCCGGGAGGCGGGGGCCGCCCTGCGGGTGATCGAGGAGACCAGCCGCAACGCGCTGACCGACGTCCGCCGGGTGCTCGGCGTCCTACGTGCGGGCACCACCCCGTACGCGCCGACGCCCGGCCTGGACGAGCTGCCCGCGCTGGCCCGGCAGGCGGCGATCGGGGGCGTCGACGTTCGGCTCGACGTCCGACGGGAGGAAGCCGTCGGCGCGGTGCCCGAGTCGGTGGGCCTCGCCGTCTACCGGATCGTGCAGGAGGCGGTGACGAACGTGGTGAAGCACGCCGCGCCGGCCGCCTGCCACGCGATGGTGACTGTCACGCCCGCCGAGGTGCGGGTGGAGGTGACCGACGACGGCCGGCGGCCGGTCCTGGTCGGCGGGGAGGGTCACGGCCTGATCGGCATGCGGGAGCGGGTGGCGTTGCACGGTGGGGAGTTCTGCGCCGGGCCCCGCTCCGACGGGGGCTTCGCGGTGACGGCCAGCCTGCCCTACCGGGTGGCCGCGTGATCCGGGTGCTGATCGCCGACGACCAGGCACTGCTGCGCGGCAGCTTCCGGCTGCTGGTCGACCTCGCCGGGGACTGCACCACTGTTGGCGAGGCGGGCACCGGTGTGGAGGCCGTCGCGCTGGCCGAGGAGCACCGGCCGGACGTGGTGTTGATGGACGTACGGATGCCGGAGATGGACGGCATCGAGGCGACCCGACGGATCTGCGCCGACCCGGCGACGGCCGACACCCGGGTCATCATCCTGACCACGTTCGACCTGGACGAGTACGTCTACGGTGCGCTGCGCGCCGGAGCCAGCGGCTTCCTGTTGAAGGACACCCCACCGGCGGACCTGCTGACCGGGATCCGGGTGGTCGCCGCCGGGGAGGGGCTGCTCGCGCCGACGGTGACCCGCCGGCTGATCGACGAGTTCGCCCGGCGGGCGGAGCCGGCCCGGCCGTTGCCGCGCCAACTGGACGGGGTGACCGAGCGGGAACGGGAGGTGCTCACGCTGATCGCCCGTGGCCTGTCCAACACGGAACTGGCCGCGCACCTCAACCTCAGCCAGGCCACCGTCAAGACGCACGTCGGGCGGCTGCTGACCAAGCTGGCGGTGCGGGACCGGGCGCAACTGGTCATCGTCGCCTACGAGACGGGCCTGGTGGGGCCGAGCAGCCTACGCTGAGCCGGTCGGTCACGAACCCTGGAGGAGCCATGACCCGCTACGTCGCCCTGCTGCGCGGGGTCAACGTCGGCACCACCCGACTGGCGATGGCCGACCTGCGCCGGATCGTCACCGACCTCGGGCACGAGGACGTCAGGACGTACCTGCAGAGCGGCAACGTGGCCTTCGGCAGCACCGTGCGCGACGCGGAGAAGCTGGCCGCCGGGATCGAGCGGGCGCTCACCGACGAGCTGGCGTTGACCGTGCCGGTGCTGGTGCGCAGTGGCCGGGAGTTGGCGGCGGTGGCCGGCGGCAACCCGTACGCCGATCGGGAGGACGACCCGACCAGGTTGCTGGTGGCCTTCCTCGCCACCGAGCCGAAGAAGTCCACAGTTGACGCGCTGGCCGTGCCCGGCGGCGAGAACGTGTCGTTCACGGTGACCGGCCGGGAGGTCTTCCTGCACTTCGTCGACGGCGGTTACGGGCGGTCGAAGTTCACGAACGCGTACCTGGAGAAGAAGCTCGGCGTGGTGGCCACCACCCGCAACTGGAAGTCGGTGCGGGCCCTGGCGGAGCTGGCCCCCGCCTGACCCGGGTGGGAGTCGCGGCCCCGCGACCCCCACCGACGCCGGTCAGAAGTGGTACGCGGTCTCGTACTCGGGCACCAGCACCCGGCTGCGCGGCGAGATCCGGCGCACCGCGGCGATCATGTCGTTCAACCGGGTGCGGTCGGTCGGCGCGACGACCGGCGGGTTCCGCAACTCGGTCTCGAAGTTGTCGTAGTGCACCGGCACGATGACCTTCGGGTAGTCGAGGCCGGCCAGCAGCCGAGGCAGATAGTCGCCGGTGGTGGTGGCGCTCTGCATGGCCACCATCGCCACGTCGGGCGCCAGCCCGGTGAGGTTGCGTTCGGCGACGTCGCTGGCCCCGGTGAAGTAGACCGCCGGGCCGCCGTCGACCCGCAGCAGGTAGCCCAGCGTGTCGCCCTCCGGCAGGTCCGCGATGGTCGCCGGCTGCGGCGGCTGGGCCACCCGCACCCCGGGAAAGGCCACCGAGTACGACGGGTTGCGGCTGTGCAGGGAGCCGACCACCTCGACACTGTGGTCGCCGAAGTCCAGCACCTCCCCACCCTTGACCGCGCTGAGCTGCGTCGACGGCACCCCGTAGGCCAACCCCAGGTGGTACGCGGTGAGCGTGCCGAACACTCGCGCGCCGGTGCGCGTGGCGATGTAGGGCACGTCCATGAAGTGGTCCCAGTGCGTGTGCGTGACGAGCACCGTCGTGGCCCTGTCGACGCGCGGATCGATCACGTCGGTGCGCACGGTCAACGGGGTGGCCGTCTGGAACGCGCCGGTGAACAGCCCGGTGTCGATCCGGCTGAGGAACGGGTCGACGAGAACGGTCCGGTCGGCGATGTCGACGCGCCAGCCGGCCGTACCCCACCAGCGGAAGCTGACCGCGCCCCGGCGGCGGGCGGTCGGCGTGGGTGCGGCGGCGGGCGGCGCGGCCTGGGCCGGGGTGGCGAAGCCGGCGGCAAGGCCACCGGCGGAGACCAGTGCGGTGGTGGCGGCGGCGTCGCGCAGGAAGCGACGGCGGTCGAGACTGGGCATGCGGATTTACTCCCCGTGGTCGGGCGATCGGTCGACCCGAGCCAACCAGCGCCGCCGTGCCCCGGTCCAAGACGAAGGGCCGTCGGCTCCGATACGGCAGCGCATATCGGAGCAGCCCAGCGGCGGTGCACGGACGCGCGAGATGTCACGAAATCAGTCGCCGCGCAACGCCTCGACGGCCGTGCGGGCGGCCTCTCCCATCGCCAGGTCCACGTCGATGCGGCGCGAGGCCAACCGGTCGGCGCGGGCGAAGACGGCGATCGCGTACCGACCGCCGTCGGGGTATTCGGCGACCCCGGCCTCCAGGTGCAGGCCGGGCAGGGTGCCGGTCTTGCCGGAGACCCGGACGCCGGGCGGGAAGCCGGCGGCCAGCCGGGTCCAGAAGATCTGCCGGGCCATCCAGGTGCGGACCATCGCGCACGCCGCCGCCGGCCCGGCCTCGTCCCGCCAGATCAGCGTGAGCAGCCGGGTGATCTCCCGGGCGGTGCTGGAGGTGGTGCGCGCGGGGTCGAAGACCCGCATGGCCCGGACCCGGTCCGCCGGCAACGTGGGGAAGACCCGAGCGAATTCCGCCTCGGTACGCGCGCCCACGTCGGTGAGCATCATCTCGACCAGGTCCCGGGGGCCGCCGAGGATCCGGGTACGGGTCAGCCCCAGCTCGGCGGCGAGCATCGGCAGCAGATCCGGGCCGACCCGGCGCAGCAGCAGGTCGGCGGCCGTGTTGTCGGTGACCGACATGGCGAAGTACGCGAGGTCGCGCAGCGACACCTCGACGTCGTCGGTGCAACCGGCCAGGCCCCACCCGCCGAGCCGGTCGGCGGCGGTGACCAGGACCCGCTCGGTCGGGTCGAGTTGACCGGCCTCGACCTGCCTGGCGAACTCCAACACCAGCAGGATCTTGAAGATCGAGGCGATCACCACCTGCTCGTCGGCCCGCACCCCGACCTCCGGACCGTCGCCAACGCCAACGCCGACGCCGACGCCGACGGTCAGGTCGACGGCGTCCAGGTCGACGGCGTGCAGGCTGGCCGTCACCCCGACGGCGGTGAAGATGGCCTCGATGCGCTCGTTGACGTCCACGCCGGCACGGTATCCAGCGGCACCCGGCCGGCGCTGGCGTAGGGTCCGGCCGTGGATCTGCTCCGACACCTGCGGCACTTCGTGGTGGTCGCACACGAGTTGCACTTCGGCCGGGCCGCGGAGCTGCTCGGCATGGCCCAGCCGCCCCTGAGCCAGTCGATCCAGCGCCTGGAACGGGAGCTGACCGTCGAGTTGTTCGACAGGTCCCGCCGCCAGGTACGCCTCACCACCGCCGGCGAGCTGCTCCTCGGCGAGGCGGAGGAACTGCTCGCCGGTGCGGGCCGGCTGCGCAGCCTGATGGGGCAGATCCGGGCCGGTGAGCTGGGCGTACTCCGGGCCGGTGTGCCGCCGGAGACGCCCGCGGTGACGCTGCGCGCGCTGCTGGACGGGCTCACCACCCGGGCGGCCGGCCTGGACGTGGAACTGCACGAGCTGACCACCGCCGAGCAGACCCGGATGCTCACCGAGCGGACCCTGGACGTGGGGCTGGTGCACCACCCGGTGGCGGCGGACGGGCTGCGTTTCGGCGCACCTGTCGACGTACCCCTCGGGGTGTTGCTGCCGCGCGCCTCGCCGCTGGCCCGCGGCCGGGACGTGGCGCTGGCGTCGCTGGCCGGTCTGGATCTGGTGGCCGTGCCCCGGGCGACCGCGCCCGGGTGGCACGACCACCTGCTGACGGTGTGCCGCCAGCACGGTTGGCGGCCGGCCCGGGTGCGGCCGGCCCGCAACCCGGAGTTCCTCTTCGGGCTCGTGCTCGCCGGCGGTGCGGTGGCCGTGGAACCGGCGGCGGTGGCACGTCGCGAACCCCGGATCGCCTGGCGGCCGATCTCCGACACCTCGCTGGTCAGACGCACCTCGGCGGCCTGGCCGGACCGGTCGGCACACCCGGCGGCGTCGATGTTCGGGCAGCTCGCCGCCGAGGTGCTGGCCGATGCCGAGCCCGTCGCGCCCGTGCCGGCGTCGGTGCCGGCGGCCCGGCCCTGGCCGGTGCTCTTCGACACGACCGGGTGAAGGTCCCGGTCGTTGCGCTCGTCACCCGGGGTCGGGCGGTGAACGGCACGTCCCGGCGGGTAAGGATGGAAGATCGAACACGAAGACGCGAAGGAGCCGCAGTGCCCAACACGATTCCCGACATCAGCCTGAACGACGGCACCACCATTCCGCAGCTCGGCTTCGGGGTGTTCCAGATCGAGCCGAAGGACACCGTCGCGGCGGTGACGACGGCCCTTGAGACGGGCTATCGGCACATCGACACCGCCGAGATGTACGGCAACGAGGCCGAGGTCGGCGAGGCGGTCCGCGTGTCCGGCCTCGACCGCGGCGTGGTCTACGTGACGAGCAAGCTGAACAACGGCTTCCACCGCCCCGACGACGCCCGCCGGGCGTTCGACTCGACGCTCGCGGCGCTGAAGATGGACTACATCGACCTCTTCCTGATCCACTGGCCGCTGCCGACCCTGTACGACGGCGACTACGTCTCGACCTGGAAGGTGCTGGAGGAGTTCCAGCGCGACGGCCGCGCCCGCTCGATCGGCGTGTCGAACTTCCAGGTGACGCACCTGGAGCGGCTGGCCGACGAGGCGAGCGTCGTGCCGGCGGTCAACCAGATCGAGGCACACCCCTACTTCACCAACGACGAGGTCCGCGCCTACGGCCGCGCGCACAACATCCCCACCGAGGCGTGGTCGCCGATCGCGCAGGGCAAGGTGCTCGACGACCCGACGGTTGTCGACATCGCCGAGCAGGTCGGCCGCACCCCGGCGCAGGTGGTGCTCCGCTGGCACGTGCAGCGCGGCGACATCATCTTCCCGAAGTCGACGACCCCGAAGCGGATCGAGGAGAACACCCGGATCTTCGACTTCGAGCTGGACGACGCGGCGATGGAGCGGATCACCAGCCTGAACAAGGGCGAGGCCGGGCGGACCGGCCCGAACCCGGACACCTTCGCCTACGTACCCAAGTGACCTGAGCCGCCGGCCACGGCGGGCAGGTCCCCCGTGAGCGTGATGCCTCAGGGTCATCATGATGACTCTGAGGCATCACGCTGTTCCGGCGCTCACGACCCGACGCGCTCGGCGATCCGGCGGAACATCGCGTGGGTCGGCGATCCGGGCTCGGCAACGTAGACGATCATCCGCTGGTCGGTCTCCGGCACCAGCAGGACGCGGCACTCGAACTCCAACTGCCCCAGCTCGGGATGCGGCACCCGCTTGACCACGGGACGACGTTCCGCGACGTCGTGCTCCGCCCAGAGCTGCGCGAACCGGGGTGCGGTGCCGAGCAGCTCGGTGACCAGGTCGCGGATCGCCGGGTCGGCCGGGTAACGGCCGTAGGCGGCCCGCAGGTCCGCGACCGCGCCGCGCACGAATCGGATCACCTCGGCATCGGCCCAGTGCGCGCTGGTCGCCGGCTGCCGGAACGTCCAGCGGATCATGTTGCGGTCCGCGTCGGGCAACGCCGCGAGATCCCCCACGAAGTACGTGGCCAGGCGGTTCCAGGCCAACACGTGGTACGCGGCGTCGACGAGGTACGCCGGGGTCTCGGTCATCGCGTCGAGCAGGTGCCGCAGCCCAAAGGGCACCTCCCGGCTCGGGCCCGCGGTCGGTGGCGGATTCTCCCCGGCGATCCGGAACAGGTACTCGCGCTCGTCCCGGCTCAGCAGCAGCGCCCGAGCCATCGAGGCCAGCACCTGCCGGGACGGATGCGGCCCACGGCCCTGCTCCAGCCGGATGTAGTAGTCGATCGACATCCCGGCGAGCTGGGCGACCTCCTGCCGACGCAGCCCGGGCGTGCGCCGGCGTACCCCGTCGGGGAGACCGACCTCGGCGGGGCTCAGGCGGGCGCGGCGGGTGCGCAGGAACGCCGCCAGTTCGTCCCGCCGCAGGCCGCTGCTCGTCATTCCCCCAGCATGCCCCGGACCGGGCTCGCGAGGGTGGTACCGCCGGTCCCAGCCTCGGGCAGTCTCTCCCCCCGCGCCGCCGGCGCGGACAGGCTCGACGGCATGACGAACATGATCGCCCTGATCACCGGGGCCAACAAGGGGATCGGCTTCGCCACCGCCCGCCAGCTCGGCGTCCTCGGGATGACCGTGCTGGTCGGTGCCCGCGACGCCGAGCGCGGTCGGGCAGCGGAGCGGGAGCTGCGCGACGGCGGCGCGGACGCGCGGTTCGTGCCGCTGGACGTCACCGACGCCGAGTCGGTGGCGGCAGCCGCGAAACTGGTGGAGACGGAGTACGGCCGGCTGGACGTGCTCGTCAACAACGCCGGCATCATCCTCGTCGACGGAGAGCGGGGGCTGCCCAGCGAGACGACGGTGGCGACACTGCGCGGGGTGTACGAGACGAACGTGTTCGGGGTGGCGACAGTGACCAACGCGCTGCTGCCACTGCTGCGCCGGGCACCCGCGGCCCGGATCGTCAACGTCTCCAGCGAGGTCGGCTCGATCGCGGTGATGACCGACCCGGCGAGCGCGCTGTTCGCGTTGACCTCCGTGCCGTACCCGTCGTCGAAGGCGGCGCTGAACATGCTCACCGCCATGTACGCGAAGGAGCTGCGGGACACCCCGATCAAGGTGAACGCGGCGAACCCCGGCTACTGCGCCACCGACTTCAACAGCCACCACGGCTTCCGCACCGCCGAGCAGGGCGCCGAGGTCAGCGTGCACCTGGCGACGCTGCCCGCCGACGGGCCGAGCGGGCTGCTCTGGGGCTTCCAGATGGACGCCGGCGGCGGGTACGGGGTGCTGCCCTGGTGACTCAGCGGGTCGGCGGGGCGGTCAGGTCGAGCTGCCAGTCGTTGGCACGCATCAGCCGCCCCGGCGGGTATTCGAAATCCGTCTCGCCGAGCAGCGTGAACCCGGCCTTGCGGCAGACCGCGTTCGAGGCGGGGTTGTCCACCGAGGGGTAGGCGTGGGCGTAGCGCCGGTCCCGTCGGGTGCGGGCCACGTCGACGACCGCACGCACCGCCGCGCTCGCCAGCCCCTGCCCCCGGTACGCGGGCAGCACCGCCCAGCCCATCTCGTACACCTGCTGCTCCCGCCACTGCCGGGCCCAGTACGCGACGCTGCCCACCCGCGTCCCGTCCGGCAGGACCATGACGAACATGCAACCCTGGCCGTCGTCGGCGAAGTGCACGTAGCGCTCGTGCCGGGCGAGCACCTGCTCGTCGCTCTCCGGGCCACCCGTGTGCTTGCGCGTCTCCGGGGTGTTGAGCCGCCGCAGCAGATCGAGATCCTCCTCGCGCCACGGGTCGATACGTACCTGAACCATCCCAGTCCCCTGTTCGTCGACCACAGTCAAGCCGATCCCGACCGACATTCCACCCCGAAACGCCGCCCGCTAGATCTGATCTAGCGGGCGGCTGGCCACCGTCTCGCGCCTTGTGGGTGGAAGGGGGTGGCGATGATGACACCGTTACGGGTCGCCGTGATCATCGGCAGCACCCGGGAGGGGCGGGCCGGCGATCGGGTCGCCCGCTGGTTCGTCGACCAAGCCGTGCGGCACGACGACCTGGCGGTGACTGTCGTTGACCTGACCGAGTACGACTTTCCGGGCCGTTACCCCGCCGAGCCGACCGCGTCCATCCGGGCGTTCGTCGGCGAGGTGGGGCGGGCGGAGGCGTTCGTCGTGGTCACCCCCGAGTACAACCACAGCTTCCCGGCGCCCCTGAAGCAGGCCATCGACTACGCGTACGACGAGTGGCAGGCCAAACCGGTCGGCTTCGTGGCGTACGGCTGTCGATCCACCGGCCGGCACGCGGTCGACCAGCTACGCACGGTCTTCACCGCCCTGCACGCGATGACGGTGCGCGACGTCGTCGGCATCGACCTGCTCGCCGACGAGCCGACACCGCAGGGCACCGACCAGGTGCGCCGCGACGCCACCGTCCTGCTCGACCAGCTCCGCTGGTGGGGTCTGGCCCTGCGCGAGGGCCGAGCCGCCCGACCCTACGTCTCCTGACGACAACTGACGAAAGGCACGAATCATGAGTAGACGCACCACCGGCCTGGCCATCGAGGCCGAGGGGCTCACCCGCTCGTTCGGGGAGACCCGGGCGCTGGCCGGGATCGACCTCCAGGTGCCCGCCGGCACCGTGTACGGCCTGCTCGGCCCGAACGGGGCGGGCAAGACCACAGCGGTCCGGGTGCTCGCCACGTTGCTGCGCCCCGACGGAGGCTCGGCCCGGGTGTTCGGGCACGACGTGGTCACCGAGGCCGACAAGGTCCGTTCCCGGGTCAGCCTCACCGGCCAGTACGCCTCGGTCGACGAGGACCTGACCGGTACGGAGAACCTGGTGCTCCTCGCCCGCCTGCTCGGCCTGCGCAAGCCGGCCGCCCGGGAGCGCGCGGCGGCCCTGCTCGCCGCGTTCGGCCTGACCGAGGCGAGCGACCGCCAGGTGAAGAAGTACTCGGGTGGCATGCGGCGGCGCATCGACATCGCCGCCAGCATCCTCAACACGCCCGACCTGCTCTTCCTCGACGAGCCGACGACCGGCCTCGACCCGCGCAGCCGCAACCAGGTGTGGGAGATCATCCGCGCGGTGGTGTCGCACGGCACGACGGTGCTGCTGACCACGCAGTACCTCGACGAGGCCGACCAGCTCGCCGGGCGGATCGCGGTGGTCGACCACGGGCGGGTGATCGCCGAGGGCACCCCGGGTGAGCTGAAGTCGTCGGTCGGCTCCGGCACCGTCCACCTGCGACTGCGGGATCCCGGCCAACGGCCCCAGGCGGAGAAGCTGCTGCGGGAGGCACTCGACGTGCCGGTGCAGCTCGCCGCCGACCCGGTGGCGTTGACGGCCCGGGTCGGCGAGGCCGGCACCGACCTCGACGCCAGCGCCCAGGCCGCTCGTGCGCTCGGCGACCTGGCCCGTGCCGGCATCGTCGTCGACGACTTCTCCCTCGGTCAGCCGAGCCTGGACGAGGTCTTCCTGGCCCTGACCGACCACCCCGCCGTGCCGGCCGACGAGCGCGACGACGAACTGGAGGCAGCCCGATGAGCAACGCCACGACGAGCACCACCGAACGGGCACCGATGGTCTACGTCCCCTCCGCCGAGGCGTTGGCGACGGTGCTGGCGCCCGGTGCCCGGCCGCCCCGGCCCAGCGCCCTGGGCGCGTCGCTCACCTTCGGCTGGCGGGCCATGCTGAAGATCAAGCACGTGCCGGAGCAGCTCTTCGACGTGACCGCGTTCCCGGTCATCATGGTGCTGATGTTCACGTACCTCTTCGGTGGTGCGCTCGCCGGCAGCCCTCGTGAGTACCTCCAGTTCTTCCTTCCCGGCATCATGGTGACAAGCGTCGTGATGATCACCATGTACACGGGGGTCGGCCTCAACACCGACATCGAGAAGGGCATCTTCGACAGGTTCCGGACACTGCCCGTCTGGCGCCCGGCAGCCCTGGTCGGCATGATCTTCGGCGACGTGCTGCGCTACATCCTCGCCGCCCTGGTGATCCTGGGCCTGGGGCTGGCGCTCGGGTTCCGCCCCGCCGGCGGGGTGGTCGGGGCGACCGTCGGGATCGGGCTGCTGGTGGTCTTCTCGTTCGCGTTCTCCTGGGTGTGGACGTTCTTCGGGCTGATCCTGCGCAGCGAGAAGTCGGTGATGGGGGTCAGCATGATGGTGCTGTTCCCGTTGACGTTCCTGAGCAACGTCTTCGTCGACCCGAGCACCATGCCCGGCTGGCTTCAGGCGTTCGTGAAGGTCAACCCGGTGACGCAGTTGGTGGCCGCGATCCGCGGGGCGATGAGCGGCGAGTCGGACCCGACGGCCACGATGTGGCTGCTGGTGTGGAGCGCCGGCTTCCTCCTGGTCTTCGGCACCCTGACCATGTACCGCTACAACCGCCGCTAACCCTGACCCGCCCCGGCCCGCCGCGCGGTCTTGCACTTTCTGTCCCGACGAATGTGGTGAATCCACCCGTAACGGCGGACCGAAAGTGCAAGATCGCGGCGGGCGGGTGGGGTGGGGTGGGCAGCGCGGGGCGGGTTTAGAGCCGCCAGGGCAGCGGCTTGGGCGGCAGGTAACGGCAGGTGCTGCCAGTGGAGACGGAGTCGCGCAGGTGGCTGGCGAGGGCCGGGTGCCGACCGTCGAGTTTGCGTAGCGTGTCCCGGATCCGCGCGGTCACCGTCTTGCGGGCCCGCTCGGCCTCGTCGCCCAGGCGGCGACTCCGCCCGGCCAGCCCCGCGGCGGCACGCAGCTCGTCGAGCAACGCACCCCGTTCGGCGTCCAGCGCGGCCACCTTCCGGTCGTCGTCGCGTGCGGCGGCCCGATCGATCTCCCCGTCGAGACGTGCCAGGTGTCGCCGGTAGCGGGCCTTCGCCTCGTCGTCGAGGACCGGGTCGGCACCCATCTGCCGGGCGGCGACCAACTCCGGCCCGGCGGCCGGGTCGAGCAACTCCACGGCCGGCACGTCACTGCCCGGCCGACTCAACAGCAGGTGCAGGTCGTGCAGGCCCTTGGCGTCGGGCAGGTGCACCACGACACCGGCGTACGCGAGCTGCCAGACCGGCCCGTCGCGCCGAAACTCGTACCCCTCCAAGGCTGGCGCGACCGCCGTTGCCTGACCGGACGCGAAAGCCTGGCCTGGCCCGGCGGTGCCCGGCCCGACGCTCTGGCCCGGCCCGGCAAGCTGGCCCGGCTCGGTGGCTGCGGTCGGCACGACTGTCGCTCCTGGCGGGACGGCCTGGCGTGCGGTGGCGGTGGGCCCGGCCGCAGCGGTGGAGGTCGTGGCGAGTTGGCGGAGCACCTGCGTCATACCGAGAGCTGTTGCTTCCTGGGCGGTGGTGGCACGCAGCGCGGCCAGCGTCGCGGCGTCACCGGGGTGCCCCCGCCCGGCGAGGGCCTTCGCGAGGCCGACGCGGGCGATGAGCGACCAGGGGCGCGAGCCCAGCCGGTCGGCGGAGTCCCGGGCGGCCGTGAAGCCGGCGACGGCGTCGTCCCAGCGCTCCTGAGCGGCGTCGATCAGCGCCAGCCAGTGGTCGACGGGCCCGCTGATGTCGCAGCCGAAAAGCCCCACCGTCCACTCTCCACGGTGCGGGGCCAGCTCGGCCCGTGCGGCGTCGCAGCGCCGCGGGTCGGCGGACGCGGCGGCGACCTGCGCACGTAACCGCAGCCAGAGTGGCGACACCGGACGCGGGTACCGGATGGCGGCGGCCTCGATACCCGCGGTCAGCCGGACCGCCGTGGCGTCGTCGCCACGCTCCGCTGCGGTAATGGCCCGCAGTAACTCCCGGTACGGGTAGTCCATCGGGGCCAGGCCGTCCAGCAGGGTGTCGGCCTCGTCGTACCGGCCCTGGAGCAGCAGCCGGGACCAGCGCAGGTGATGCCCCATGAAACCGAACTCGGCATTGCTCGGGTCGGTGAGGTCGCCAAACCTCGTGTCGGCCTCGACGAAGTCACCTCGGAAGGCCGCGATGATCCCGCTGTCGACGGCTGCCGCCATCCGGTGCCGAGCGAGGTCGCCCCGCCGGTCCACGCTGACGAAGGCGGTGAACTCCTCGATGAAGCGAGGGTCGCCCAACTCCAGCAGCGCCACCCAGCGCAGCGAGGTGGCCCACAGCTCGGTCTCCCGGTCTGCCGTACGGCGGGCCACATCCCGGATCTCGGCGGTCAGCGCGGCGCGGGCCGCCGCGGTGCCCAGCCCCCAGGTGGTGTCGTGGCGGGCCCAGAGGCTGAACGTGAGCGCCTCGTCGTCCTGCCCTCGGCGGGCGATCGTCTCGGTGGCGGTGATCAGGTCGGCGATCAGGGTGCCGACCGTCGCCTCGGTGTCCGGTTCGCCGATCAGTCTCCGGTACGCGTCGCGCACCAGCTCCGCCGCGTCGAGCGAGTCGACGGTCTCCACCTGGCGGGAGCGGTTGACGATGAGGGCGACGCGGGCCAGCAGCACCGGGTTGTCGAGTGTGCGAGCCAGCACCCCGGCCTCGGTGAACAGTTGCCCGGCCTCCTCCCGGCCGGCGTGGTGATATTGCGCCTCGCCGAACTCGACCAGGATCCGCACCCGTTGCTCCCGGTCCTCGACGACCTCCAGCGCCCGACGGAAGTGCACCGCCGCCTCGTCGGTGCCGAGCCGGGCGAACGCGTCCCGCCCGGCGGCGACCAGCAGCGTGGCCCGCCGGGCCCGGTCGAGCGCGGGGCCGGCGAGGTAGGCGTGCCGGGCGAGGTCGGCAGGGATCAACAGATCGGTCAGCTCCCGCAGGTCGTCGACCGCCCGAACGACAGTGCCGTGCCGGGCCTGCCGGTCGTCGTCGGCCAGACCGTCGTAGAGCGTCTCGCGGACCAGGTCGTGGGCGAAGGCGAACCGGCCGCCACCCCTGGCGACCACCAACCGGGCGGTCACCGCACGGTCGAGCAGCCTGTCGACCTGCGCCACGGGGGCAGTGACGCAGGCCGCGAGGACCTGGCGGTGGAACTCGCGACCCAGCACGGCGGCGACGGTGAGCGCCTCGACCACGGGCGGGGGCAGTTGGGCCAGGCGACGGCGCACCGCCTCCCGTACGCCGGGCGCGATCGTGTCCGCGGCCTCGTCGGCATGCCACAGCCGGGCGGTCTGCTCGATGAAGAACGGGTTGCCGCCGGTACGCCGGTGCACCTCGTCGACGAGGTCGGCGCCGGGCTCCCGCCCGGCGGTCCGGGTCATCAGCGCGGCCACCTCGTCCCGGGCGAGGCCGGTGAGGGTGATGGTGGTGGCCTTCGCGACAAGCGGCATCAGCAGCGGGCGTAGCGGGTGCTCACCCGACTCGACCTCGGCGTCGCGGTAGGTGCCGATCAGCAGCAGGCGCTCGAACCAGGTGTGCTGGGCCGCGAAGCTCAGCAGCCGCAGGGAGGCCGGGTCGGCCCAGTGCAGGTCGTCGAGGATGACCACGACCGGTCGATGCTGGGAGACGGCGACCAGGGCGGCGGTCACCCCGTCGTACAACGCGAACGTCTCCTGGTCGGTGCTGTCCCCACTCGGCTCGACGCCGGCCCAGCCGGTGAGGCGGTCGGCCTGCTCCTTGCTGGTGTCGTTCTCGCCGAGCAGGGCCGCGAGGGCCGGTTCGGCGTCCGGTCGCGCCACCGCCCAGTCGTCGGCGGAGCGCCGCAGACCGCGCAGCACCTGCACCCACGGCCAGTAGCCGGGGGCACTGTCGGAATCCCAGCAGGCGGCACCGAGCACCAACGCGCCACGCTGCCGGGCCTCCCGCGCCGCCGACGTGACGAGGGTCGTCTTGCCGATGCCGGGCTCGCCGGTGATCAGGGCGAGGCCACCGTGGCTGGTGGCGGCCCGGTCCAGCTCGGCGCGCAGCAGAGCCGCGGGGTGATCCCGCCCGATGATGGCGTCGCCGCGCCGCGCGTCCATGGTTTCCAGACGGTACTGGAACCCTCCGACAGTGGACGTCGAGATTTGACAGAGGCATAGCTAGCGGTTATCTATTGGCGGTCTACTTGAGGGGTGTGCCGGGGTGCAGGACGTGGTGCTGGCCATGCTGGCCAAGGAGCCGGCGCACGGCTACGAGCTGCGCAGCCGGATGCGCAACGCGCTCGGCCCGCTCGGCGACGCGATGAACGCGGGTCAGATCTACGTGACGCTGGCCCGGCTGGCGAAGGCCGGGCTGGTGACGTCGGAGCGAGCCGAGGGCCTGCCGGACCGGCCCGACCGACGGGTCTACGCGTTGACCCCGGCCGGGCAGCAGCGGGTCGCCGGCTGGCTGACCGAGGTGAGCTGGCCCAAGCCGGACCTCACGGAGTTCCACCTGAAGCTGGTCGCCGCCGCGGCTGCCCGGCTGGCCGATCCGGTGGCGTTGGTGGACGCGCAGCGGCGTGAGGTGCTGCGCCGTCTGCGCGACGCGCAACGGGCGGCGTTGGAGCGGTCGGTGGATCCGGTCGCCGGGTTGCTGTTGGAGGGCGTCGTGTTGCGGCTGCGGGCCGATCTGGAGTGGCTGGAGGCGTGCGAGCGCACGTGGTCCGAGCGTGATCGAGCGGGACGGAAGGCGGGAGCATGAGCGGGTCGACGGCGGTGCGGACACGGGGGTTGTCCAAGTGGTACGGCTGGGACGACGCGCTGGTACGCGCGGTCGACGAGGTCGACCTGGAGGTGCCCGCCGGCCAGACCCTGGCCATCATGGGGCCCAGTGGCTGCGGCAAGTCCACGCTGCTGCACCTGCTCGGCGGGTTACAGCGCCCCACCGACGGTGAGGTGTGGCTGGCCGACCGCCGGATCGACACGATGAGTGAGCGGGCACTGTCGCGGCTGCGGCGCGACACCGTCGGCCTCGTCTTCCAGTCCTTCCACCTGATGGACGAACTCACCGCCGTGGAGAACGTGGAGATGGCCGCGCTGCTGGCAGGTCAGTCGCCCGGCCGTGCACGCCGCCGAGCCCTGCACCTGCTCGACCAGGTCGGGTTGGCCGACCGCGCCGCGCACCTGCCCTCGGCTCTCTCCGGCGGCCAGCGCCAGCGCGTCGCCATCGCCCGCGCGTTGAGCAACGAGCCGCAGGTGGTGTTGGCCGACGAACCGACCGGCAACCTGGACAGCGCCGCCACTCTGGAGGTGCTGCGGCTGTTCGAGGAGCTGCGCAACACCGGGCAGACCCTCGTGGTGGTCACGCACGACGCCCGCATCGCGGCGGTCGCCGACCGGGTGATCTCCATGCGGGACGGGGCCTTCGCCGACGACAGCCTGTTCGCCAGCACCGGCACCGGCACCGTCTACGGCGAGGCGCGCTGACGTGGCGGGCCGCCTGCTGCTCATGTGTCGACTGCTGACGCGGCACCTGCGTCGACACCGGGCCGAGAACGTCCTGCTGCTGGTCGCCATCACCGCCGCGACCGCGACGATGACCCTCGGCCTCACCCTCACCGAGCTCGTCACCCGCCCGTACGAGCGGACCCGGGCCGCCACCGCCGGGCCCGACCTGGTGGTGGAACCGGGCTTCCCCGGCCCGAAGGCCCTGGACGCGCTCGCCCCGCTGGCGACCCTGCCCGGCGTCACCGAGCACAGCGGGCCGTACCCACTGGTCTTCCTGGCGTTGACCGCCCGCGACACGACGGTCCGGGTCATCGTCGAGGGCCGCGACCAGGCGCCGGCCGCGGTCAACCGGCCGGCGGTGACCGACGGCACCTGGGTACGCCCCGGCGGCGTGGTCGTCGAACGCACCTTCGCCGACGCCCTCGGCATAGACCTCGGCGACACGGTCAGCGTCGATGGCCACCCGCTGCACGTGACCGGGTTCGCGGTCACCGCCGCCCGGCCGGTGTACCCGCAGGTCCACTGGCACCTGCCGGGCGGGAACCTGGTGGAGAAGGGCGGCCTGGTCTGGGTCGACCACGGCGACATCGCCACCCTCGCCGGGGACCAGCCGCTGTCGTACACCCTGAACCTCAAACTGGTCGACCGTGATGCCGGCGCCGGGGCCATCCGCCCGGCGGGCGGCGATGTCCGCTTCCGCGGCTGGAGTTTCCGGTCCGCGCGGGACATCGCCCACAGCAGCGGACGACAGAACCGGCAGGCCGAGACGGCGCTGGTGGTCGGCGCGTGGCTGCTGACCGGCCTCGCGGTGGTCGGCATCGCGGGCATCGTCGCGGGCCGGGTCATCGCCCGGCGTCGCCGGGTGGGGCTGCTCAAGGCCATCGGCGCCGGGCCTGGCATGATCGCCGCCGTCCACCTGGCCGAGTACCTCGTGATCGGGCTCGCCGCCGCCGGGGCCGGGCTGGCCATCGGCTGGTTCGCAGCGCCCGTGCTGTTCCGTTCCAGCGCCGGATTCGTCGGCTCCGTCGGCGTGAACCCGCCGCCGCACGTGGTGGTCACCGCCACCGCGCTCGCCCTCGCGCTCGCCGTCGCGGCGACCCTGGGGCCGGTGTTGCGCGCCGCCGCCACCAGCACCATCGAGGCGTTGGCGGACGTCCCCACCCCACCGCGTCGCCGGCGGTGGACGATCTGGTTGTCGCGCCGGCTGCCCACCGCGCTGCTGATCGGGGTACGCATCAACGCGCGCCGCCCGCACCGCGCCCGGCTCGTCACCGTGAACACCCTGATCACCACTGCGGCGCTGGCCGCCGTCCTCACGATCCTGGCGCAGGACGACGATCCGTTGAATCTGGGCTACTCGGAGCTGCCCGACCCCCGCAACGAACGAACCCTCCAGGCCATGCTGATCGTCGCCGGGGTGGCCTGCTTCCTCGCGCTGCTCAACACCATCGTGAGCACCTGGACCGCGGTCCTCGACACCCGACAGCCACTGGCGGTCGCCCGCGCGCTCGGCGCGACCCCCGCCCAGGCCGGCCTGGGGCTGGCCGTGGCGCAACTGCTCCCCGCCATCCCCGGCGTCGCCGTCGGGATCCCCTTCGGCATCGGGTTGTACCTCTTCTTCGACGGCGAACGATACCCGCCTGTCTCCTGGACGCTCAGCACAGCCATTGGCGTCCTGGTCGCGGTCGCCACACTCACCGCCGTCCCCGCTCTGGCCGCCGCACGTCGCCCGGTGGCGGACACCCTCCGGTCCACGGCGACCTGACCGGCAGATCGTCGCGACTGTCACACGTGCCCACGCACCGCACCTCAACGTTACCTAACCCTCCCTATTCAGCTAGCATAGGGAACGATGACGGAGGAAATGTATTCAGTTGAGCAGGTGGCCGACCGGCTCGGCCTGCACGTCCGCACGGTGCGCGGCTACATCCGCTCCGGTCGGCTGCGGGCGGTGCGGATCGGCAAGCAGTACCGGATCGCCGCCCGGGATCTCGACGCGCTCACCGGACAGGCGTCCGCGCCCGCGAGCGTCCGGGGGCAGGCCGAGGTGTCGAGCATCGTGCAGGTCGACGGCGTGGACCGGGCCGCCGCCGACCGGCTCGGCACGCTCGTGCTCACCAGCGCCAACACCGGCCACGACCAGGCCAACCCACTGCGGGTGCAGACGGTGTACGACGAGCAACGCCACCGCATGAAGATCATCATCTTGGGCGACCCGGCCGCCACCGCGGAGCTGCTGCACCTGCTCGACGCCGTCCTCAACGCCGACAACGGCCTACTCGACCGGGAGGTCCACCATGCCTGACGAGATCCAGGAGCGCGCCGGCGTGCAGGTGTTGGTCTGCGACCCGACCGGCCCGACCATCGCCACCGAGCAGGACGCCCTGGACCTGATCGGGGCGGCCTTCCTCGGCGCCCGGGTGGTCGCCGTGCCGGCCAACCGGCTCGACGAACGCTTCTTCTCGTTGGGCACCCGCTTCGCCGGCGACGTGATGCAGAAGTTCGTCAACTACCAGGTGCGGCTCGTCGTGGTCGGGGACATCTCCGCGCAGCTGGAGGGCAGCTCGGCGCTGCGCGCCCTGGTGCACGAGTCGAACCGGGGCGGGCAGATCTGGTTCGTCCCCGACCTCGACACCCTCGACTCCCGGCTGCGCGCCGCGCGGTAGCCGCCTCAACGAGCGCTGACCACCCGTTCCGGCGGCCGACACCGGCTTCGGCGGGGAGCTGGCCGGCCACGACACGGTCGAGGATCAGTGGCTGCACGCCGCCCGCCCCGCGCCGGTAGCCGACGAAGTAGAGAGCCCTCGGGCCACGCGTCTCGCGGCAGCCCGGGGCGCCACCTGTCCACATTGACCCGGACCGCCGACGGCATATCGTGGTATCGATTGCCTGGGCGGGCCGCCGAGAGCGACACCGCATCTCGGTAGGGTCGGGAGCTGTCGCACGGTTGATCTACGGTGTTCGCGTGCTTCCCAGAAACGAGAAGATTCTCGATCAGGTCCGCGCCGAGGCGCTGCGCCGCGACATCCCCGCCGCCGAGGTGGAGCGCTGGCTGGGGCTCGCCCGCCCGTCGGCGCTCCTGACACAGCAGGGTGACGGGCCGGTCGTGGGCGCCATCCGTGGGCCCGTGCTGCTTCCAGCCGACGCCGAGGACCCCACGTTCCCGTTGATCGCCACCATCGACTGCGCTGCCCTGCCGGCAGACGCGACAGACCTTCCGCTACCGGCCGACGGCCAGCTGCTGCTGTTCGGTTGGCCCGAGGAGGACGGCTACGGCCAGGTGATGTACGTGCCGGCGGGCGTGGCCGTCGAGGAGCGAGAGCAGTATCCGCCGGGGTTCTCTCCGGAGGACGAGGAGTGCGCCGAGGTCTACGCGGAAATCCCGCAGGGCGATCTGCACCTCACCGTCGACATCTCCCTGCCCTACGTCAAGACGATCCCGGGGCCGCCGTGGTCTCCGCCGCTGCCGGGCGATCCTCCGTTCGAGGAACTGACCAAGGTGTGGCAGGACGTTCTGGGCGACGTGCCGGACGGCGCCTTCTCCTACCCGGGCCATACGACGCCGCTGCTGCTGGGCGGCTACGGCACTGACTGCAACGGTTTCAACCCCGCCTGGTTGGGCGCCGATCGCTCGGGCAGCTCCGGCAAGGACGGGCCACCCGACCATGGTGACTGGGTTCTGCTGGCCGAGTTCCACGGCGGCCGACAGGGCGGCGCGAGCATCCACTGGGTGATCCAGCGTGCCGACCTGAAGGAACGACGCTTCGACCAGGCCAGCGTCTTCGTCTACTGGAATCCGTGAGGCCGGACGAACGCTGGCGGCCCTGTCCTGACGACCGTGATGCCTGTGCGTCATCTTGATGACCCACAGGCATCACGCCTGTCGGGGCGGCCGTCCGTTCCGACCGGACGGCCTGCCGGCTACGCCGTGGCGCAGATGGCGTACGCCGTGTCGGACCAGTTGGCGGCGAACGCGTCCTCCTCGTAGGCACCCGAGTCGACTGTCGTCGGGGCGGTCGCCGGGCCTCCGTTGGGCCGGAAGTCGTCCACGACACCCTCACCGGTGACACCGTTCAGCTCGTAGCCGGCACCGGTCAGCACCTTGCCGACCGGGCAGCCCGCGACGACGCTGCGGAAGTCGAGGGAGTTGCTGGCACCCACGGTGGAGGCACGCACCAGGCCCGCCAGCGGGTTGGCACAGATGGCGTACGCGGTCACCGACCAGTTGAGAGCCGTGGCGTCGGCTTCGTAGGCGCCGACACCGACCGCGGTCGGTGCCGCGGCTACGCCGCCGTTGGGGCGGAAGTCGTCGACGACACCCTCACCGGTGACACCGTTCAGCTCGTAGCCGGTGCCGGTCAGCACCTTGCCGACCGGGCAGGTCGCCGTGGTGAAGTGGAAGTCGGCCGAGTCGCTGACGCTGACCGCGGCGACCCGCACCAGGCCGGGCAGCGGGTTGGCGCAGATCGCGTAGGCCGTCACCGACCAGTTGCCGGCGAACGCCTCCGCCTCGTACGCGCCCACGGTGACGGCCGTCGGCGCGGTGGCCGGGCCCCCGTTGGGGCGCAGGTCGTCGACGATGCCCTCGCCGGTGACGCCGTTCAGCTCGTAGCCCGTGCCGGTCAGCACCTTGCCGACCGGGCAGGTCGCCGTGGCGCTGTGGAAGTCGGCCGAGCTGCTGACGCTGGTCGCGGCGATCCGCACCAGGCCGGGGACCGCGGCGGACGCCGGGCTCGCCGGGACGAGCACCGCCCCGGCCGCGACGAGACCGAGCACGAGTACGGACGCTCGGGCTTGTTTCTTGGTACGCATGGTGTTTCTCCCGTCTGAGACCCCGGGCGGTGGGCGTGACGACGCCGCCGTCGAGGCCATTGGTGATGACGGATTCACGGTAGGTAATCGCGTGACCAGGCATTATCTCCAAACCGACTACGTCGCGTAACGGACCGACGTCGTCGATTGCCCCCGCTCGATAACCTGGAGTCGAATCGTGCCTGGTTCGGCTCGGGAGGCCCCGTTGACCATGGAATCCGCCGTTCCGGCCACCACCGTCGACGCGGCGGAGTTCGTGGTGCGGTTGGCCCGGCAAGTGAGCGGGCGACTGGCCCCGGACGAGTCGGAGGTCTTCGACGAGGTGGCCGCGCTGTGGCGCGCCGGGGCGGCGCGAGGCCGCACGCCCGGCAGCGCGGTCGGCTTCGGCATCGACGAGGCGCTGGTGAGCGCGATCGTCCTCGAAGCGGTGGCGATGGCGATCCGGGAGATCCTGGGCCTCGGGGCCGAGGTGGCGAGGTCGCGGTGGCGGCGATGGCGCGGCACCGAGCGACGCGCCACGCCGGGCCGCGAACTGGCCGGCACCGCGCTGCCGGCGGTCGAGGGCCGGATCGTGGTCCCGGCGGCCCAGGTGGCCCGACTGCGGGACGTGTCGCGGCGGCACGCCGCGACCCTCGGGCTCGACGATGACGCTGCCGCCCTCCTCGCCGACGCCCTCGTCGGGGCCCTCCACCTGCCGGAGGCATCCTCTGATGACGACGGCTCCTGACGACCAGTCTCCACTCTGGACGTAACGGATTGCGTTGCCCCATAAGCGGAAAGTAGTCATCTATTACTTTTGGGTAGGTGCGGGGGATGCTGCGAATAAATACCGCGTTCGCCCGAAAGTTGCGGTAGCTTGAGCCTCGCGCCCACCCGCGCATCCCTCACTCGGACGTGCCACCCCCGCCCGTCCGCGTCCACTTTCACCCCTTCGTGGAAGGTCCAACGGCGGACATGGGCGACGGCCTCATTGACGAGTTCGAACGCTACATACAGGATGCGACGGTTTCGACCGCGCTGCGGGACTGGGCGGCCGGGCGTGATGCCACCATCCGCCCCCCGAGCCATGGCACCCCGCTGCGGGGGCGCGGCGGCGGGCGGTTGATTCCGGTGGTCGTGGAGCAGAGCGACGGCCGCGATCCCGAGCAGCTGTACGTGAAGGTGTTGTCGGCCGGGCAGGCGAGTGAGGAGGCCGCCCGGCACCGCAGGGCGGTCGGCGTCGACGCGGGCTTCGCGGAGCGCCACCTGGTCCGCCAGCCGTACCCGCGATACCCGGTCGGCGACGGCCGGCACCTGATGTTCCAGGACGTCGCGCGCGGGGCGGAACGGGTCGTCCCGCTCGCCGAGGTGGGCGACGACCAACTCAGGGACGCCTACCGCACACTGCTCGACGGGGTGTGGGGGTGGCACCGCGCCGGGCGTCGGATCAGCCAGACCAGTGTCGGCCAGTTCGTGCGACAGGAGTTGGCCGACGCCGGTGCCGAGGCGGAGGTGTCCGGGGCCGTCTCGGCGCTGGGCCTCGGCGACCTCGCCGCCGACTGGCTGTACGACCCCGCGCTCGGCCTGGTGCTGCCGAACCCGCTCCGGTTCGCCGAGGCCGGAGCGCTCTTTGACGACCACAAGATCGACAGGCTCGGTGGGGCGTCGCACGGCGACCTGCACGGGCGCAACGTGCTCTTCCCGTGTTCCTCGGCCGACCAGGTGCAGGTCCGGAAGTTCTGCCTGGTCGACACGGACCGGTTCGCCGTCGACGCACCACTCACCCGCGACCTGGTCACCCTGCTCCTTGATTTCGTCCTCCCCGAGGTGGCCGGTGCGCCCCGCACCGCCGAGGCCAACGCGCTCCTCGCCCTGCTCGTCGACCCGAGCGGTCGCGCCTCGGACCGGCTGCCCGCACTGGCGGCGAAGGTGATCAAGGCCAGCCACACGGTGGGGTTGACGGTCGCCAGGAAGGGCAGTTGGGGGACGATCTGGCGCGCGCAGTACCTGCTCTCCCTGCTGAGCCACGCGCTGATCTGCTGCACCTACGAGGATGCCGGCCCCACCGGACGGGCCTGGTACTTCCGACTGGCCGCCCACGCGGCGCACGCCTACCGACAGGAGTTCCGGCCGGGGGTGGTGCCGCCGCCGGCAGCCGGCCTGCCCACCCTGCCGGGCGCGACACCGCACCCGGCGTCCCCGGCCAACGACAGGTCGGCCCGCTTCGACGCGGCGGGACCACAGCCAAGCCAGCAGAACCGCGCCGCACCACTGGACCGGACGCCGCCGGACCAGACGCGGCCTCCACCCGCCCCGGAGGCACCGGCGTGGCCCTGGGGGTCGATCCCGATTCAGCAACGGCCGAGCCTCGACGGCTGGCACGGTGCGCCGCGCCTCGCGTCCGGCGCTCTGTCGACGAGTGGCAACGCCCCCATCAGCAGCCGGCCAGGCGCGGCGACGGGGAACGCGGCAGGTGCCACCCGCGCCGGCGCGTCCGGCTGGCCGCCGGTCCGCGACGGCGAACGGCGCGTCAACCGACCGGCCCCGCGCTACGTCGTCTCGGCCCGCACGAACGCGATTCCCCGGCCCCGCCGCCCCGCCGGCGAAGGCTCCAGCGGGGTGCCGACGGGCCCTGGCCGGATCAGCCGGCTGCCGCCCAAGCTGCGGGCCGTCCTGGCGATCCTGCTCGGTGGGGTGTCGCTGACACCGCTGGTGGCGGTCTACGGCTCCGGGATCCGGGGGCGCGACGAAACGCCGGTCGCCCCGACGAGTGAGGCGGCACCCGGGGCCGTGCCGTCGGTCGGCAGCACCCCCACGTACGCCGGCAGCACCCGGCGTCTCGCGGATCTCGCGCTGACGGTCGCGGGGATCACCCCCACGGCCGCCGACGGGGCGTACACCGTGTCCTGTCTTCGGGTCTGGGCGCCGGAGGACCTCGCGCCGGGCCTCGATCGCCGCAGCTACCGCGACGAGCAGCTCTGGTGGACCGCGGCGCTGTCCGGGCACCGGATCGTCAACTTGGTCACCAGCGGTCGCCGCTCCGGCCAGCCCACGTCGTTCCGCTACGGCCTGGGCGAGCTGTCCGAGATTCCGCCGGTGCCCTCGGCGGACCCGGTGGAGTTGCGCCGGCAGCTCGCCGCGCAGCTGGGCGAGTTGCCACCGGAGCTGCGCAACGCGGCCGGCATGCTCAACGTGGTCGTGCGGATCTTCCGTTACCACCTGCTCAGCCCGCGTCAGATCTCGGCGCTGTTGTTCGAGTTGGCGGCGACGCCGGGCATCCAGGACCGGGGCGCGTACCCGGACTGGAGCGACCGACCTGGGCTGGCGTTCAGTGCCGACGACAGTCAGGACCGCCGGGAGACTGTGCAGTTCGACGGGCACACCGGTGAGCTGCTCAGTCACGAGACGACCACGGTGACCGACAACCGGACCCTCGACTACGTGCTGTTCCTGCACAAGGAACGGACCAGCCGGACCACCGGCCCCGGCTGCGCCTGACCGTCAACCGCAACGACGCTGCACGTAGTTCGGCCAGTTGCGGTAGGGCGACGCGTCGCTGCGGACCCGGTTGCCCGCACCGACGTCGAAGAGCCGGGTGTCGTAGTAGTAGAACGAGACCGAACCGCTCGTGAGGTTGTAGTGCGCCGACTCGACCCGGAACTGCCAGTACCAGGTGGCGAGGCTCTGCCGGCCGCAGTCGGAGAGCCGGCCCCGGGGGTATCCGTAGTTGGGCCACTCGTAGAAGCAGTACCAACCCGAGGGGCAGTCGGCGGCGGCGAGCGTCCCGATCGGCCGCCGCAGGGTCACGACGAAGGCACCACCGTCGTAGCTGATCTCGTTGTCGTTGATCGCCTTACCGCCCGGGTGGGTAGCCAGATAATCGGCTATTTCCTGACTTCCGGCCGGAGCGGCCCCGGCCGGGCCGGGTGCCGGAAAAAGGATCAAAAGCCAGCAGAGTACGGCCGTGAGAACTGCGACAATGGGACGTGGAATGACCATTCGACACCTCGCGATGGATGGACCGCCTGCTCAGCGTATTGAGCATCCTTGATTGATCGCCAGTTCTGATCTGTGCAGAATCCTGACAATGGTCTTTTGGGGCACCATCGAGCGGCCACTGCCAACACGTGAGACATCGCATTGGCTTCGATGCATTGCCGCTAGCATTCGGGTATGCCCGCTCGCCACTTCACCGCCGCCGTCGTCCTCGCCGCGCTGGCGAGCCTGCTCGCCGTCGACGCCGCCCGCGCCGACGGCCCGGCGATCAGCACCCCCGGCGCCCCCACGGTGGTGGCCAACCATCCACACCAGCTCACCCTCAGCTGGGCGCCCTCCACCTGGGTCGGCGATCCGTCCGCCGAGCAGCCGATCAACTACGAGGTGCAGGTTCCGCTGGGCCCGCACACGTACCGCTGGCTCGGCACGTCCACCGACACCACGATCACGCTGACCGACCTGGCACCCGCCACGACGTACCGGATCGCGGTTGCCGCCCGCGCGCTCGGCGGCTACTCCGACACCTCGGCCGTCACGACCGTGCGCACGGCCAACGGCCGCGCGACGGTTAGCTACCTCAACCTCGACTGGTCCCCCACCAACAACCAGATCCAGCACGCCGTGAACGTCACCAACACCGGCACCGGGCCACTGGACCTGAGCACCGTGCGGGTGCGCTACCACCTGCGCTTCGAGGGCGCCAACACCTCACTGGTGGCCAACTGCGACTGGGCCGCCCTGGGCTGCGACCGGATCCGGCAGACCGTGCTGTTCTTCATCCCGCCAGCCGGGCCGCCCGCGTCGACCACACCCACGCCACCGGGCTACCCGATCCCGGGTACGCCGATCTACGGCTGGGTCGAGCTGACCCTCACCGACGGCACGCTGGCGCCGGGCGAGTCGACCGGCCCGATCCAGCTACGGCACCACCGGCACAGTTGGAGCGACATCGACGAGCGCGACGACCCGAGTTGGCTCGCCGCCACCGGCCAGTGGACCGACAACGAACGGATCACGGTCGACGTCGACGGCGTACGCGAGTTCGGCGACCCCGCCTGACCGCGAGCCGAGTCCGGCGGCCCTGTCCCGGCGACCGTGATGCCGGTGAGTCATCTTGATGACTCACCGGCATCAGCCATCCTGACGACACGTGCCTCAACCCGCGTACCTCACGGAGCAGGCGGTGGAAGGCGATGCCGGCGGCAGCTCCCAGCACAACTCCGACCGCGAGCACCGCGGCTGCCAGGAGATACCGACGATCAACGATCGCTGTGAAGCGCCGCGCCCGCCGGGACGTCTCAGCCTTCCTTCGCGGCCCGCGCCTCCGCCCAAAATCGACGCCCCACCTGGCCCCTGAAGAACTGATCGGCGAGTGCCTCCAGGTGCGGCGCGCTGAGAACGCAGTGCCACGATGTGCCGACGAGAGCAGCAAGCCATTAGCGGGTGAACCGTTCGGGCAGGTGAATGCGATCGGCGGGAATGCCCCGGGCGAGTAGCCGTGACCGAGCGTCGGCCGACATCGTGGGTGGGCCGCACAGGTAGATGTCCTGGTCGGGTCGGTGGTGATCGAGGGCGATGGTCAGGGCGTCGCCTCGCTCGACCGGCTCGGCGCAGGGGTCGGCGGAGAACGCCGGCACGACGGTGAGCCAGTCGTGGGCGCACTGCAGCTTGTCCAAGGCGATCGCGTCGTACAGGTCGAGGAAGGCGCGGACGCCGACGACAAGCGTCACCCGCCGACCATCCGGTGCGGCGGCAATCTGCTCGACCAGGGCGCGCAGCGGCGCCAGCCCGGTGCCACCGGCGACGAGCAGCAGATCGTTCGTGCTCGACGGGTCGAGACTCAGCCCAACGTCGCTGGGTGGGCCGAGCCAGAGCAGTTCGCCGGGGCGTACCTCGTGGGCCAGGTCGTGGGAGACGGTGCCGGCGGGTACGGCGCGGACGTGCAGCTCGACGGTGCCGTCCGCGCGTGGGGCGTTGGCCGGTGACAGCCAGCGCCACTGCCCCGGACGGCGCGGCGTGCACACCGGGACCGCCTCACCTGGTTGGAAGGGCAGTCGCCGCCAGGGACGTACCGTCAGGATGGCGATGTCTGGCGACGGTCGCTCGTGGCCGATCACCTGGACGTGCCACCAGGCCGGGCCGTCGCCGGCCTGCGCGGCGGCCTCGCGGATGGCCTGCGTGGCGCGACCCAGGGCGGCCCGCCACGGTGCGGGCGGGCCGTGCCGGGCGACGGTGGCGAGCAGGGCATCACCGATGGTGGTGGTGTGCGGGAGCAGGTCAAAGTGACGGTACGCGCGGCCGAGCACCAGGAGCAGCGCCGCCCGGTGCGCCGGGTCGTCAACACCGACCGTGAGCTGGCCCAACGCGGTGAAGAACAACGGCGCGTCGCGGTGCCGGAGCAGGCCGGGCCGGCGGTCTTCGAGGCTGCACCAGAAGTCGCCGGCGGCCCGCACGTCGACCGACGCCCAGGCGGCGGCCAGGCTCCGGCGAGTCGGGTGGTCGTCGTCGATCGAGGTGGGCATGCCGGCTCCGAGACGTTGACGGATCGAGGGGGCACCGGGGCGGGTGGGGACGGAGGTGCGCCGTTGAGGGTCGGCACAACTCCGGGACAAGGCACCCGCCCCGGGCCATGCGTCGACTCTCGCGGTTGACCAGGCACTACGGCATGTCACGGTGATCGTTGGCAGCATGCGCGATTCGTATGGTCGACTACGTGTCGCCGTGGTCGGGCAGACTGCGGGCATGACGGAACGCCCGGTGTTGTATCTGGTCGTGTGCGCCGCAGGTCCGGCGGAACACATCGACGAGTTGGTCGACCTGCTGATCGCCGACGGGTGGCGGGTGTGCATGATCGTCAGTCCCACCGCGGCCGTATGGCTTGACCGAGCGGCGTTGCAAGACAAGACCGGCTATCTGGTACGCGTCGAGTGGCGGATGCCCGGCGACCCCGAGCCGCACCCACCGGCCGATGTGGTGGTGGCCGCGCCGGTCACGTTCAACACCATGACGAAGTGGGCGTTGGGCATCAACGACACGTTGGCGCTCGGTGTCCTCAACGAGGCAACGGGCGCGGGCCTACCGATCCTTGCCTTTCCGCACGTCAAGGCGGAGCTGGCCGCGCATCCGGCGTATGCGGGTCACGTGGCGGTGCTGCGCGGCGCCGGCATTGTCGTGGCCGAGGGGATGCCGCTGAACGCCGCCCACCCGTCCGACCGTTGGAGCATGGTCATCGAGGCGCTGCGGTTGCTTCGTCCGGCCTGAGTAGCTGTCGTCCGCCCTGCCTAGCGATCCTCGACGATACGCGTCGTGCGTATACCAGCTCCACACGCAGCGTGTTCAATGGATAGGCTCGATGAGGCGAGACGGACGGAGCCGCCGGTGACCCACGCGAACTGCCCCCGATGTGGCGGACGGTTGGCCCGGGACAACGACAGCGGACGGTGTACGCCCTGCCAGGCCGCCGAACGGGACCGACTGAGCGCACCGCCGGCGGTGCCGGCGAGCTTCTGGGAGCACGAGCCGGTGCGGCTCGCATTGGCAGAGCGGCATCTGGGGCGGGTGATCCGG
This sequence comes from Micromonospora sp. NPDC049171, assembly GCF_040648275.1. Taxonomy (NCBI): domain Bacteria; kingdom Bacillati; phylum Actinomycetota; class Actinomycetes; order Micromonosporales; family Micromonosporaceae; genus Micromonospora; species Micromonospora sp. NPDC049171. The sequence goes on from NZ_JBEZDJ010000012.1 coordinate 95,758, forward strand.
GCGTACCGCTGCCATCCGTACCACGGGCGGGTCGCCTTGCCGCAGACCGTGGTGGCTAGGTGGTTGGGGATCACGCAGGCGCAGTTAAGTCGGGTGGAGAACGGCCCACCGCTGGTGCACCTGGACCGACTGACGCATTGGGCACAGCTTCTCGGGATTCCCGCTGGACACCTTTGGTTTCGTCTTCCCGATCAGCATTGCTGGGCGGATGCGAGCCTCATCGCAGACGGCCCCGACCGCGCAGATAGTGAGGAACAGCCGACCGCGCACGGCAGGCGGGCCGCCGTGGCGGTTAGCGTGGAGGAGGCATCAAGCCAAGGGGGTGGCGCTACGGAACGCCGACGATTCAACGTACTGGCCGCGCTCGCGGGACTCGCTGCCAGCGGTCACACATATCTGCTCGCGGCGCCCGCCGAAGTGCCCAGGACGGTCGGCATGGAACAGGTACAACTCGCCAGTTCCCTAGTTGACGACCTCCGGCGGGCAGACGCGGTAGCCGGAGCCGACCTGCTCTGCGACGTCGCCATCCAAGTGCATACCAGGCTGTCGGCTTGGGCGGCGCGCGCCAGCTACAGCAGAGAGGTCGGCGACTCGCTCCAAAGCGCCCTGGCCGATCTCTCCATCGAGGCCGCCTGGCTCGCCATCGACGCCGAACGCCGGTCTGAGGCAAGGCCATACCTCAATGAGGCAATAGCCCGTGCCCGAATCGCGGATGACCCACGAGTGGAAGTTCGCGCCCTCACGCATCTGTCCCTACTGATCCGTGAGAGCCAACCTGGGGAGTCGCTGCACTGCACCGAAGCGGCTCTTCGGGTGTCCGCTGGGTGGGCCACACCCCGACTCACCACGTTGCTGCACCTGCGCAGGGCGCACGCTTACGCCGTCCTCGCAGATGCCAGTGGTTTCAGTCGCGAGATGACCAAGGCGCGCCGGGAGTTGGACCGGGGTACTCACGAGGATGACCAGGGCTTCGTCCACTTCGTGAATCGCCAAGAGTTGATCGGGATCGAAGGGCTCTCCTATCTGGCCCTCGACCGACCCGAGCGCGCCGTTCAGTCGTTACGCACGATCACCGACAACCCGTCACCTGGCCATCGACGGAACCAGGTCTACTACGCGGTGCGGCTCTCCGAGGCGGCATACCGGCAGAGTGACGTCAACGAGGCGGCGCGTCTCGCTCTGGATGTCCTGCCTGCGGTGAATCAGATCAGTTCGAAGCGGGTAAGCCGGCATCTTGCACAGGTGCGCCGGAACCTGGGGGCGCCTCAGCAGGCAACCGCGACAACGCGTCAGTTCGTCGACGCCTACGACCAGTCGGTGAGCGTGTGATCGAGGGCTTGCAACTTCGCCATCACAACGCCGACGAGGCTAGGGGGATCCTGGACCAGCTTGTGGACCTCTACCTACAGGTATACGCGGGTGGCGGCGAGTTCTACAGCGAGGACCGTTACCGGCGGCAACTCGACCTCCACATGCAGCGAACTGGGTGGGAGTTGGTCACCGCAACTGTCGACGGGGCTTTGGTCGGCTACATCTATGGCTTCCCACTCCCTCCGCAGACACGGTGGTGGGAGGGCATCCACGAGCCCGTGCCACCCGGGTTCACCGAGGAGGACGGAAAGCGCACCTTCGCGCTCAGCGAACTGCTGGTGCATCCCGCTCGGCGGCGTCAGGGCATCGCAAGGGCGCTGCACGATGAGCTAGTCGGCAGCCGGGCAGAGCCGCGAACGACACTCTTGGCCCGTCCTGACAATGTCGCCGCCCAGACCGCGTACCGCTCCTGGGGCTGGAACAAGATCAGCGAGCTGCAGCCGAGCTGGGAGAATGCACCAGTCTTCGACGTCCTGATCCTCGCCCCTGCCAAGGAAGCGCCGAATCCGCGTACTGGGCGGCAGTAACTCCGGGTTGACCTTCGCAAGAGCCCACATGCGGGAAACGGGTGTAGATCGACTGCCACGACTCGTAGCGACGGGCACATCACGCCACGCCGCCCCGCCCGAATCTTCCACACGATCCCGTTGAGCACCCGCCGGTCATCGACCCGAGGCCGACCACCAGTCACCGCCGACGGCAATGATGTAAGGCGTGGGTCGTCGCTATGAGTTGTCTGACGTCGAGTGGGATGCGTTTGTCGAGGTATCCGACATCAAGATCCTTCGAAAACACCGCCTGGGGCCAACGCGTGTGCCCACGCCCCATCCGTCGCCGGCGCAAAGTGTCCACGAACCGGACGACCCAGCCTCGTGGTTCGCCGAAGACGAGTCCGATGACTTCGCAATGAGGCGTGCCACGCCGGGCAAGTAGCTAAAAGCGTACGCACCAATCTAGAGCCTAACGACGCATATCTCCGGACGCCAGTAGGTAAAACCCGCCGTCGCAGAAGGCATCGGAAGCGCACGCGGAAGCGAAAAGCGCGGACTTCCAATGATTCGGTCCATGCCGGGAGGCAACACTTTTCTCTTCACGAGCAAGGTAACGCCGCACTTCAAGGTGGTCACGCTCGGGTCCGTAGTAACCACCTAACGCCTCCGCCCGATCCGAGAGTTCGGCAACCGCTTCGGCCTGGAAATACTCAGCCAAGCGGAGCTTCTCGAATTGGAAACAAAAATTCCTGCTCCTCGAATCTACGGCTGAAGCAGTAGCTACGCGATAAACAACTTCCACCGTCTCCGTAACACGAAGGTCCACCACCAGCAAGCGTTGACCTGGCACATTCTCAAAGTATGAGTGCAGGAATCGCCGGCCCGCTTCCTCTACGAGCTCGCGTTTAAGATGGTTACATCGATAACAGACGGGAACGAGATTTTGAAGTGAAACGCTGAACTCTGGGAAAACGCTCTTCGGGAGAAAGTGGTCTAGTGTTGCAACCTGACCACTTCCGCACATCGGACACCGGCCCGCCCGAGCAAGACTAAGGAGCTCAGCTCGGAGGCGTCCGTGCGAACGCCCAGTGGAGAGCTGATCATAGTTTCCCACCAAGGATCGACGAAGGTCTGGGGAAACGTTGAGAGCCTTAATCCTCGAGCCCACTCCACGCTCGCTGACATACTTCTGGTAACACTTCTGAATTTCTGGCGCGGCGGCCAATAATTGCTCACGCACCGTGATCGATTTTCGAGCGCTCGAGATACTTCGATAAGTTGCGACATCATCATGCGGAAGAGGAGGCAGTCGATACAAAGTGTTACCTCCTCGACCTTATAACGCTCGCAACAAAGCTGCGAGCTTGGACGCTTAGACCTAAATCAAACAGCTCCTCAACCTCGTCGACGCTGAATTCACGCGCGAGCTTCCGTAATACGCTCTGGTAATCGGTAGATGAGCTGTCAAGATTAAACACTTCCCTAGTCAGGAGCCCCACATTTTCCCCGAACGTCTCGATGTCCGGCTCTTCCACCAGCGTAAGATCGTCGAAGCGCCGAAGGACGCGCACATAGCGCCTAGGGATCTCTTGCAGAACGACAGGAGCGTGGGTCGCAATAACGGCGAAAGAATCCCTAAGCTTTAGCAGAATCGAGATGCTACGCAGCAGAGCCGCCAATAGAGGCGGATGAAGATGACTCTCGGGCTCGTCAATTAAAACTAACGATCGCTTCTGCAGATGAGCAGATAGCTGCGTCACCATGTTCAGGACGATCTTGTGTCCGGTACTCAAGTCCGGGAAGACGTCATACCGAAAACGCTCATCATGCACCTGTTCCGGCAAGAAGCCTAGGCGCTGGAAAGACGGCTCCTGAGCGATAGGGGCAAGTGCTGAATCGATGAGACTGCGTCCCGGCTCGTTGCGAAGGCGCTCCAAAGCGCGGAAGAATTCTTCGGAGATTTCCTGAATACCCTTTAGCCGATGAGGGTCCCGACCTTCATGGACACTCTCCTGGGCCGCGAAACTTCGGAGGCCGCAATAAACGTAGCCCCGGACAGCCCCAGACCGCTCGAGGAGGGCCTGGTCATCCTCTGTCTTGCCCGGAACTTCGAATGTATCGAAGGCGCTATAGGACACAGCAATGACGGATCCGAAGGGAACTTCTTCGTCATCCACAAATCTACCGAAACTGGAGATCCATTGATCGGTCGATCGGTCGCTCGGATCGGCGTGCGCCACCATTGCCAGATTCGCAAGTAGTCGAGTCTTCCCTGTGCCATTATACCCAATGATCGCGTTCATTCGGTCGGGCAGGTGGTGCGAGTCATTGAATATGAGCGGAAGAACGAATTCACTGCCTCCAACTCGTGATCGAAACTTCAGTATTAGCGGGGCATCACGGGACGAGACTTGAGGCGCTCCCGCATCGAAGACTTGAGCGGCATCCTCAATCGCGCGGACCGAACTCCCCGCACGCTCCAGCGAACCAACAAACCCGGGCTCATTAGCGAAAGTCGCTCTAATCGCTGGACGAAAGATCACGTCCCGGAGCCCCGTCAGAAGCGGCTGATACACTTCTCTACCCAGAGATTTTAATGTTTCATAATATGTCAACTCTTGACCGAGTGAGCAATAGTCGGAACCTAAGCCACCATCGGAGTAGGTCGGGACCCTGGTGGCCCCAGAAGCCTGCCCGCGTTCGAGAATCTTTACCATGCCAATCTGCACGGTACGGTGATCAACCGTATGAACCTCCAGGAAAAAGGAGGTCTTAAACCCATCATCATCCCAATTATTGCGGATTAGCACTGCGAACGGATATCGCTGCGCAGCCGGGACCCCTTTACCTCTCTCAACCACCAAGATTTCCACGCAAGCTCCATGTCAACGGGTCCTAGAAAAATCCACAGGTGGGCGAAATCAAAGCGGGATCTTAAGCTGCTGTGCGCGATATCACTTGCGGTGTTAATTAAGGTGCTGGTATCTGAACCTACTCAGGCTGATGCTGTCTTGTGGCATATTCAGTCCCTGCTGGGCCAGCAAGGTGAGTACACTCCTGCCAGTTCCGAGCGGCAGTGACGATGCAGAGTGTGCTAGCGCAACCGGAATCACAGCGTCGGGGTATAGACGTGTCTGGAGTCTGTCCAAAACTTCCAGCGTCGCCCGTAGCGTTGGATATGACTCAAACCGCTCTGACTCTGCTAGCTGGAAGACGCCGTCGTCTAGTGGCACAGGCTTCTCATAGGGAGGGCCCCCCGGGACACGGGGAACCGTCAAAACCAAAATCTGGCCTGTCGAGGTTCTATAGATGAAACGACGACCGTAGAACTCGTCCTTGCCATAGTGATGCGTGGGTTCTTTATTTGTGATGTGAGTGTTGATATAAGGCGTGTCTAGCATCATAACATGACGTGGTTCAATGAAATCCCGAATGGCGTGGGCATGATCAACGAAGCGACCAGTCTTCTCTATTCCCACCAAGAGCGGCGGAGCCAGGTCTTCCGTCTCAAGCTGGTGACAGAGCCGCTCCCAGTACTCTCTAAACCGCGACTTCATCGGCGCCAACGGCCCATACACGGCTAAAGGACCATCGGTGATGAACACCCCTCTCGAAAGGTGACGGCGTCCGGTTCTCAGAAACCCGTCGAGATATGAGATCAATAGAAGGCGTTCGGCAATGTTCATGGCTCGAGTGAGAGTCAGTCCGTTTTCTCCACTTTCAACAAACTCTTCGTAGATCCGCAGAACATCTGTCGGATATAGCGGGGCGCGACACATCTTATCCGCGCAGTTTCCACCGGACGCCGTCACCATAATGTCCGGCGGGCCAGACGCGCCGCAGAGGGGGCATTTGCTGATAGCGACGGATGTCGCGGGGGACCCCGGAGTGCCATGAATCGTCAACAGTGCATCGATTAGATTGAATGATGGGCCGAAGTCCGTAATGTTGGATTCGTGGAATGCGCGGGCAAGTTCGACCCGAAAGCTCTCACGTCCCGAGGCTCCTCGAACAAAGACGTTCGAGCCCGGTAGGACGCTGTTAACGGTCTGGGTTATCTGGGCTCTCTCCAGCTCGCGTACGTCTAGGAGGCCACCCGCACCGGCGCCGAGGAATCTGGGAATATCTACGTAAACGCCAGCGATCTGGAAGAATCCGACTCGGATCGAGGGATAGCTGGGACGCGCCTCGACCTCTTGACTCGACCCGTCGAAAGCAATAGCGAACGCTGCCTCTGGTCGCTCTTCTTCTGGCAAGCTCTCTAGCGCAACGCAACGACCTGTAACTTCCGAAGCGTCGGGCGCGCTTACCGCCGGCGTGTCCCACCGTCGCATTGCCTCAACAATCGCAGGGCTCAGGGCAGTGGGCACATGACCAAGGCGGGAGGCCCGCTCTTGAGGATAGGGCATCCGGGCGCCTAACGTGAGACTTCAATGGGGGGCAGGCCGGCAGCAACACGCGCTCTATTGATCATGGCATGATCGAATTTCGCTATCTGCACTGGTACGATGTACTTCCCTGAAAATGTCTTGACGCGGGCATATCCTCGATCCTCTGACCTCCTTAAATCATTGGCAAAGACAGCGAAGTCGTAGTAGTGGGCGAGCTCTCGGGTTTCGTTGTCTGAGTTGAGATGTGCGACAACCCAGTTCGACGTATTGGAAAGAATCCGCTTATCGATGCTGGTTACCTCCTGCGTTGCATAAACCAAGCCCATGCCGTACTTCGCCGCCTCCTTGGCGAGCCTAACCCATGGATCGTTTTGGGTGGAGGATTTTCCCACCTTATCGCGATCGAAGAGATTGTGAGCTTCTTCGACGACAATCTGGATGGGGACGTTCTTCTGGTTTGACCGAAACCTCTGATTCGCTTTTTCAATCAACCTAAAAACTAGACGCTCGGATATCAACTTGACGACCTGGTCGGAGCCAATGGAAAGGTCAATAATCACCATACGGCCTTGAACGAGGTCCCCCCACACCCGATCGGTCAAATCGCCTTTACTTCGGGAGTCATGGAAGTCAACGAGAGTTCTAATACGGTTAAGCACAGCAGATCCAACCGTTGCATCAAAGACTGCCAAAACGGCTGTGAATGGATCACAGTTTTGCCAAGAAGAAAGGTCTAGCATCGAATACGGAGCCGGTATGCGGTCATTCACGACTTCCGAAATTCGCTTCGAGAGCCAGCTCATGACCTGCCGGGCCGCGGCCGGAGAGTCAACAGCGCAGGTTCCACTACGTCCATTGATCAAGCGGATGGATCCAGGGTAGTCAGCCAACAATGCTTCACGGACAGGCCTACTCATAACAAATGTCGTCGAGAAGCCACTCAGTGGCGGCGCGAAGCCAGCTTTTGCCAAAAGTGCGTAGAATCCCAGCCTTCCTCGCTGCGCATCTCGGAGCGTATCAAAATACTCACCGTCTCCACCCCGACCATCCGGGAAATCTGCTCTGTCTGGATCGAGAATCGCCGCGGTCTTGAAGGCGTTAGCATACGACGCGTTCATGTCCGCAAGCCCGTCCTGTATCAGACTCCAGACCGTAGGCAACTCTCCAGTATCGAAGAAACTTACGGCCAGTGGAAATTCTTGTCCAGATTCGGGATCGGGCCTCATCTTATAGATGTGGACTAGGTCGGATCCTTCACCCAATAGACGCAGCCCAGTCTTATCCTGCTCATTAACATTTGCGTATTCACCCTGCGGGTCGAATATCAGCTGTCCAACATGCTGACCGGTGCGGGCTGCATGCTCGAAAATGGCTGTACAAATTGTCTTATTGGTATTCGACTTACCTGCTCGCGTCATTCCAAGCACCGCTGTTTTACGGGAAATAAAGTCAGTCACTCGAACACGAACTGGAATCTGACCCATGTTTGCTGCTGCCGCGCGGCGGCGGGTGGAAGAGAACCGGACTACGCCCAAATCAATAAGGCTTGGATCGACTTTGTCTTCGACTTCCTGTTCAGTTCGGTCGGGATATGACGCGATAAACGACAGCACTTCGGGGGATGGCGAATAAACGAAATATCGCGCTCCAGCGTAGACATTGTCAATATCCGCGCCCCACTGAACGAAGGGCTTTCGGGCCACTGTATCGCTGTAAAATGTTCCCAGTACTTCGCAGTCGAACGCCGACATTTGAATTTGACTCGAAGTCAGGTTATCCAGCACGTCGTCTGGTCGCTTATCTCGCACGTCGGCGTCGCGCATCGCTGCTAAACGCGTTGCTGCTAGTTCGCTCTCATTCGGCAGGTTCGCAGTACCCCGGACCCGCAGGAGGATGACCTCATCCTCGTCCAGCGGAGCATTTGTCTCTTGAGTCGGCACAGTTGCGGCTGCGAGCAGGAAGCCGTTGCGTGGAACTCCTCCCACTGCGCGCTTTACGAAGTCGTCCGTGATTACAGTCGCTGACTCGTAATTTAGTTTGTAGATGCCGCCAAGGCGCTTGGCCCCGCTGAGAAGATGAGTTAGGGGGTCGGCTGACGCGAGAGCAACCCCAGCTATCCCAGACAACATGCGAATCCGTCCTTCCTAGGCTTTCACTGAAAGGCTGTTTCGACAATCGAGCCAGCATTCAACTCCAATTTGATTTCGAATGTCACTCAGGCAACGCCAGCATCTGAAAATATTCCGAATCTGGCACGCGAGGCAGGTTGGTTACTAGAAGTTCAGACTTAGTGTTTCGAACCTCAGACCCCGCTGCCGTGTAACGATTTGGAACATGCAAAAACTTCTCGAAACCGGAACCCTTGCTGTAAAGCTGTCGCACGTGATCGTTGTCGTCGTAGGACAAGATCCAACGGAACGGAAAATCATCTTTTAGGATAGTGGCTAGGTCGCCGTGCTGCGCACTCTCAAATGACCATTGATATAGCCACTGGGCTTTATCCACATAAGGCGGATCGAGGTACATCATGATTTCATGCTTCGAAAGCACCGTGAAAGAAGATTTAATGCGCGAGATCGTGTCTCGCCAGTCACTTTCCCAAACGTCGATCAGACGTCCTGTTGCGGCAAGGTCAGCGACGCCTTTGATTCTACGAGTCAGGCCAGGGAGGCCGAATCTGCAATCGATTTTGTAAGGCGAGCTCTGGGCGCGGCCCCCAATCGGTCCGGCCCTACCGTGCAAGATCCCCGAAAATGTGGTTCGGTTAAGAAAGATGCACTTAAGTGCTTTCTCTCGTGTAGTTTTGGGATCCGTATCCCGCCACCAATCCCAGCGACTTACGGTAACTGGCTCTTCGGCGATCGCGTCGACTATCCAATTGGAGTCGAAGGCTGCAGTTTTCCAGAACGCCGAAACCAGCGGATCCACGTCGGCCAGAATTGCATGATCGACCACTCCGGCCCCGAGCAGGTGGAGAGTAGTGCTGGCCCCGCCGCAGAACGGCTCGACGAAGAGTCGAGGCGTCGGCACGTTTTCACCTATAAGTAGCTTGATTATCGGAACCAGCTGCCGCTTCGCGCCTGGATACCTGAGAGGACTCAGAATAGCTTGCCGGAAGAAGGCCGGGTCCGTATGCGCGTCCGGCTTGTCGAGCACTGTCGCGGGCGGCCATGGTTCAGTCCGGGCTGCAGGTCGTTCTCCGGTGCCCATGCATTTCCTTCCGGCGATACATCTCGCACCCAACGCGTCGAGCTCGTGATGCAATTTGGGTGAATTGTTCGTGTGCAACGGTCTTGTAATCTTACCGTCCGGTGAAGTCGAGTTGTAGACGGGTCAATAGCCCCGGCGAACTACGCAAAAGTGTGCCTCCTACTCCTCGGCGCCGTAGACGATTGCCCACCGCGGCAGTGTCTCTTTATTCGCCAAGCCGTTCGGTTCTCAGCATTTTGGATATCTCGCTGAGTCTGGCCGTCGATCTCTTCCGGCTGACGGTCCCGCGGGGTCCACGAAGCCTCTGCAGAAAGCATGCAACACCCGCCCTGGGGGCGCCGAGATCGCCCCTTCCCAACCAGCACTCTCTATCCCTCCCCAGAAGACGTTCCCGGGACGATACCGGCATAGGCCCTGCCGGCGGGACCCCCAAGCGTTCCTGCGCCGGCATCGGACAGGTGATGATGTTCCTCCGGATGCCATCGGTGATCTGCTAAGCGAGGGACGCTTCCCCCAGCCCCTGCAGGCGCTTGCTGGTCAACTTGTTGGACGTCGCTGCAGGCCGGGCGTTTCCACGGCGAACCCCAGCCGGCACGACCGGGCAGAACGAGCATCAGCGGAGGTCTCCACTGTCGGCGACCCGACAGTTGTGGGGCTTCGGCCCATCACGAGATGATCTAAAGCATAGGAGCAGGTACGTTGCCTGGGTGTGGGAGCTTCAGCCGGGTGTTTATGAGCACCTAGTTACTTACGACATCGCGCAACAGCTCGAACAAGTCGATCCCGCTCTTGTTCAGCACCGTCTGTTGGATCCCGCCGACGCCCACCACGCCCTCGCCCGCCACATAGCGACCCTGGCCGCCCGCGCCCTGCAAGCCGTCCCGAGCGGGGACGACAAACTCCACCACCAGATCGACCTGGCGAATCGCATCGCCGAAGCCATCGCCACCCTAAGCCCAAAGGCAGCGACAGCACAGGACCAGGTCACCGACACCAAGCACCTGCTCCACGCCATCGCCGCCCCGCCGGCCCCGCCCGCGCAGCCCACCTTCCCGCAGCGCCCGACCACTCCCCTCTCCACCGGCGCGCTGCTGATCAACGGCCGTCACCAGCCCCGCATCGGCCACGAGGTCAACCACGAGATGGCCTCCGCAGAGAGCGTCGACCTGCTCTGCGCGTTCATCAAGTGGTACGGCCTGCGCATCGTCGAGCCGGCCATCCGCGAGCTGATCGCCCGTGGTGGCAAGGTCCGCGTCATCACCACCACCTACCTCGGCGCAACCGATCAGCGAGCCCTGGACCGGCTGAAGGAGTTGGGCGCGGAGGTCAAGGTGTCGTACGAAACGAGGACCACCCGCCTGCACGCCAAGGCGTGGCTGTTCCGCAGAGCTAACGGCACGACCACCGCGTACGTCGGCTCGTCGAATCTGTCGAAGACCGCGCTTGTGGACGGCGTGGAGTGGAACGTCCGCATCTCGAACATGGAGCAGCCGCACGTCATCGACACGTTCACGGCGACGTTCGAGGACTACTGGAACGACCCGGCGTTCGAGGCGTACGACGCGACCCGGGACGCCGAGCGGCTACGGCACGCGTTGAGCGGGGAGCGCCGCGACCAGGCGCCCACCGAGATCTCGAACCTGGACGTGCGCCCGTACCCCTATCAGGCCGAGATCCTTGCCGACCTGGACGCCGAGCGGCTGGTGCACGGGCGTTGGCGCAATCTCGTGGTGATGGCGACCGGCACCGGCAAGACAGTTGTCGCCGCCCTCGACTACCGCCGGCTGCATCGCAACGACAGGGTGGATTCACTGCTCTTCGTCGCTCACCAGGAGCAGATCCTGCGGCAGAGCCTGTCGACGTTTCGGCAGGTGATGGGGGACGGCAGCTTCGGCGAGATGCTTGTCGCGGGCGAGCGGCCGAACGGCTGGAAGCACGTCTTCGCCTCCATCCAGTCGCTGCACCGCCGGGAGGTGGACCCCGAGGCGTACGACATGGTGATCGTCGACGAGTTCCACCACGCGGAGGCACCGACGTACGCGCGGCTGTTGGAGCGGCTGCGTCCCCGCGTACTCCTGGGGCTGACGGCGACCCCCGACCGGGCCGACGGCGGCGACGTGCGCCGGTGGTTCGACGGCCGCGCGGCCGTTGAGCTGCACCTGTGGGAGGCGTTGGAGCGACAGTTGCTGGCGCCGTTCCAGTATTTCGGGCTGCACGACGACGTGGACCTGTCGCAGGTCACCTGGAAGCGCGGGCAGGGCTACGACCTGTCCGAACTCAACGTCCTCTACACCGGCAACCACGCTCGGGCGCGGTCGGTGCTGCGTGCGGTCGGCGACAAGGTGGACGTCGGGCGGATGCGGGCGCTCGGGTTCTGCGTGAGCATCGGGCACGCGGAGTTCATGGCCGGCTGGTTCCGGCAGCACGGCGTCGCGGCGGCGGCGGTGACGTCAGGTGTCGACCGGGCGGCGCAGCAGGGGATGCTGCGGGACTTCAGGGCCGGCAAGCTGCGGGTGCTCTTCACGGTGGACCTGTTCAACGAGGGCGTCGACCTGCCGATGGTCGACACGATCCTGATGCTGCGGCCCACCGAGAGCGCCACGATCTTCCTGCAACAGCTCGGCCGTGGCCTGCGCCTGGACGACAACAAGCCCTGCCTGACAGTGCTCGACTTCATCGGCGGGCAGCACGCCAACTTCCGGTTCGACCTGCGCTGGCGTGCCCTGACCGGGGTGAGTCGGCGGGCGATCATCGAGGCGGTTCGCGACGACTTCCCGAGCCTGCCGAGCGGTTGCCACGTCGAGTTGGACCGGGTGGCGAAGGAGGTGGTGCTCGACAACCTGAAGAGCGCGCTGCCCACCTCGAAGGCCGGCCTGCTGTCTGAGCTGCGGCACCTCGGTGACGTCAGCCTGGCGACGTTCCTGCACGAGACCGGCCTGGAGATCGAGGACGTCTACCGGTCGGCAAGCATCGGTGGCTGGACCGGGCTGCGGCGACTCGCCGGCATCGAAACTTCCACACCCGGCCAGGATGACCGGGAGCTGGGCCGGGCCATCGGTCGCATGCTGCACACCGACGACACCGACCGGCTGGAGCTACTGACCCAGGTCGCGGCCGGACCGCCCGCGCCAGGTCAGCAGGTGTACGCGGGCAACAGTCGCCTGCTGGACATGCTGCACTTCAGCCTCTGGGGGCCGAACGCACCCCTGGCCACCCGCGTCGATCGGCTCACCCGACTGTGGAAGGAGCCGGCGCGCTGCACCGAGCTGCGGCAGGTCGCCGAGGTACTGCGGGACCGCATCCACCGGGTCACGCCGACCACCGCCCCGGGTGCGGTGCCGTTGCGGGTGCACGCCCGGTACAGCCGCAACGAGGCGTGTGCCGCCTTCGGGATGACCAACCCGGGCTCGCTGCGGGAGGGGGTGAAGTGGCTGCCCGACGCGGGTGCTGACCTGTTCTTCGTCACCCTGGTCAAGTCGGAGGCGCACTACTCCCCCACCACGATGTACGCCGACCGGGCCATCACCGAAACCCTGTTCCAGTGGGAGTCGCAGAGCACCACCTCGGCGTCGTCGGCGACCGGGCAGCGCTACACGTCGGGCGGCTCGTCGGTGCACCTCTTCGTCCGGGAGACCCGGATCGCCGACCGCGATTTGGGGGCGCCGCCGTATCTCTACGCCGGCACCATGACGTACGAGTCGCACACCGGCGACCGTCCCATGCGCATCCTGTGGCAGCTCCACCACGCCCTACCCGCCGACGTGTACGCCACCGCGCGGACGATCGCCGCCTGAGTCATGCCCGCCACGCTGAACGCGCCCGGCCCGACGAAGCATCGGGCCGGGCGCGTCGAATGAGCTATGCGACGAAGCGTGCCCGGCGTCGGCGTCCGATCACGTAGACCGCGCCGCCGATGAGCAGAAGCGCAGCGCCGATGCCGGCCATGGTCGCGGTTTGGGCACCGGTCACCGGCAGCCCGCCGTCGCCGCCGCCCGCGCCCGCGGGGGTGGTGGAAGAGGCAGGGGTCGGTACGACGGTCGTCGTGGCGCTGGGCGAGACGCTCGGCGAAGCGCTCGGCGTGGCCGTCGGCGTCGCGGTGGGTCGAGACGTCGGGGTCGCCGTCGGCTGAGACTTGCAGTCCTCCACACGCGCGGCGTACAGGCCGTCGTTCAGGTAAGCCAGGTAGGCATCGACGGCTTCCTCGTCGAGCACGTCCTGTGCGGCCTTCTTCACGTTGGGACCAGCGCCCGTCATCGTCTGGCCCACCGAGATCCGCAGAGCAATCAGCCAGACGTTCTGCAGATCCTTCTTGAGGAACGCGCGGAGCTCATCCGGCGTGCCCCGCAACCGCTCCTGGATCCTGTCGGGCAGGACGGGCAACGAGTCGGTCGCGGCCAGGATCTGGGCGGTCAATATCCGCAGCTGCTGATTCGTGGCGGTGTCCAGGTCGATGGTGACAAGCTCACGAATGTCCTTGTACACCTTGCGCTCGACCGTTTGGCAGGCCGCGTTCAGGCCGGGCGCCTTGGTTTGCGCCATCGCCGGTGCCGCCGGAACCAGAAAAGCCAGCGCTATGAGAGCACCGGCCGTGAACTTCCGTCGCATGTGGATCTTCCTCCCCGTTGTTGATCAAAGCATGGCGATATTACAGTCAGCCGGCGGAGAGCGATGCCCCACGGATCAGCGGAGTCGGGTAGGTCACCGGCACCCCGCCCGTCCAGCAGTCGCCGTTGAACGCCACCGTCTCATCAATGGAGGCAGCGAACCCAGGTGGACCTGTCGCAGGTCACCTGGAAGCGCGGGCAGGGCTACGACCTGGCGGAACTCAACGTCCTCTACACCGGCAACCACGCTCGGGCGCGGTCGGTGCTGCGGGCGGTCGGCGACAAGGTGGACGTCGGGCGGATGCGGGCGCTCGGGTTCTGCGTGAGCATCGGGCACGCGGAGTTCATGGCCGGCTGGTTCCGGCAGCACGGCGTCGCGGCGGCGGCGGTGACGTCAGGTGTCGACCGCGCGACGCAGCAGGGGATGCTGCGGGACTTCAGGGCCGGCAAGCTGCGGGTGCGCGACTAGCTCGGTTGGTCGACGGCGGGGGCGTGTCGCCCGCCGGCCGGCCGCTCGTCCCCGTGGCCCGGCCACCACGCCTTGTGCCCGATCAGCGCGGTCAGCGCCGGGACGAAGAACATCGACATGACGAACGCCGACAGCACGATGCCGATCGCCACCGCGAAGCCCATCTGCTGAAGGAAGGAGATCGGCGCGAGCAGCAGCACCGCGAACGTGCCGGCCAGGATCAGTCCGGCTGCCGCGACGGTCGGGCCGGCGTGTTGCACACCGATGGCGGCGGCCTCGTGTGGTGCGTTGCCCTCCCGCGCTTCCTCGCGTAGTCGGGCGATCATCAGGATGTTGTAGTCGGTCCCGATCGCCACCACGAAGAGGTAGAGGATGATCGGCAACTGGAAGGTGACACCGGGCTCGCCCTGAAGCCCTTGGAAGAGGTAGACGGTCGCGCCCAGTGTGGCGGCGAAGTTGAGCAGCACCGCGATCACCAGATAGATCGGCGCGACCAGGCTGCGCAGCAGCAGCGCGAGGATGAGCGCGATCAGGCCGGCTGCGACCGGCAGGATCACCGACAGGTCGCGGTTGTTCGCCGAGTTGATGTCCGCGAAGATCGCGGTGGTCCCGCCCACCAGCGCCCGGGTGCCGGGCGGCGCCGACGCGTGCACGGCATCGCGCAGGTCCTCACGGACGAGGGTGATCGCCTTGTTGGCGACCGGGTTCTCGTTGAGCAGCAGATTGACTCGGGCCACACTCGGGTCGGTGCTGCGCTCCGGCGGCTGCGCCTGGCCCACACCCGGGGCTTTCGCTATGGCCGCGGCGAACTCGTTGACCTGCTGCTCGGTCAGTTGTGACCCGTTACTGGTGGTCAGGTAGACCTCGGTGGGGGCGAGCGCACCGGCGGCGAAACCGCGCTGGAGGTCCTGCGCGGCCTTCGCCGACTCGGTGTCCTGCGGGAAGCCGGCGCTGAAGTCGTAGTCGGCCTTGTAGCTCAGCACGCCTGCGGCGAGCGCGACCAGGATGATGCCGGAGATCGCCGCGACGAGTGCCGGCCGGCGCCCGACGGTGCTGCCGAGCCGGTGCGAGATGGTGGCCTTGGGCGTACGCTGCCAGGCCTTCGACGGCCAGAAGACGTACCGGCCGAGCAGCGAGACGACCGCCGGGACGAGGGTGAGCGAGGTGACGAGCATGACGCCGACCGCGATCGCGAGCGCCGGGCCGAGCGAGCCGAAGAAGCCCAGGGAGGCGAGGAGCAGCACGAGGAACGCGACGATTACCGCTCCGGCGGCCGAGGTGATGACCTCGCCGACCCGCTGGACGGTGACGATCATCGCGGTGCGCTTGTCGTCGCCTGCGCGCAGCCGTTCCCGGTAGCGGAAGAGCAGGAACAGGATGTAGTCGGTGCCGATGCCGAACAGCACGATCAGCAGGATCGTCTGGAGGTCCTGACTGACACTGAGGTCGAATGCCTTGCCGGCGGCGGCGACGAGGCCCGTCGTGATGCTCAGGACGACGCCGACGACCACCACGGGCAGCAGCGCGGCGATGGGGCTGCGGAAGATGATCAGGATCAGTCCGATGATCAGGATGATCGTCGCGATGCCGACCACGGCGAAGGCGTTGTTGAAGGTGTCCTCGTTGTCGACGAAGCTCGCCACGTCGCCGGCCACGCCCGCGGTCAGTCCACTGTTCGCCAACTCCGGGCCGATGTCCGCTCGCAGATCGCGGACGGCGTCGAGCAGCGTCGGGTCGTCGGGGGTGGGGGCGTCGAGCCCGACGTTGACGATCTGCACCGACCTGTCCGGTGCCACTGCTGGCGGACCGGTCTGGTAGCCGGACGTGTGCGGGATGTTCTTGGCCTTGAGCGCCTGGGCGAGCTTGCCCACCGTCGACTCGTCCGCCGGCGTCAGCTTCTGCCCGTCGGCGCGCTTGACCACGATGACCGCGGTCGCGGTGGCCTGCTGTGGAAACGCCTTCTGCCCGAGTTCGGTGGCCTGCACGGACTCGTACGAGCGGGGCAGGAAGCTTTCCTGATCCGCTGAGGTGATGTCGCTGAGCGATGGTGTGGTGAGGATGATGGCTGCCGCCACCACCACCCACCCGGCAATCACCCACCACGCCCTGCCCACAACGAATCTGCCCAGCCGCTCGAACATGGTTCCCCCCGTGCGTTCGACACCACAGTCGTCTGGCCTGGAGCGCCCAGGGCGCGCGCCCCATCACTCTTCGGTGGTCTTCGCTACCCGCTGTGCAGACTACAGTCGCCCGCCAAACCTTTCCGGATACTTGGCCGTCGAGGGTGGCGGGAGTTTCAGATGTCGGGGTGCGACATGTCGGGACAACACGAGGTTCGGCAGCCCAGGCAGCTACGTCTGGGCCGCGAGTGCGGCTGGCTGGCCTGAAGAGTGCCGGTCTGCGACAGCAGGGCGTAGCCGCGAGGGAATTCCGGGGCCGGAGTTGCCCTACTGGCCAGGGCCGGCGGCCGAGCTGGCCCGCGCTGTCGCCGGCGCGCTCATCGTTGCAGCGTCGCGGTAGCGTAGCCGTCCGGGTAGAACTGGTAGTAGTCGCGGTACCGGACCGTGAAGATGGTGGTGCCGCGCGGCAGCGAGTAGGTGAGGGTGTATCTGCCGGTGGCGTCCAGCTTGCCGCGCCAGAACTCCCGCTCGGCCCCGCCGTTGGTCGACGCGGTGATCCACCAGTAGTTGTCGTCACCGATGGGCGAACTCCACGTCACGGTGAGCTGCGCGGTCTGCTTGTCCTTGCCGCCCCCGAGCTGGGCGGTGACGGCCAGGTCGGTGACCGGCGGCGTCGGCGGGTGCGCCGGCCCGAAGGAGTGCAGCAGCTGAGTTTCCTGGTAGGGATCGGTCGAGGTGACCGCCCAGGCCCGGGTGCCGTCCCGGTTCACCAGCAGCGTGCCCGCCCAGAGGCTGTCGTCGCTGCGGAAGTCGACGGCGTACGTCGGGACCGTGCTGCCCTTGGCGTAGAGGTAGACATCGGCGGCACCGGAGGCGGTCAGGGCGCGGCCGATGGCGACGGTCGAGCCGTCCCCGGACCAGGCGGCGTCCTGCGGATAGACGCCGCTCGGATAGACGTTGGCGTCGGCGAGATCCGGCAGCCGGTACGAGTGGTGCTCGTACGGGCTGCCCACCGTCTCCACCACTTCGGTGCCGTCCGGGCTCACGGCGTAGTCGATGAGGTTGCTGCCGGTGTAGTCCCGCTGTGCGACGATCGTCGGGCTGTCACCGGAGACATCGATGACATACGTGGTGACGGGCGAGTACCCGGTGTCGCCGGCGACGAGGAGACCGGGCGCGCCGGGGCTGGCGTCGATGATCGGATGGTAGTTGGGACCCGCGGTGTAAACCACTGGCGAGGTTCCGGGCGCGGACCAGACCAGCAGACCGCCGGAGCCGATACCGGCGTCGATGAACCCGCCGACGACCTTCTCGCCAGTCGGTTCGACCGTATACAGGTGGGCGCCGACGGGTGCGGGATAGCTGGCGATGATGGTGAGCGTGGCGGCATCCAACGCGATGATCCGGTTGAAGCCCTGGGCCGCGTACAGGAAGCGTCCGTCGGCACTGAGGACGAGGTCGGAAATGTCAGCGACCGCGGTGACCCGGGACAGCAGGCGGCCGTCGAGATCGGTCACCACCAGCGGCAGTGCGCCACCAACCCCCTGTGCGATGTATAGGCGGCCGCGCGCTTCGTCGAGCTCGATCGCCCGCAGGTCGTCCACCGGCAGCTGGACGCCGACGCTCTTCAGCACGGCCGGCTCGGCGGCGGCCGGGGCAGCTCTCAACAGCTCCCCAGCGCTGAGCCCGATCGCCGCGAACACCCCGGACGCCAGCAGTTGGCGACGCCGCATGACACCTCCCCGTGTCGGCCAGCCGCATGCTGACGGCAAGGCGAGATCTTAGTACCGGGCTCCCTGCTGGCACTGTCCCGCACCGCTCGGCCCGCCCTACCGCAGCCGTCCACGGTGGGCAGACGGGATGACCAACCCGGGCTCGCTGCGCGAGGGGGTGAAGTGGCTGCCCGACGCCCAGGCCGACCTGTTCTTCGTGACCCTGGTCAAGTCGGCGGCGCACTACTCCCCCACCACGATGTACGCCGACCGGCCCATCACCGACAGCCTGTTCCAGTGGGAGTCGCAGAGCACCACCTCGGCGGCGTCGGCGACGGGGCAGCGTTACAGAACGGGCGGTTCGGCAGTGCACCTGTTCGTCCGGGAGACCCGCATCGCCGACCGGGACCTCGGCGCACCGCCCTACCTCTATGCCGGCACCATGACGTACGAGTCGCACACCGGCGACCGGCCCATGCGCGTCCTCTGGCAGCTCGACCACGCCCTGCCCGCCGACGTGTACGCCACCGCGCGGACGATTGCCGCTTAACCCTGCCCGGTCAGGCGGCGTCCGCGTTCGGCGTGAACCTGACGTCGAGCCTCCTGTCCAGGGCGCGCGCGAGGCGTTCCAGGACCGGCAGAGTCGGCACGGTGCCACCTGCCTCGAAGCGGGCCACCGCGGACTGGGTCATGCCGGCGGCTCGCGCCAACTGGCTTTGGCTCCAACCATGCCCCTCCCGCAGGTGGCGCACCTCTTCACCAAGCTCGAAGGCGATCCGGGTGGCCTCGTAGGTTTCGGCCGCCCCCGGCTCCGCCATGCGGCGCTCACGCAGGTCATTCCAATCCAGGCGATCATTCATCGCTCTGCCCCCTCGTTCACGATGTGCCGCTCTGCCACGCACCGCTCGAACGCGCGTCGAGCGCGTTCGACTTCCCGGTCCTCCCGCATCCGCGTTTTCCGGAACACCGTGAGCAGGATGATCCTCCGATCGGAGGCTATCCAGTACGTCACGCGCACGGCATCGCGCTCTAAATAAAACCGCAGCTCTCGCAGCTTGCCGTCGAGTTGTCTGGTGTGCGGCTCCCCGAGCTGCACACCTCGGCCTGCCAGGAGATCGATGTAGAACGCCGCTCTGGCGAAGTCGGCCGTTGGCAATTCCTCCAGCCAGTCTCGAACCTCTGGTTCCAGCTCCACGCTACCCCAACCCATAGCATCGATGCTATGGGTTGCGCGTATGTCCGAGAGCTTCTTCTGGACGCGTGTCGCCAATCGGCTTGGCGTCGACCTCTCGCCGAGACGCCAGGGCCCCTCTTGGCGACGGCGCCTGGAGGAATACGTCGTCGCGCCGCGCACCTCGACGCTGGGTCGAGGTGCGCGGCGGTCAACTGGTGGCTCCCGTTCCAGGCCGCAGGTTCACGGCCTATGGCTGGTCAGGGGCTGACGCAGGTCGGTGAGGTGGTGGCTGGCGTACCCGAGGCGAGGAAGCCGAAGCTTGTCGTGGCACCGGCGGCGAGCGAGCCGTTGTAGGAGACGTTGCGGACCGTCGCGGTTGACCCGCTGGTGCTCAGAGTGCCGCTCCAGACCTGGTCGATGCGCTGGCCGTTGTTCAGTTCCCACCTGACGGTCCAGCCGTTGATGGCGGCGGTGCCGGCGGTCACGGTGACTTCGCCCTGGAAGCCGCCGGACCACGCGTTGACGGTGCGGTAGGTCGCGGTGCAGGTGGGGCCGGAGGGTGGTGGCGTGGTGGGCGTACCCGTGGTTGGTGGGGCGGACGTGGGTGGTGCCGGCGGGCCGTCCGGCGGCACCAGGGGGCAGGTGGCGTTGTACCGCGAAACGCCGGTGCTGTCCGCCAGTGGGCAGAGGAACTGGGTGTAGCGGGTGTCGTTGTCCAGGAAGGTCTTGAGCCAGGGGATCAGGAGTCGCATCTCGGTGGGGTTCGGCCTGGTGAACGAGAGGTGGTCGTTGCCGGCCAGTTCCGCCCAGGCATGTTCCACCCCGGCGGGCAGGGTGTTGTAGATGCCCTGCACGTAGGAGGGCGTGACGGTGCCGTCGTTCTGCCCGGACAGCAGCATGGTGGGGACCTGGGTGGTGGACATGTTCAGGTTGTTGCCGGGCGTACCGGGTGCGAGGCCGACCGCCGCCTTCAGGGTCGGCCGCCGGAGGGCGGCGAGGAGGGTTCCGGCGCCGCCCGCCGAGTGGCCCATGACGCCCAGTCGGTTGGCGTCGACCCGGTTGCGCAGCGGGCTGGTTCGGGTGAGGTAGTCAAGTGCGGCGAGCAGTTGGGTGGCGCGGGCGTCGGCGCCGTCGGTGCGACTGTTGGTCTCGATGCCGATCACCACGAACCCGAAGGACGCCAGCCAGGGGCCCATCCAGGCTTCCTCGTTGGCGAACAGGGCGGAATAGCCGGGAACGATCGCGACCGCACCCCAGGTGCCCTGGCTGGTGTCGGTCGGGTAGTAGACGTACCCGCCGTTGAAGCCGTTGCCCGCGGGCACTGTCGCCTGCGCCGTGGCGAAGGGGCCGCGGGTGGCGGCGACGCTGGCCGCGGTCGGATCCGGACCCCGTTGGTACGGGCTGTCGGCGGCGGCGGCCTCCCGGGTCGTTGTGGCCAGCGCCAGGCCGAGGACCACCGCGAGCGCGGCCGTCAGCCATCGTGTGGGCTGCCTCATCTGCGGATCCACTGCTGGTTGGCCTGGCCGGTGCAGGTCCAGAGGACGAGCTTCGTGCCGTTGGCGGTGCCCTGGTTGTACGGGTCCAGGCAGAGGCCGGACTGTACGCCGGTGATGGTGCCGTTCGCGTTGACGTTCCACTGCTGGTTCGTCCCGCCGTGGCAGTCGTAGATGGTGACCTGGGTGCCCGGTGCGGTGCTGTTGCCGGCGGCGTCGAGGCACTTGTTGCCGTAGACGGTCAGCGCCTTGCTGGACGTGTACGTCCACTGCTGGTTCGTGCCGCCGTGGCAGTCCCACAGGTTCAGCTGGGTGCTGTTGGTGGTGGAGTAGCCGGGGACGTC
Organism: Micromonospora sp. NPDC049171; assembly: GCF_040648275.1. NCBI lineage: Bacteria > Bacillati > Actinomycetota > Actinomycetes > Micromonosporales > Micromonosporaceae > Micromonospora > Micromonospora sp. NPDC049171. The sequence continues at coordinate 117,137 of NZ_JBEZDJ010000012.1, forward strand.
GACGCACCTGCCGGACCGGGTGCCGACGATCGTGGTGGTCTGTCCGCCGCCGCTGCCCGGGTTGCCGATGCTTCCGGGCACCGACTGCAACGCGCTGTACCAGCGGGCGGCCATCTTGTCGTAGCCGCCGGCGGTGGGGTGGACGCCGTCGATCAGGTCGGCGGTGGTGAGAGCGCTGTGCATGTCGACCAGGTGCACCCGCTTGCCGGCGTTCACCTTGCTCTGCACGATGCCGGGGATCGCCGCGTTGAAGGTGCGGTTGGCCGCCTCCTGGCCGCTGTTCGACAGCGGAATGAGCTGCGCCACGAACACCTCAGCGGTGGGCACGGTGGTGGTGATCTTGTCGATCAGGGTGGAGAGCCGGTTCGGGGCGGTGCTCACGTTGTAGTTCTGCAGGATGTCGTTGGTGCCGATGTGCAGCAGGACGGTCTGCGGTCGTTGGGTGTTCAGCCAGTTGACGATGTTCGCGTCGATCTGGTCGATGCGCCAGCCGGGGTGCCCCTGGTGGTCGTGGTCACCGAGGCTGGCCGGCCCGTTGAACTGCGACCCGACGAAGTCCACTGTGTACCGGTTGGTGGCGAGGCGCTGCCACAACCCGATGCGGTACCCGCCGGGCACCTGGGTGCCCTCGGTGATGGAGTCGCCGAGCGGCATCACCCGCACCCCGCCGTTGGATTCCGCGTTGGCCGGCCCGGTGGGTGTCACCACTCCGGCGACCACGACACCGAGCGCGGCGAGCGTCGCGAGCCATCGTGCCCTCGTTCGCATAGCTTTCTCCCCTGGATTGGTCGAGCTGGCCGAGGGCATGGGCCGACCGGGAGGGCCGCCACGGGCAGCCGGCAACCTCTGGGAGCGGGGCCGGCCGGACCGAGCAGCCGCCGGCTGCCGGGTGTTCGCCCGGCGGGCGCCGATCGTCACATCGGCATGGCGTTACTGCCTCAGCACTGGGACGAGTGTGAGCGTTAACAGAGAAGAGTGTAGATTCCTCGGATTGATCTGGTCTACTGTCTGCCGCGCCCTCCGACTGATCGCGCGTTAGGTTACGAGGATGGAGCAGCGGATAAGTCTGATCACCCTCGGCGTCTCGGACCTGGCGCGCGCCACAGCGTTCTACCAGCACCTCGGCTGGCAGGGCCAGGAGGTCGAGGAGACGGTCTTCCTCCAGGCCGGCGGCCTGGCCCTCGTGCTCTGGGGTCGCGACAAACTCGCCGCCGACGCCGGCATCGACGATCCTGGCACCGACGGCTTCGGCGGGGTGACCCTGGCCCAGAACGTCCGCTCTCGGGCCGAGGTCGACGAGGTGATCGCCACCGCGACCGAGGCCGGTGCCACGGTGACCAAGCCGGCCGGGGAGACCTTCTACGGCGGCTACGCCGGCTACTTCGCCGACCCGGACGGTCACCTGTGGGAGATCTCCTGGAATCCCGGCTTCACCCTCGCCGCGGACGGCACCCTGACCGTGCCCGACTTCAGCGCGATGGACTGAGCACGCCGCACGAAAGCACGCCGCACGAAAGCACGGAGACACACCCGGACGGAAGCACAGCCGATCAGGGCGCCGGTGACGGACAGAGCAACGGGTCCAGCAACAGAGGCTGCAACGGATCCAGGCAGACGAGCACCAGCGCGGGATCGGGCGAGGGCGAGGGCGACGCGGGCACGGTCGGCGAGACCGATGCGGCCGGCGGGGTCGGCGGGGTGGACGGGTCCATCGTGGTCTCCGGGTCGGGCGTCGGACCGGCCGACGAGTCCGGAGCGACAGACGAGTCCGGAGCGACAGACGAGTCCGGAGCGACAGACGGCGTGGCGACCGGCGGCAGGGCCAGCACGATTGACGGCCCCACAACTGCGGAGACGGCCGGCCGAGCAGCCGACACGGTGGACGGCCGGCTCGATACGTCACGGTCGATCACCGCAACGCCGGCCTCGGGTGCCAGCGGTCCGACCGGACGTACCGGGATGAGGACCGCGTCCAGGGCGAAGACCTCCGCCCGCGGCACCGGCCCGGCCTGCACCGATTCCGCCGCGCGAGGCCCCATGGCACCGGGCCCCCTGGCGCCAGACCCCATCGCGCCGGGACCCAGCGCTCCGGGACCCAGCGTCGCGAACACCATCGCCGCGACGGCGGCAGCGCCAAGTGCCCGGCGGTCGGGGCGGACCGCGGTCCGTGGTGCCTCCTCCGGCCCCACCAGCGGCAACGGCACAGGCCGGGCGTCGCGATGGGCGTTCCGTAACGCGTCGACCCGCGTGGCGACGGCGGCGCGCTCCCCGGCGGCCACGGCGACGGCGAGGGTGAGGTAGAAGCGGAAGTTCACCACGGCGTTGGCCGGGACCAGCAACCCCGACAGTCGCCGGTGGTCGGGCAGCAGGGTGACCGGGACATCGGGGTGGTGGGCGGGGCCGACCAGGTCCGCGTACCGCCACTCGCGGCGGTGCGCACGACCGGCGAAGGCGACCCGGTGGCTGGTCACGACGGCCAGGCCCGTGTCGACCGCTCGCAGGCCAGCCGGCAGCGCCTCGGCCGGGGCGGAGGCGAAGTCGCACGGACCCGGCGTGGGCAGGCCGGGGACGTGCCGCGCCTCGGCCTCGACGAGCTGGGCGACGGGGAGGACACGAAAGACGAGTTCGTCGTGGTCGAGATCCACTGGCAGGCCACCGCGGGGCTGCGTACACCCGAGGAAGCTGGCGGCTTCGATGCGCAGCCGGGCCAGGTGGTCGTCGCGGCGCAGCCAGGCGTCGGTGGCGTCGCGGTACGCGCGCTGCCGGCGCTCGTTCTCGCGCTCGGCCCAGGCGATCCGCCAGGGGGCGCAGGCCACGGAGGTCACGGTCACACGCGATACAACCGCTCGTGTACGTGACAGGGAACGCGACCACGATCGATGTATCCCGTTGCGCCCGAAAGGAGAGAATTTCCGACAATGGCGGAGCCGGGCCACGATTCGGACCGGCTCCGCCTCTGGTTGCAGCGTGGGGTCAGGCTGGGTGGGGTGCCTCGTAGACCCGGCGGATGTCCACCTCCACCGCACCGATCGTCTCGGCGAAGACGTCCACGAAGCGCCGCCCCCATTCCAGGGCCTCCTCGCGGGAGCGCACGTCCACGAGCGCGAACCCGGCGATCAGTTCCTTGGTCTCGGTGAACGGCCCGTCGGTGACTGTGGTCTTGCCGCCGCTCACGGTGATCCGGGTGGCGTCGGTGACGGTCGGGCAGAGCCCCTCGGCGGCGACCAGGATCCCGGCCTGCGCGACGTCCTTCATGAAACCTTCCATCCGGGCCAGGAACTCCGGGCTCGGGTTGAACGCTTCGGGCAGGTTCTCGTCGAGCTTGTGCATCATCATGTAACGCATCGGTGTGGTCCTCTCGTGATCGTTCGAGTGCGGGTCAGCGGGTGAACGCGCGAGCGCAGAGCGCGGTGAGCCAGCCGAAGGTGACGACACAGGCGAGCGCCATCCGGACGCTCAGGGTGCCCTGGTCGGGCCAGGCCAGGATCGCGACGACGGCCAGGGCGCTGCCCAGCGAGTAGGCGGCCCAACCGCGCTGCCCGGCCCGCCACCAGGTGCGGGCGAAGACCAGGCAGGCGACGGGCAGCGAGCCGAACGCCAGCGCCGCGCCGACGCCGTGACCGGCGGCGTGCCAGCTCAGCGTGTCGGGTGCGCCCTCCGGCGCGCCGGCCGGCCAGCCCATGCTGGGGTCGGAGACCAGCACCCCCGCGATGATCAGACCGAGGCCGTGCACGGCGATCAGCGCCGGCCCCCACGTCCCGCCCGGCTCACCGCGCAGCGTCCGGCGCAGCCCGACCGCGCCGGCCAGGGCGAGCAGCCCGGTCAGCACGAAGTTGGTGATCTGGATCCAACCCAGGTCGCCCAGGGCCAGCAGGCTGAGTGGCTGCCGGCTCAGGTCGAACCCGTCGCGGGTGAGCACCTGGGCGGCGGCCACCACCCCGAACAGCGGGCCCGCGGCGGCTCCGCCGACCAGCAGCGCCCTTCTCGTCGTACGCCGGGAGTCGACGCCCGCCACCGCGGCCCCTGCGCTCGTCGCGTTCGCCGTCGTCGTCATGTCGTTCTCCTTGTCCGTGCCGGCTGGTCGCCGGTCCCGCGTGCCGGTGCGAGCCGGCTTTCACTGAGGCGTCGAGCGGCCGGCGCGGGATACGACAGAACGGTGAACGAATTTTTCAGCGGGTTGGCGCGACCCCACGGGCGCAGTCGGCGGCACGGGCGCGCAGCAGCGCGCGTTCGCGTTCGTTGCCGGTCAGCTCGGCGGCCCGCTCGAACTCGGCACGCGCCTCGTCGTGGCGACCCAGCTTGGCCAGCAGGTCACCGAGCACGCTGGGCAGCAGGTGGTAGCCGGCCAGCGTCGGCTCGTCGGCCAACGCCCGGACCAGCTCCAGACCGGCGGCCGGGCCGTCGGCAAAGGAGACCGCGACGGCCCGGTTCAGCTCCACGACCGGCGACGGTACGACCCGGGCCAACTCCGCGTAGCCGGCGGCGATGCGCGCCCAGTCGGTGTCCTGGGGGGTGGCCGCCCGCGCGTGGCAGGCCGCGATCTCCGCCTGGAGGGTGTACGGGCCGGGCGGGCCGTTCGCCGCCCTCGCCCGGTCCAGCGCGGTGAGGCCGCGGCGGATCAGCAGTCGGTCCCAGTGCCCCCGGTCCTGGTCGAGCAGCAGGATCGGCTCACCGTCGGCGTCGACCCGGGCGGCGGTACGCGACGCCTGGATTTCCAGCAACGCGGCCAGGCCGTGCACCTCCGGCTCCTCGGGCATCAACTCCTGCACGAGGCGGGCCAGCCGCAGCGCGTCCGCGCAGAGCGCCGGGCGCATCCAGTCGTCGCCGGCCGTCGCGGAGTAACCCTCGTTGAAGATCAGGTAGATGACCTCCAGCACGGAGGCGAGCCGTTCGCCGCGCTCGGCCACGCCGGGCACCTCGAACGGCACCTTTGCCTCGGCGAGCGTCCTCTTGGCCCGGGTGATGCGCTGCGCGACGGTGCTCTCCGTGACCAGGAACGCGCGGGCGATCTCCTCGGTCTTCAGCCCGCCCAGCACCCGCAGGGTCAGTGCCGCGCGCGCCTGCGGTGCCAGCAGCGGGTGGCAGGCGGTGAAGACCAGCCGCAGCAGGTCGTCGTCGATGCGGTCCTCGAAGGCGGCGTCGAAGTCGGGGGTGAACTGCTCGTCGTCCAGATCGCGGCCGAGGTCGGCCACCCGGCGTTCGAGCAGGCTGCGCCGGCGCAGCGCGTCGATCGCCCGCCGCTTGCCGACGGTGGTCAGCCACGCGCCCGGGTTGGCCGGTACGCCATCTCGCGGCCACTGCTCCAGCGCGGCGACCAGGGCGTCCTGGGCCAACTCCTCGGCCCAGCCGACGTCGCGCACCAGCCCGGCCAGGGCGGCGACGACCCTCCCGGACTCGATCCGCCAGACCGCCTCCACCGTGCGGTGGACCTGCTCGACCCCCATGACCGCACATCAGAGCAGGGGCGGCACCGGCTCCACAAGGACCGCGCGTGGTGACCCGTTCAGCCGGCGCGGCGTGGGTGGTGCACCGACCCGGGCGGGTTCTCGGCGGGAAACCTCGACCGGGTCCGCGGCGGGTACGCCTCGCAGTGCTCGGCCCACTGCTCGGCGGCGGTGGCGAGGGCGTCCGCCGAGACGGTGAGGATCAGCGGGTAGATCGCCCCGGACGGGCGGCGCATCCACGGCGGCAGCGACTCGGCGGAGAACTCCACGATCAGCTCCAGCCGGCGGCGACGGACCACCCGGCTGCGCAGGGCCAGGTTGGGTTCGGTGAAGCGGACCATCGCCGGTGGCGCGTTCGATCCGAGGGCCGCGGTGGCCTGCCCGTGCAGCCAGCCGCCGAACGCCCGGGCCTCCTCGACCATCAGGCTCGGGTAGTGGTGCGACCAGGTCTGACCGTCGGCGGTGCGGGCGTCCACCTCGATGAGCAGCCAGTCGTGCCAGCCGGGTGCGGCCCGGTCGGGGTCGTCGGGCGGGTCGATGCCAGGCTGGTAGCCGACGGGGCGTATCCGCACCCGCGCGCCATCGTCAGACCGGATCTCCACTCGATCATTGTGACCACCGAAACGGGCTTAAACTGCCAAACCGGTCACTTCGTGATCGTTCGCCGCACGCCCCGGTGCTCGGCGCAGGCGTCGGACCGGCCACCGGCCAGGCTGACCGAGCCGTCCCGGCACTGCACGAGGTAACCCCGCCCGGCCCAGAACTGCGGCACGCAGTCGAACCAGTCGCACACCTCGGTGGCGGGCTTCCGGATCCGGGTGCCGCCGCAGAAGCCGTACCCCAGGGGGTTTTGGGGCGCCCCGCAGCGCGGGTCACCGGTCGTGCTGGGTGCCGCGCGGGGCGGCTTCGCCGGCGTCGCCGTTTTCGGCGTCGGGGTGCCGCGGGTGAGCGCCGGGGGCGCCGGACGGATCAGCACCGGCTCGCCGCTGGGGGTGGCGGCGGCGGCGACCTCCGGGCCGCCGGTCGGGTCGGACGGGTCCGACTCGATGAGCGCCGCCGGCACCAGCAGCGCCAGAGCGGCAGCCACCGCGATGGTCCGGCGACCACCGGGAACGAACGACGAGAGCCGGGCCTGCCCGGGGGTGGCCACGGCCGGCCGGAACGGCTTGAGCTGGGCGTGCTCCGCGATCAGCTCGTCGAGCTGGGCGAGCACCGCGGCGCGCTGTTCGATCGCGTCGGCGAAGGCCAGGGTCAGCTTGAACCGGAAGTCCGGTGCCGCGTCGGTGGGCAACAACAATCCGGCGGTACGCCGGCGGTCCAGCACCTGGATCAGGGTGACCGGCGAGGCCGGGTCGTGGGCCAGGCCGGTCATCCGCCCGTACGCCCAGTCGCGCCGGCCGCGCCCGCCGAGCAGCACCAACCGGCGGCTGGTGATCACGGCCATGCCGGCGTCGGTGACGCGCACGCCGTCGGGGCGGCGTGGGCGTAGCGGCCCGGCCGGCAGGGCGACCGTGAGATCCGGGGCGGGCAGCACCGCCGTGTGTCGTACCTCGACCAACTGCGCGGCGGGCAGCGCCCAGAGCACCACCTCGTCGGCGGTCAACTCCATGGGCAGGCCCGCACCGGCCGCGGCGGAGCCGTGGAAGTCGGCGGCCAGGGCACGTAGTCGCCGTAACTCGTCGTCGCGGCGTCGCCAGGCCTTCTCGGCCCCCCGGTACGTGCTCACCCGCCGCACGTTCTGCCGGTGCGCCCACCGGTACCGCCAGGTGGAACCCGTCGAATCAGTCTTCGCCACGCCGACTCCTTCGCCGCGTAGGCCACCAATCTGGGTGTCTCCTCGTTCAACAGGCACGGCGGGGCACCCGGAAACGCCGAAACAGGCGAAATACCCGGTTGGCCGATGAAACGACCCAATTGGCCGATACTGCTGCGTCGGCGTTCCACCTTTGCGCGGGTCGTGCGGGGGCGGTCGCCGTCTCGGTAACGTCAGCCGCAGCCGGGTGGCGTCGCCGCCGCACCGCCGCACGAAGGGGGTGAGCGTCATGCCGCAGGAGACCCGGTCCGCCGTGGTCATCGGCGTCGACATCGGCACCACGAGCACCAAGGCCGTCGCGTACGACACCGACGGGCGGCAACTCGGCAGCCACTCGGTCGGCTACCCGCTGAACGACCCGCAACCCGGCTACGCCGAGCAGGACCCGCACCTCATCCTCGACGCGGTGCTCAAGTCGGTGAGCGTGGTCGTGGCCGAGCTGGTCCAGCCGGTGGCCGGGTTGTCGTTCAGCTCCGCCATGCACAGCCTGATCGGGCTGGACCCGGACGGCAATCCGCTCACCCCGTCGGTGACCTGGGCCGACTCACGCTCGACCCAGCAGGCCGAACGACTCCGGGCGGTCCCGTCCGGGCTGGCCCTGCACCGGCGTACCGGCACGCCGATGCATCCGATGTCGCCGCTGCCCAAGCTGCTCTGGTTCGCCGAGCAGGAGCCGAAGCTCTTCGAGCGCGTGGCGCACTGGGTGGGCATCAAGGACTGGGTGCTGCTGCGGCTCTGCGACGCGCTGGTCACCGACCACTCGATCGCCTCGGCCAGCGGCCTGCTGGACATCCACCGACTGGCGTGGGACAGCGAGGCGCTGGCCATCGCCGGCATCACCGCGGAGCAACTCCCCCAACTGGTCGCCACCACCGCCGTGCTGCCCGGCCTCACCCCGCGGGCCGCGGCCGAGACCGGCCTGCCGGAGCGCACCCCGGTGGTGGTCGGTGCCGGGGACGGGCCGCTCGCGAACCTGGGCCTGGGGGCGGTGCATCCCGGCATGGTGGCCTGCTCGATCGGCACCAGCGGCGCGATGCGGGTGATGGTCGAGCGACCCGGCGTGGACCCGCTCGGCGGCGTGTTCTGCTACGCGCTGACCGAGCACCGCTGGGCGGTCGGCGGTGCGATCAACAACGGCGGCATCGTCCTCAAGTGGGCCGGCGCCGCGCTCGCCCCGGATCTGGGCGAGCACGCCGAGGAGGACCTGGTCACCCTGGCGGCCCGCGCGCCGGCCGGCTCGGGCGGGCTCATCATGCTGCCGTACCTGCACAGCGAACGGGCACCACACTGGAGCGCGCTGCCGCGCGGCGCGTACGTGGGGTTGACCCACAACCACCGCCGCGAGCATCTGATCCGCGCCGCGCTGGAGGGGGTCTGCCAGCAGCTCGCGCTGGTGCTCAGCTCGGTGCGGGCGGCCGGCAACGAGGTCCGTGAGATCCGTGCCGGTGGCGGCTTCGCCCGCAGCGGCCTGTGGCGGCAGATGCTCGCCGACGTGCTCGGCCTGCCGGTGAGCTTCCCGGCCGCACACGAGGGATCCAGCTTCGGCGCGGCGCTGCTCGGCATGCAGGCGCTCGGGCTGATCCCCAGCATCGACGTCGCCGCCGACCTCGTCCGGATCGAGGAGACGATCCGCCCCGACCCGGCCGCCGCCGCCACGTACGCGGCGCTGCTGCCGCTCTTCGCCGAGCTGTACGAGGCGCTGACTCCCACGTTCACCTCGATCCGCCGGATGGCACCCGGCCTGCCCGCGGAACCCGAGCCGGCGACCGGACCCCCGATGTGACAGCTCGGCCGGCCCGCCTCGGGTCGACCCCGCTCCGGCTCGACCCGCCGCCGCGGCGAGCGGGTCAGGGTGCCTCCACGCCGGCGATCAGGTAGCGCTGCACGTCGGCGTCGAGGATGGCCGCCTCCTGCGCGCCACTCGGCCCGGAACCACGGAACGCCGCCAACTGCTCCGCGGACTCCCAGCGCTCGTAGACGTGGATCCGGCCGGGCTCCAACGGGTCGGCCGCGAGCAGGAAGTCGAGGCAGCCGGCGGCGGCACGTGCCTGCGTGATCACCTCTTCGCAGCCGGACAGGTAGGCCTCGCGCGTGGCCGGCTCGACCTGCAAACTGCCTGCGATGATCAACATGCTGTGCCTCCGGGGGGGTGGTGTGGCTGATGAGTCTGATGCCGCTGAGTCATTTCTATACCTGTGTGTCATCACGCTCGTCGCGACATCGCCGCCCGGACGGGTGACGCCAGTCCCGTCGACCCCACCCGTCCCCGGCGCTTCATATCGTACAAACGTGAGAAAAAGCGACAAGAAGCGTTCATCTTCCCTACGGGGGGCCGCTGTCCGCGTACCCCGGAAAGGGCTGGCGGCGGCGGTCGCGCTCGCCCTGCTGGCCACGACCGGGCCGGCCACCGCGGACGGCCCCGGGCCCGGCGCGGACCCGGCGCGGCCGGCCGAGGCGGAGCACGCGGTCGAGCCGGGCGACGGGCAGGGTCACGAACCCGGCGCGGACCCGACGCCGGGGCGGGCGCCCACCAGTGAGGTGTCCTGGTTGTCATTCCCCGGTGGGGTGTTCGCGGTGGACTCGCTCGGACACACCGTGCGCTACCGCGCCTGCGACGGTGACACCGGCCGGGTCGCCGACCCGGGTATGCGGGTCGCCGCGGGGGTGGCCAGCGGTGCCGTCGTCGTCGGAGGCACGGCCTACCGCTACCGGGTGCCGTTGACCGGCCGCAGCGAGGGCACGCTGGAGGTGGTCCAACGGCACCGCCCGCCGACGACGCTCACCGGCGTGGTGGTCACCAGCCCGCAGCCGCCCACCGACCCGGTCGCGGGGGCCCGGCTGTCCCCCCTCAGCGGGCAGCTCGCCCGGGTGGTCGCCGACGCGAGCCTCAACCCGGCCGGGGTCACCGTTCGCGACCTGTCCGGCCGGTACGGCGACCAGCAGATCGCCGTCAACGGCGCGCTGCGCCCCAAGGCGGCCAGCGTGATCAAACTGTGGATCCTCGTCGAGTTGCTCCGCCGGGTCGACTGTGGACAGGTCTCGCTCGACGACGGCGTGCTGGTCACCCCGCAGGACGTGGTCGGCGGCACCGGCCAGCTCCAGTTCGAGACGTTCCCGCAGGTGGTCACCCTGCGTCGGCTCGCCCAGTACCTGATCAAGTACAGCGACAACGTGGCCGCGAACGTACTGATCACCTACCTGGGTGGGTTCGCCCCGATCAACGCGCTCATCGACTCGATGAACCAACGGTCCACCATCCTGGCCCGCCGGATGCTCGACAGCGCGGCGGCGCAGCGCGGCGAGGAGAACTACACAAGCCCGGACGACGTGGTGTCCCTGCTCGGCGCGGTCTGGGACGGCGAGATCCTCACCCCCGCCTCCCGCGACCTGATGATCGGGTTCATGCGGGAACAGACCCTCAACACCAAGATCCCGGCGGCGCTGCCACCCGGGGTACCGGTGGCCCACAAGACCGGTGACCTGCCGGACGCCTCCCACGACGTCGGCTACTACCTGATCCCCGGCACCGAGACCGCCGTCGCGTTCCTCACCGCCGGGCCGATGGCCACCGGTGACGAGACGGTCCGCCGGATGGCCCGGACCGTCTACGACTTCCTGGTCACCCCCACCACCGGAGGAGTCGAGGAGTGAGCAGGCGTCAGGCGCCGGGGATGTTCGCCGGCGGGTCCTCGCCGACCAGGCCGGCCGCCGGCGGCTCGGCCGACACCGACAGCCCGAAATCCGAGTACGTCAGGTCGAGCTGGGCGGTCTGCGACTGCTCACTGGCCAACTCGATGCGGTAGCGGACCAGCCGACCCTGCTCGTCCACGGCCGCGGTGAACGGCACCGCGCCGGCCCGGGCACCGAGCACGTTGCCGACCCCTTCGCCCAACACCGCGCTTCTCTCGCGCAGGTCCAGTGTGCCGGCGTACTCCCGCGCACCGGTCTGCCGCACCGTCGTCGCCGCGGTGAGCGTGCCGGCCAGCTTGGTGTTGTCCAGGCCCTGCTGGGCGGGCGGCGAGCCCGGAGCGCCGACGTGCCACCAGGTCTTGCCATCCCACACCGGGACGCGGCGGTCCGGGGCGCTGATCCGCACGTAGACGTCCGGCCCGGTGGTGAGCCGTTCGATCTTCACCGCACCGGCGGGCACCTTGAGCGAGGTGGTCTCCAGACCACGCTTGGCCAACGGGTCCCAGAGCACCACCGTGCCGTCCCCGCCCGCTGTCCCGCCGGTATCCAAGGTCAGCTTGTAGGTCTGCCCGTCGACCTTCGCAGCGGCCGCCGACAGGACCCCGGCCGGGTCGGTCGGGGCGGGCGACGCCCCGGCACGACCCGCGTCGGGTTCGTCACCGGTGACCACCAGCAGTGCCCACACCCCGGCGGCCACCGCCACGGCCAGGACGGCACCAGCGGCGATCAGCTTCGGTTTCTGCACGGTCATCTCCCCGGGGGCGGTGCGGTCCGGCCAGAGTAGCCGGACCGCGAGCGCCGCTGTTCCGGGCCGATCAGGCGCGGCTGATCGCGTTGGCGTGGATGGCCTCGTTCAGGTAGACGGCCAACCCCGGCGCCATGTTCTCGTAGTACGCGGTGAACCGCTCGTCGGCCAGGTACATGTCGGCCAACCCGGTGTGCCCCTCGTACGTGCACTCGTAGAACCAGCGGCCGATGAGCTGCCGGTGCTCCTCGGCCAGATCCTTCGCCTCCGGGCTGTCCGCCGGCACACCCGAGCCCAGCACCGCGACGATCCGCCGACCCCAGTCCTCGTTCTCCGCCTTGTACCGCAGCCAGTCGGCCTTGGTGTAACGGGAGACCCGCCGGTTCGACTCCCGGTACGCCTCGATGTCGCCCCAGCGCTGCTCCGCCTCGGCCTGGTGCTCCTCCGGGTCGACGTCACCGAAGACCTCGAACCGCTCCTCCGGGGTGAGTTGGATGTTCATCTTGCTCGCCTCCATCGCGAACTCGATCGCCGTGACCATCTCCTGCAACCGCTTCACCCGTCCCGTCAGCAACTCGTGCTGGCGGCGCAGGTGCGCGGCCGGGTCGGCCGCCGGGTCGTCGATGATCGCGCTGATCTCCTCAAGCGGGAAACCCAACTCCCGGTAGTACAGGACGAGTTGCAGCCGTTGCAGGTCCGCGTCGTCGTAGCGGCGGTAACCCGCCGGGGTCCGCCCGCTGGGCGAGAGCAGACCGATCTCGTCGTAGTGGTGCAACGTCCGCACCGTCACGCGAGCGACCTTCGCCACCTGACCCACCGTGTACGCCATGGTTCCCCTCCCTTCCGGAAACCAGGCTCCCGCCTGCCGCTACGTCAGGGTCAAGCCCTGATTCTGGCCCACCTTGGCGGGCACGTCCGGCCGCCCGTACAGATAGCCCTGACCGCGCGGGCACCCGATCGCGGCGACCGCGTCGTGCTGCCGCTCGGTCTCCACTCCCTCGGCGACGACCGTCAGATCGAACGCACCGGCCAACCGGGTGACCATCTCCACGGTGGCGTACGCGCGGTCGTCCGACCCGAGCCGGTTCACGAACGACCTGTCGATCTTCAGCTCGGTCGCCGGGATGCGGTGCAGGTAGCTCAGTGACGAGTAACCCGTACCGAAGTCGTCGATGGCGATCTTGATGCCCAGCTCCCGGAGCTGGTGCAGTCGTTCCAGCACCGCCTCGGTGCCCTCGATCAGCGCCGACTCGGTCAGCTCCAGGGTCAACGCCCGCGGCGCCAGCCCGGCGGCACTGGTGGCAGCGGTGACCGTGGCGATCAGGTCCGGACGGCGCAGGTGCGCGGCGGCGATGTTCACCGCCACTGTCGCGTCCGGCGCCCGGCCCCGCCAGGTCGCCGCCGCCCGACACGCCTCGTGGATCACCCACCGGTCGATGGGCAGGATCAACCCGGTCTCCTCGGCCAGCGGCAGGAACCTCGACGGCGGCAGCATCCCCAGCCGGGGGTGCCGCCAGCGCACCAGCGCCTCGGCGCTGCGTACCGCGCCGGTGGCCAGGTCCACGATGGGTTGGAACTCCAGACACAGTTGATTCTCGTCGACCGCGCGGCGCAGGTCGGCGATCAGCTCGGCCCGCGACACGGCCGACTCACGCAGCGCCGAGGTGCACGTCCGGTACGCGGACTTCCCGGCGGCCTTGGCCGCGTACATGGCGATGTCGGCGTCGCGCAGCAGATCGGTGTGCGAGGCGTGCTGCGGGCCGAACTCGGCGATGCCGATGCTCGCCGACGGGTGCACCCCGACGTCGTCCTCACCGTCGGAGGGTCGCAGCGCGTCCAGCAACCGCTCGGCGAGGCGCTCGGGTGAGACCGGTCGGTCGCCGTCGACAAGCACCGCGAACTCGTCCCCGCCGAGCCGGGCGATGATGCCGTCACCGTCCACGACGGCCCGCATCCGGGCCGCCAGTCCGGTCAGCAGGGTGTCGCCGGTGGCGTGCCCGAAACGGTCGTTGACCTGCTTGAACCCGTCCAGGTCGAGCAGCAGCACGGCCACCGGTCGCCCGTCCCGCAGGGCCAGGCGCAGCCGCCGGTTGAACAGCAGCCGGTTGGGCAGCCCGGTGAGCTGGTCCCCGTACGCGAGACGGCGCAGCCGGACCACCAGCCGCAGGTTCTCGTTGGCGGCCAACCCCTGCCGCACGGCGAGAGCCGCGAGCAACGCCATCATGGTCACGAAGACCAGGTGCGGGGTCTGCCCGCTGGGTCGACGGGCCAGCACCACCGCGACGATCGCCCCACCCACCGGCAGGTACGGCAACGCCACCCGCCACCACGGCGGCAGCGGCGACTCGGCGGCCTCGTCGGTGCCGTCGCAGTCCGGCGGTGGCGGCCTACGGGTGGCCAGACCGATCAGCAGGTAGCTCACCGGCCAGCACAGGTCGATCGGGTGTCCGGCGGTGTAGTCGGCACGCGCGACCAGCGAGACGTAGACGACGTCGGCGACGACCCGCAGGGTGAGGCTCGCCGCGAGCATGCTCATCGGCCGCCACATCGGCCGGGCCGGCCCGGACACCGCGACCAGGATCGTGAGCTGCATCAGGTCGAACATCGGGTAGAGCAGCCCCAGCGTGCGCGCCGGGTCGGCCAACTCGGCGGCGGCCACGCCACGGAAGACCAGCACCCAACCGATCGGCACCAGGGCCAGGGCGACGATCACGCCGTCCAGCAACGTGCGAGCGCGCCCCACCGCGGTTCGCGGCGCGGACGGCGAGCTGAGCAGCGCGGCCGTGCCGGTGAGGATGCCGGCGGTGAAGACCACCCCGACCACCGGCGTGTGCGGCAGATCCCCGCCGACGAGACGCTGCACCGTCCAGACGGCCCGCCCCAGCGCGGCGAGCGCCATGGTGACGGCGAGCAGCGTCCAGAACCGGCGCAGCGGCACCGGGTGCCGGCGGGCCACCCCGACGCACGCCACCGTGGCCCAGCCGGCCACCAGCATCCCGCCGACGTCGCTGACCAGGGCGGCACCCGGCAACGCGGCGAACAGCCAGCACGCCTCCACGAGGATGACCGCGGCCGCCAGAATCGCACCGGCGGGGTTGGGTTTCCCCACAGCCTGCTTCACGTCCTGACGGGACACGGGTGCTCCGGCTTCGTCGTGCGTGCACCCTCGGAAGGACCGGTCCACGGCAAACCCCGAAAGCCTAACCAGCGCCCAGGTACGCCGCCAGAGCCGAACGTCCGCGCCGGTCGAGCCATCCCCGGCCCCGCGAACCCGCGGCCCATCCCCGGGCCTCAACCCGGATCAAGAGCGACCGCCGGAGCGGTTCCAGGGTGAGCGGGGCAGCGCGGTGCCGGCCAGTGGTCGGCGAGGCCGTCGGCGTTTGCGTCGCCCAGGGGTGCAGGGCGGACGGGCGACGGTGTGAACCGCCACGTCGGCCGGGGGCATCGGTCGGCCGATCAGCCAGAACAGGAGGCGATCCATCCCGGGTCAGCCGACCGGGAGGCGTTCGGCGTCGGACTTGGAGATCTCGTACTGCGCCGCACAGAAGGTGCACTGCTGCGCGTACCGGGTGCGGATCGGGATGAGGGGGATGAAAAAGAGGGAGAACTTCGTCGACCGGCGGGTGATCACCTGCGCGGCGTGGTTGCCGCAGTGACGGCAGACCTGCTGCACGACACCGGACCGGTCGACCTTGGTACGCAGACCAAAGATGAGGAACATCGCCCGCCAGTACCCACCCAACCGCGAAAAGTCACCGCATCGGTCCGGCAGATCGGAGCAACTATCGCTGACCCGTATAGCGATTGCTATACTTCATCCGTGCGCCAGGAGGAAGGGGATGTCTTCGTCGTCGACGAAGTTCGCACCTGGATAGACAGCCTTGACCAGGCAACGTTCGCCAGAGTCGTCCAGGCTATCGATGCGCTCGCCGAGGTTGGGCCAGGGTTGGGGCGACCCTTGGTCGACACCATCAGCGGTTCGTCACTAGCCAATTTGAAGGAGCTGCGTCCAGGCACGGTCCGCATCCTCTTCGTCTTCGACCCTTGGCGTGCCAGCATCCTGCTGGTCGCTGGCGACAAGGCGGGGCAATGGACAAGCTGGTATCAGCAGGCCATCCCGCTCGCCGAGCAACGGTACGAGAGCTACCTGAAGGAACGCGCACAGCAGGAGGGGGGACAGCGGTGAGTGGTCACGTGCGGTGGACGGACATCCGAGCGGAGTACGTGCAGCGTGCTGGCGGCGAGGCGGCCGTGGGAGCGGGCAAGGAGGAACTGCTCGCGCAGGTCGTCGGGCACCGCCTCGCGGAGGTACGACGCGCTCGCGGCTTCACCCAGCAGCAGATTGCTGAGCGGATGGGCGTGACCAAGGGCCGGGTGTCCCAGATCGAGCAAGGCAGGATCTCCGGTCAGGACGTGGTGGCCCGATACGCTGCCGCTCTCGGTGGCCGGCTCCACCAAGCCATCTACTTCGACGACGGTGACATCGCCGCCATCGCGTAAGGCCCCTGACGCGAGATCGTGCTCGATCCAGGATGTAGTGGCCTTCGGAATGAACGAGGCCACTACATCCCTGATCGAGCACGATCAAGGCGAGCACGATCGCGCCGGGGACGTCAGCTGGCCGGTGCGGGCTCCAGGCCGGGGACCTCCTCGGCGAGCCAGATCGGCTGCCAGTCTGGCACCTCGTGGAAGCGGCGTAGCTCGAACAGCCCGGCAACCGACCCACTCCAGGCGCCGTACGGGGGGTTGGCCTCGTCGAAGCCGCTCTGCACGAAGGTCAGCGTGGTCCGGCCAGCGGACTCGGCCAGCTCCCAGCTCGTCACGCCGGTCGGTCCCCAGTCGACGGACATCCGTCGGCCGGGCTCCAGGTCGACGACCTTCGCGGCGTAGCCGTGCTCGAAGCCGCCCATGGCGTACCGGCCGCCGACCCAGGGCTCGATGCCGATCGGGTAGCCGAACCAGGCGCTGGCCTGCTCGGAGTCGGTCAGCGACTCCCACACCTTGTCGGCCGGGGCGGCGATGACCAGCTCACCCCGCAGGTCGGCGGAGGTGAAGTCGGTGCGGGGCAGCAGTGGCTTGCCCTCCAGGTGGGCGGCCAGGTTGGCGATGGACAGCGCCCAGTACGTCTGGAGCACGCCCCGGATGCTGGAGCCACTCATCGCCTCGGCGAAGTCGAAGTGGCTCTGCGTCAGCGTCAGCACGGTGCTGTCCGGGCCCTCGGCGGTGAGCTGGAACTCGCTGGTGGTCTCCACCCCGTCGAGCAGCCAGCCGAAGCGCAGCGTGTCGTCGTCGGCGTGCAACAACCGCTGGTGCGGGGCGTCACCCTCGGGCGTGTAACGGCCCCAGAACTCGTACCGCTGGGGCAGCTCGACCTCGGCGTGCTCGGCCAGCCAGAGACGCAGCTCCGCCGGGTCGGTCAGGGCCTGACGGACACGCCCGACCGGCGCGGAGAGACGGGCCTGCACCTTCAGTGGTTCAGTCATGGTCGTTCCCTTTCGGATAGCAGGCCACGGCGAGCTTGAAGGCATCTCCCTCGCTGCCGCCGTAGCGGGTGAACAAGTCCTGAAGTGCGGTTTGCAGGTCGTGCAGGAACTGCTGGCGCTGCTCCGCGGGCACCCGGATCGCGCCGGAGACCCCGATCGAGGGCAGCTCGGGCGCCGCCCGGTCCAGGGCGGCGATGTCGGCCTGGACCTCTTCCATCAGGTCGAGCAGGTAGCCGAGGCTCAGCTCGTCGCCGACCCGGCGCAGCCCGATCCGACCGACGAGCCGGGGGGACAGCCAGTACGACCGGGCGGCGGCCTGGTAGATGCCCTCGGTGATGCCGCGGACCTTGCGTTCGTTGACCAGCTCGACGAGGCCAGCCGCGACGAGCTGCTTGACGTGGTAGTAGACGCGTTGTGGCGTCTGGTCGAGTCGAGCCGCGACCTCGGTGCAGGTGCGCGGTTCGGCCAGTTGCCGCAGCACCTCGACGCGCTGCGGCTTGAGCAGGACTTCGGCCTGCTCGATCTGCTCCAGGTACAGGACGTCTCTCATGACAAAACCAGTTTGTACGTACAAAATTTGTTTGTCAATCGGTTCGCGAGAAGCCGTGCCGACTTTTCTCGGCACGGCTTCAGGCGACGCTCAGCAGATGGTCAGGGCAACCAGTCGGGCCGCAACGGGTAGCCGTTCACGCCGTCCGGGCCGTTGTGCGTGGCCAGCACCTGGTGCAGCTGGATGCCGTTGCGTTCGAACGCCATCCGTGACCCGGCCATGTACAGCCCCCACACCCGGGCGGTGCCCGCACCCACCTCGGAGACGCAGAAGTCCCAGTGCTCCACCAGGTTGCGGCACCAGGCGGCAAGCGTCAGCGCGTAGTGCTGACGCAGATTCTCCTCGTGGTGCACCTCCAACCCGGCGTCGTGCACCTCGCTGATCAGCCGGCCAGGGCCGGCCAACTCGCCGTCCGGGAAGACGTACCTGTCGATGAACGCACCGGAGCGGTGCGGCGCCCGATTGTCCGCACGCGTGATGGTGTGGTTGAGGAGCCGGCCCCCGGTCCGCAGCCGGGACCGCAACGCCCCGAAGTAGGTCGGGTAGTTGCGCACCCCGATGTGCTCGGTCAGACCGATCGAGGAGATGGCGTCGAACTGCTCCGCCGGCGCGTCCCGGTAGTCCAGGTGCCGCACCTCGGCCAGCCCGGTCAGCCCCTCCCGCTCGATCGCCGCCTGCGCCCACTGCGCCTGCGCCCTCGACAGGGTCACCCCGAGCGCCTGCACGCCGTACTCGCGGGCGGCGTGCCGGACCATGCCACCCCAACCGCAACCCACATCCAGCAGCCGCATCCCCTTCTTGAGCGCCAGCTTGCCGGCGACCAGGTCGTACTTCGCAGCCTGGGCCTGCTCCAGCGTGTCGCCCGGAGACCGGAAAACCGCGCAGGTGTACGTCATCGACGGGCCGAGCACCTTCTCGTAGAAGGCGTTGGAGACGTCGTAGTGGTGCGAGATCGCCGTGCTGTCGCGCACCCGCGAGTGCCGCAGCCCGTTCATCACCCGCTTCCACCGCGGCTGCGCCTCCTGCGGCGGAGCCGGCGGTGGCATCAGCCGCTCCCAGCCCAGCCCACGGACCAGCGCCAACCCGTCGGCAAGCGACGGTGGGCGCAGGCGCAGCTCGTCCTTGAGCACCCGCAACGCCTCGTACGGGTCACCCGGGTGCACCCCCTGCAACGCCAGGTCACCACTGACGTAGGCCCGGGCCATGCCCAGGTCGCCAGGGGCGGTGAGCAGGTAGGACAAACCCCGCTCGGAACGGATCGCCAGGGTGATGCCGGCGTCGGACGGGCCGACGGAGCTGCCGTCGTACCCGGTGATCCGCACCGGCAACGGCCCGGCGGTGACCGCGCGGATGACATCCGCCACGGTCGGACCCGTCTGCCGGCCCCCCGCCGGCGGGGTGGCGGGGACGCTCGCCGCCCCCTGATCTCTGTCGGTCAGGCTCATGCTCGTGCTACCGCCTTTTCGTACAATCCCGTCAGCCGGTGGTCCGGGTCGTAGCGGTCTTTCACCGCCCGCCACGTGTCGCCGCCGTACAGGCGATCGAAGGCGTCCCGGTCGTAGTACGCGTCGGAGTAGAGCGACTTGTGCCCGCCCAACTCCGACACCCTGCGTTCGATCGTGCGGTTGACGTCGCCGTCGGCGGCGCCCGGCGCGATCGGCACGGTCCCCCAGAACCCAATGTTGAGGTAGTCCTGCTCCGGCCGGAGTGGATACAGCGGCCAGGCCCGCGCCGATCCGGCGCCCGCCGGCTCGCGCAGTCGCAGCGGACACAACCACACCGGGTGCATCCCCACCGCGCCGGCGAACCAGCGCAGGAATTCGGCCGCCTGGCCCAGCGGGATCTCCACGTCCTGCACGACCCGCTCCCGGGCCGGCTGCCCACGCAGCCGGTCGATCCGGGCCGCCACGTGATGCCGGTGCTCGAGGCGGACCAGTCGGTGGTAGACGTCGCTGCGCCGGTACCGCGCCGGCCAGAGCCTGCGCACGACCGGGTGCTGCGCACCGAACGCCGCCGAGCACCAGAACCAGTCGGTGTCCCAGCGCCAGAGATAGTCGTGCGCGGTGAGCACGTCCCGGGTGCGCTGGCGCAGCGACCGGTAGTAGATCGCCTGACCGGTGTAGTCGCTGGGCGGGTCGGCCGTGTCGGTGAATCTGGCGAACACCAGGTACGCCTCGCCGGGGCTGAACATCACCCCGTCCATCGCGTCGACCGTCTCGCCGGCCCAGGACCGGGTCGCGGTGACCTCGGCGATGGCGTCGGTGAGCGCCTCCAGTCGGGTGAACCGGACGTTGCGCAACGACACGTACCGGCCGATCGGTTGCAGCTCGATGCGCAACCGGGTCGCGTAGCCGAGGCTGCCCAGCGAGTTGGGGAACGCGGTGAACAGGTCGGCGTGCTCGCCGTCGGGTCGGACGGTGACGATCTCACCGGAGCCGGTGAGGATGTCCATCTCCCGGACCGACTCGTGCGGCAGGCCGTTGCGGAACGTGGTCGACTCGATCCCGAGGCCCGTCACCGCGCCACCCAGCGTGATGGTGCGCAACTGCGGCACCACAAGCGGCATCAGCCCGTGCGGCAGCGTCGCGTCGACCAGGTCCTCGTAGGTGCACATGCCCTGCACGTCGGCGGTACGCCCGGCCGGGTCGACCGACAGCACGCCGTTCAGGCCACTCACGTCGAGCCCCGGAGCCCCGGGTGCGGACCGGGGGCGGAACAGGTTGGAGGTGCGTTTGGCCAGCCGGACAGGCTCGCCCGTGGGCACTGCGGCGTACGACCGCCGCAACGTGTCCACCGCTTGATCATGGTCAATGGGGTGGTGACCCACACGCTCAGCGCGCATGTGATCACCTTACGCGCGTACTCGCGAAACCGTGGGATGTCAGCCGGGGCAGTTTCCCGTCCGAGCGGGGGCCGGACGGTTACCGTGGCGGGCATGCCATCGCCCGCGATCACCGCCCTGAACGCCGCCGGATTGCCATATCGGCTGGTCAGCCATGGTGCGGTCGGCAGTCTCGCGGAGGCCGCCGCGGCCCGGGGAGTGGCGATCCCCGACGTGGTGAAGACAATCGTGGTCCGCCGCAGTGCCGATGATCACCTGTTCGTCCTCACCCCCGGCGACCGGGTCGTGTCCTGGCCCAAGCTGCGCACCCTGCTCGGGGTGCACCGACTCTCCATGCCGGACGCTGCCGGCGCCCTGGCCGCGACCGGCTACGAACGCGGCACCATCACCCCGTTCGGCGCGAGCACGGCCTGGCCGGTGATCGCCGACGAGCGACTGCGCGGCCGGGAGATCACGCTGGGCGCCGGGGAACGTGGCCTGGCCATCGCGCTCGACGCCGACGCCGCGATCACCGCCCTCGACGCCACTGTGGCCGACGTCACCGACCCGCAGCCCACCCGCTGACCGCTGTCCGCGCCGGTCCGGGTCGTCGGCCCACCCACCGATTGGCCGTCGCCGCCGGCCGTGGGTGAGGATGGCGGCTATGTCCGCGCCCGAGGAACGCCGCCCCGACCCCACCGGCGAGGAACGCCGCCCCAGCTCCACCGGCACCGTCTACGGCGGCAGCCGACGGGCGGCACGATCCGGTCCACTGGCCGATCCGCTGTTGCGGTTGGCGCTGGCGGTCGGGCTGGTCGGCATAGTCCTCGGGGTGGTCTTCGCCACCGGGCTCCTCGACGGTGACGACGAGCCGGGCGTGCCGGCGACGGTCGGGGCCTCGTCCTCCGCCGCGGCGCCCACCGACGCGGCGGCCCAGACGAGCCCGAGCGCACCCGCCGAGCCGCTGACCGGGTCCCGGGTGTTCAAGGCCGACTCGGGCCTGTGCCTGGGGCTCTACGGCGAAGGCCAGCAGGCGAAGACCCACCTGGCGGTCTGCACCGGCGACCCGGAGCAGGATTGGGTGATCACCCCGGTCGGCCCGGAGGTGTCGACGGTGGCCAATGCCGCGTCCGGGCAGTGCCTCGACGTCGAGGGTGGCAGCCAGGACGACGGCGCGCCGCTGATGCAGTTTCCCTGCCACGGTGGGGCCAACCAGCAGTGGCGGCTGAACTCCACAGGCGCCGGCCCGGTGCTGATGGTCGCGGTGCACAGCGGCAAGTGCGCCCAGGCCGACGACGAGGGCATCGCGGCCGGCGACGACATCCGGCAGCGACCCTGCGACGGCGGGCCAGCCCAGCAGTGGACCCTGGGCTGACCGTCCGAACCGTGCCGTCTCAGCCCTGGAACCGCCACGCCTTCGGTGCGGTCGCGGCGGCCAGCACGGCCTCCGGGACCGCTCGGCCCGGCCTCCGACGCAGCAGCAACGACAGCCCGGCCGCGCCGATCGACAGCGCTCCGGCCACGTACCAGGCCACCGCGTAGTCGCCGAGGCGGTCCCGTACCAGCCCCGCACCCGTCGCGGCGAGGGCCGCGCCGAACTGGTGTGCGGCGAACACCCAGCCGAACACCACAGCCCCGGCGCCGCCGAAGTACTCCCGGCACAGCGCCACCGTCGGCGGCACGGTGGCCACCCAGTCCAACCCGTAGAAGACGATGAACACCAGCATGCTCGGCGCGGCGGTGCCGGTGAACAGGCTCGGCAGGACCAGCAGCGACGCCCCCCGCAGCGCGTAGTACATGCCGAGCAGCAACCGGCTGTCGACCCGGTCGGTGAGCCAGCCGGAGGCGATGGTCCCGACGATGTCGAAGAGCCCCACCAGGGCGAGCAGCCCGGCCGCCGTGGTCTGGGGCATGCCGTGGTCGTGCGCGGCCGGCACGAAGTGCGTACCGACCAGGCCGTTGGTGGTCGCCCCGCAGATCGCGAACCCGCCGGCCAGCAGCCAGAACGGCCGGGTCCGGGCCGCGGTCGTCAGCGCGCCCAGCGCCCGGCTCGCCGCGCCGCCGGTCGCCGGCGGCGCCGCGACGACCTCGGTCGCCCCGTAGGCGGGCAGGCCGAGATCCGCCGGGTGCTCGCGCAGCAACCACACCACCAGGGGTACGACCGCCAGTGCGGCTCCGGCCACGACGAGCGCGGCGGTACGCCAGCCGTGGTCGCGGACCAGAATGGCGATCAGTGGTAGGAACACCAGCTGGCCGGCCGCCCCGCCGGCGGTCAACACTCCGGTGACGAGGCCCCGGCGGTGCACGAACCAGCGCCCGGTGATGGTGGCCACGAACGCCAGCGCCATCGAGCCGGTGCCCAGCCCGACCAGCACACCCCAGCAGAGCAGCAGCTGCCAGCTGGCGTTCATGAAGACGGTCAGCCCGCTGCCGGCGGCGACCAGCAGCAGCGCCACCGAGACCACCCGGCGGATGCCGAACCGGTCCATCAGGGCGGCGGCGAACGGCGCGGTGAGCCCGTAGAGCAGCAGGTTGACCGACACGGCGGCGGAGATGGTGGCCAGCGGCCAGCCGAACTCCTCGTGCAGCGGGTGCAGCAGCACCGACGGGGTGGCGCGGAAGCCGGCCGCGCCGACCAGCGCCACGAAGGCGACGGCGGCGACCAGCCAGGCGGGATGCAGAAGGCGGTTCTTGGTCACCCGACCAGTCTGGGCGGGGCCACGCACCGCGACGAGTGGCCGGAAAGCCATCATGCGCAATAATCGGGCCATGACGTCTCGCCCACACCGGATCGCCGTACTCGCCCTGGACCACGTGGTCGGCCTGGACCTGGGCACCCCGTCCCAGGTCTTCAGCACCGCCCGGGCCGCCGACGACACGCACTTCTACGACGTCCGGGTGTGCACCCCGGGCGGCCGGCCGGTCCGCAGCACCGCCGGGTTCCAGGTGCTGCCCGACCACGGTCTGGAGTTGCTCGACACCGCCGACACGGTGATCGTCCCCGGCATCCACGCCGGCAGCCCGTTGACCTCGGGCACCGTCGAGCCGGAGGCGGCCGAGGCGTTGCGGGCGGCGTACGAGCGGGGTGCCCGGATCATGTCGATCTGCACCGGGGCGTTCGTGTTGGCCGCCGCCGGTCTGCTCGACGGGCGGCGGGCGACCACCCACTGGGCGTTCACGGAGCAGTTCCGTCGCCTGTACGACCGGGTGGACCTCGACCCGGGGGTGCTCTTCGTCGTCGACGACCGGGTGTTCACCTCGGCCGGAGTCGCCGCCGGCATCGACCTCTGCCTGCACGTCATCCGCCTCGACCACGGCAGCGAGGTGGCCAACCGGGCGGCCCGCCGCTGCGTGATGCCGCCGTGGCGGGACGGTGGCCAGGCGCAGTACATCGAGCGACCGGTGCCGAAGGCCACCGACACCAGCACCGCGGGCGCCCGGGAGTGGGCACGGCAGCGACTGCACGAGCCGATCGCCCTACGTGACCTGGCCGAGCAGGCGCGGATGAGCGTGCGGACCTTCACCCGGCGCTTCCGGTCCGAGACCGGCCTGAGCCCGGCCCAGTGGCTGCTGCAACAGCGCACCGACCACGCGCGGCTGCTGCTGGAGACGACGGACCTCACCGTGGACCAGATCGCCCACCGCAGCGGCTTCGGCACCACCGCCGCCCTGCGCCAACAGCTGCACCAGCGCATCGGCGTGGCGCCCTCGACCTACCGCCGCACCTTTCACCCCCGCTCCGAGCTGATCAACGGCTGACCTGCCACCGTGCACAAGCTGTCGCCTTGCCGGGCTTCTCCGGTCGGGGGGCAGTGCTACTGCGAGTGTGATGCCTGTGAGTCATCTTGATGACTCACAGGCATCACACTCAACGGACCAGGACGGCCCCACATCGACCGGCCGGCGCACGACCGCCGCTGCTCAGGCCCGGAGCAGGTGCAGTTGGGACTGGTGTTTGGGGAGGTGGACCCGGGCGTGCAGGTCGAGGGTGCGGGACCAGGGCAGCGGCTCGTCGACGACGAGGTCGAAGCCCTCGCGTAGATGCGTCTCGACCGGGGTTTCCACGGCCAGGCCGAGCTGGTCGACCAGGGCGCACAGGCGGTCGCTGGTGCCGTGCAGCAGCGCCGACACGCCGCGCAGACCACCCTGCTCGGCGACCAGCGCGTCGAGCTGCGGCCGGTGCACGTCCTCCGCCAGCTCGTAGTAGGCGAACGGCGACCCGGCCAGCAGCGCCTCGGTGGCCTGAATCATCAGCTCGTCGTTGGCGACCAGGTGCGCGACGATCTGCTCGGCGCTGAGCTGCCCCTCCGGAGCCGGACCGAACCCGCCTGCGTCGACCTCCGCGAACAGGGCACCGTAAGCCCGCCGCAATCCCCCGTTCTCCATCCCCCCAGTCAACAGGCCCCGCCGGGAGTTAGCGGCGGGATTGGCGGGAGCGCAGGTAGTCGCTCACCACGTACTCGCCGAGGTCGCCGGTTTCCGGGGTGAACATGCGGCCACGGCTGCGGCGGGCCACCGCGTCGACGAAGCGTCGCAGGCCCGGGTCGTCGCCGAGCATGAACAGGTTGAGCGTGGCACCGTAGCGACTCAGCCGGTCCACCTCGCGGACCGTCACCTCGATCGTCTCCGGCAGCGGTGGCCAGTGGAACAGCGCCTCCCCGTCGTCCGGGTCCAGGTGGGCCGTGGGCTCCCCGTCGGTGACCACCAACACCACCGGCTCGGCGTCCGGGTGCCGGCGCAGGTGCCGCCCCGCCAGCCGCAACGCGTGCTGGAGGTTGGTGCCCTGTTCCCCGTCCGGCTCGACGGCCGCCAACTCCTGCTGGGTGAGCGTCATCGCCTCCCGGCCGAAGCCCACGATCTGTAGAGCGTCCTGCGGGAAGCGCGTCTCCATCAGGTGCGCCAGCGCCAGGGCGGTCTGCTTCATCGGCCCCCAACGACCCTGGGAAATCATCGAGTACGACAGGTCGACGCAGAGCACCACCGCGGCCGAGGCCCGCTTCTCGGTCTCCACCACCTCGAAGTCGTCCACCTCAAGCTGCACCGGAACCGTCGGCCCGGCCCGGCTGACCGCCCGGGTCAGCGTCCGGACCACGTCCAGTGGCTGCTCGTCGCCGTACTCCCAGGGCCTGGACGCACCACTGACCTCGCCGGCGGCTCCCGCCGAGCGCAGGTCGTGCTGGCCGCGCGGCCCGGCGGTCAGGTCGGAGAAGACACGTCGCAGTGCCGTCCCGCCGAGCCGGCGCAGCGCCTTCGGGCTCAGCGTGAGCCCTTCGGCGTCCCGGCTCACCCAGCCCTGCCGGCGCAGCTCCCGTTCCAGATCGCGTAGTCGGCGGACGTCGTCGGCGGCGTCCCGCCCCAGCGTGCGGGCCACCGCGTCGACGTCGACGTCGTCCAGGGTCGCCCCCGGATGTTCCTGGTCGAGCTGGTCCAGCAGGTCGTCCAGCTCGCCGATCTCACCGAGCGCGCCGGCCGCGTCGGCGTAGCCCAGTGGCTGGTCGCCCCGGACCCGCTCGCCGCGCCCCCAGCGCAGGTCGGGGCGCAGCGCCCGCAGGTTGGCGTCGAGCGCGGACAGCTCACCCGCGAGCCGGTCGCCGAGCGACTGCTGCATCAGACCGGCCAGCTCGGCGCGCTGCCGCTCGGAGAGCGAGTTCATCAACCGCTCACCGGCCGCCGAACGGCGGGCCAGCACGTCGATCAGCTCGTCGACGGTCGCCGGCTGCTCCGGAAAGAAGTCGCCGTGGCGGCGCATGAACTCGGCGAACGCGTCGGTGGTGTCCTCCGCGCGGCCGTGCCGGGCCAGCAGGTCGTTCAGGTCGCGCATCATCTCGGCGAGCCGCTGCTGGGCGGCCGGGTCGGCGGACGCGCGTACCGCGTCGCGCAACCCGGCGAAGCGCTGACCGAGCACGTCGTCACGAAGCTGGTCGAGGATCTGCTGGTACGACCGGCGGGCGTCCTCGCTGGCCCACTCGTAGCCGGACAGCTCCTCCACCGCCCGCGCGGTCGAGCGGGGCAGGTTGTCCAGCACCGACTCGGCGAACCGCGCGGCGTCGTCGTCGCGACCACGCAGCTCGTCCCGCTCGGCGGCGAGGGCCTGGTCAAGCAGTGCCTGAGCCCTGGTCACCGCGCCGTCCAGGTCGCCGCGCCGCAGTGCCTCCCGGCGCAGCCGCCGAGCACGGGCGGCCAGGTCGTCCAGCCCGCCCCGCCCCTGCGGGCCACGGCGCAGCAGGTCGCGCAGCGCATCCCGCAGGCTGCCGCCGGCCAGCACCTCGGCGCCGACCGCGTCCACCGCCTCACGCACGTCGTACGGGGGTGCCAGCGGGTCGGGCCCGCCGTTCCACTGCCCGTACCGGAACCGGTTGCCGGCCATGGTCAGCCCCGGCCGCCGTAGACGGTGCGCCCCGAGTCGGTGACGTCCTTGCCGAGCCGGCGGGTCAGGTGCAGCCCCTCCAGCACGAACTCGACGGCGGCGGCCGCCTCCTCCGGGCTGGGCGCGTCGCCTAGGTCGAGCCGGTCGAGAACCTTCGCCAGGCCGGGCACGGTGCCGACCTGCCGCAGCAGCTCGGCGGCGCTGACCAGCTCACCGGTCTCGATCGCCGCGCCGTCCTCGACGAGCGCGGTGAAGCCGGACAGGTCCAGCCCGGCCAGGTGGGCGCGGAACGTCTCGGCGGTCGCGGTACGCAGCAGGTGGGCGAGGATCTCGATCTCCCGCCCCTCCTCGCCGCTCTCGAACTCCACCTTGCCGCGCAGCGTGCTGGTCACCGACACCGCGTCGCCGACCCGGGCCACCGCGGCCTCGGGGCGGCCCTCCGCGGTGCCGGCACCGGCGAGCAGGCCGGCGCGGCGCAGCGCGGCACCGGCGACCGTCTCGGCGGCGGCGATGGCGAACCGGGCGGAGACACCGGAGCGCGGGTCCACCGAGGGCGACTCGCGCACCGCGCGGGCGAAGCGGGCCAGCACCTCCAGCACGTGCTCCGGCACGGCGGCGACCAGGTCGGCCTCCTGCCGGATCAACGCCAGCTCCAACTCCAGGTCGAGCGGGTAGTGGGTGCGGATCTCCGCGCCGAACCGGTCCTTGAGCGGGGTGATGATCCGGCCCCGGTTGGTGTAGTCGTCCGGGTTGGCGCTGGCCACCAGGAGCAGGTCCAGCGGCAGCCGCAGCTGGTAGCCGCGAACCTGGATGTCCCGCTCCTCCAGGACGTTGAGCAGGGCAACCTGGATGCGTTCGGCCAGGTCGGGCAGCTCGTTGACGGCGAAGATGCCCCGGTTGGTGCGCGGCACCAGCCCGAAGTGGATGGTCTCCGGGTCACCGAGGGTGCGGCCCTGGGCGATCCGGATCGGGTCGACGTCACCGATCAGGTCGCCGACGCTGGTGTCCGGGGTGGCGAGCTTCTCGCCGTAGCGCATCGAGCGGTGCAGCCAGCCGATCGGCAGGTCGTCGCCGGCCTCGGCGGCCTGGGCGCGGGACGCGGGGGTGAGCGGGTGCAGGGGGTGCTCGTTGAGCACCGAGCCGGGGATGACCGGGGTCCACTCGTCGAGCAGTGCGCCGAGCGCGCGGATCAGTCGGGTCTTGCCCTGGCCGCGTTCGCCGAGCAGCACCATGTCGTGCCCGGCGAGCAGGGCCCGCTCGACCTCGGGCAGCACGCTGTCGTCGTAGCCGACGATGCCGGGGAAACGGGCCTCGCCGGAGCGCATCCGGGCGAGAAGGTTGTCGCGGAGTTCCTGCTTGACGGTGCGGTACTGGTGACCGGCTGCCCGAAGCGCGCCGAGCGTGCCGGGCAGGTCGGCCGGTGGGACCGGGATTACCGGGTTAGACGCAGTCACCCGACCCACGCTAGCTCACATTCGCACGGGTGCCCCGGGCATCAGGGGAGGGACCGGTCAGCCGGACGGGGTGACGAAGCCGGACTCGTAGGCGGCGATGACCGCCTGGGTGCGGTCGCGGGCGCCCAGCTTGGCCAGCACGTTGCCGACGTGCGTCTTGACGGTCTCCACCCCGACCACCAGGTGCGCGGCGATCTCCGGGTTGGACCGGCCGGTGCTCATCAACCGCAGCACCTCGGCCTCCCGTTCGGTGAGTCGGGCGGCGCGCAGCCGGTCGCCGCCGACCGGCCCGTACGCCCCGACGAGCTGCCGGATCGCGGCCGGGAACAGCAGCGACTCCCCCGCCGCGACCACCCGGACCGCCTCCACCACCTCGACGGGCCGGGCCCGTTTGAGCAGGAAACCGGAGGCTCCGGCGCGCAACGCCTCGTAGACGTACTCGTCGTTGGCGAACGTGGTGACCACCAGCACCCGGGGCGGGTTGGCGGAGGTGCCCAGCAGATGCCGGGTGGCCTGGATGCCGTCGATGCCGGGCATCCGCACGTCCATCAGCACCACGTCCGGCCGGTGCCGGGCGACAAGCGGGGGCACCTCGGCGCCGTCGGCGGCCTCGGCGAGCACCCGCAGGTCGGGTTGGGCGTCGATGATGGCGCGCAGCCCGACGCGGATCAACTCGTCGTCGTCGACGATCAGCACCCCGGTCGTCATGTCGTCTCCTCGTACGGCAGGCGGGCCCGGATCAGCCAGCGGTCGCCGTCCGGCCCCACGGTGATCCGGCCGCCGAGCAGCAGCACCCGCTCCCGCATCCCGTCCAGACCTCGGCCGGGCCGGCCCAGCTCGGCCCGGTCGGGCTGGCGTATGGCGTTGACCAACTCCAACTCCAGCGCCCCCGGGTGCAGGTCCAGCCGCACCGTCACCGGCCCGTGGCCGTACCGGGCGGCGTTCGTCAGTCCTTCCTGGACGATCCGGTAGCCCTCCCGGGAGACCGCCGGGGGCAGCCGTGTCGGGTCGCCGACGCGATGCGCGTGCACGGTCAGCCCGGTGGCGCGGGTGTCGGTGACCAGCCGGTCCAGGTCGGCGAGGGTACGCTGCGGCGTCACCGCCCGGGTCCCGCCGCCGGCGTCCCGGAGCAGCCCGAGCACGTGGTCCAGCTCGTCCATGGCGGTCCGGCCGACGTCTTCGATGGCGGTGAGCGCCCGCCGGACGAACTCCGGGTCGGTGTCGAGGACCTGGCGTGCGGCGCCGGCCTGGAGGGTGGCGACGGTCAGCGCGTGACCGACCGAGTCGTGCAGCTCCCGGGCCAGCCGGTTGCGTTCGGCGAGCCGGGTGGCCCGCGCCTCCAGGGCGGCGATCCGTTCCGCCTGCGCGGGGCCGAGCAGCACCGGCGCCATCAGACCGGCGAGCGCGCCGAGCCCCGCGACCGCGTAGCCGAGGCCGACGAGCAGGGCCACCCCGGTCAGGGTCAGCCAGCCGCTGTCCCGCCCGTCCAGCGGACCGAACCGTTCCCGGCTGGTCAGCTCGGTGCCGATGCCGAACTGCTGGGCGATGAAGGCCAGCGCCATCGGCAGGGCACTGAACAGCGCGAGCATCACCAGCGCGCCGACGATGAGGTGGGTGGCGATCCAGAGCGCGCTGCGCAGTCGGGTCTCCCGGTCGCCGCGGTGCCCCAGTGCCGGCTCGGGCAGGTCGACGCCGAGCAACGCCCGCACGGCGGCGATCTCCAGGGCCCGGCTGCCGTCCAGCAGCAGTGGCACCACGGCGATCAGCGCCGCGACGACCAGCAGCGCGTACACCAGGGATCGGGGGATCTCCGAGGCGGTGAGCATCTCGGCGAAGGTCACCGCGAGCACCCCGTACGGCAGTGCCAGCACCCCACCGAGCAGCAGGAACACGCCGCGTCGCCAGGTGGTGCCGGCGACCAGCGGGGCCAGTGCCGCTCGGAGGGTCACCCCGTCATTCTGCGGGTGGGATCGGCTGCGGCGACTCCCCCGCGCCGGGGAGATCTCAGCGGTGGTCGGCCACGTACTGCTGTGGGTCCTTGTCGCGGAACGGAAGGTTGCGGCCGTTCTTGTGCTCGCCGTAGAAGGTCAGCCAGCGTTGGCCCAGCTCGGCGCGGAGGTCGGTGCTGGCGTGCCGGCGGAAGTCGGGCAGCGCCTCGTCCTCCTCCTCGGCCAGGTGTTCGCTGTTCTCCCGGCGGGCCGTGCCGACCGCCGCCCACCACTGATCCGAGCCGACCGGGTGCAGCTTCGCCTCGGCGATGGCGTCTCGGATCTTGTTGTGGTCGCCGATCGCGTCGGCGGTCTCGTCCTCGCCGTCGTCGCCGTGCTTGACCAGGTGCGGGTAGAGGATCGCCTCCTCCGCCTCGGCGTGGATGTCCAGGTGCAGGGCGAGGGCGTCCCAGATGGCGAGTAGCTCCTGCTCGTCGCGGGCGTCGTCGAGGCGGGCGAAGCCGCGCCGGAAGGCGGCGTGGTCGTCCAGGATCAGTGCGGTGATGTCGTCCACTGTGCTCACTTTCCCGTCGGGCCGGCGGAGCGGCGCGAACCGCATGGCGTCGAAACTACCCCGATGTCCTGGTTCGCACGCCTGATCCCGGGCACCCCGGGCCGGAGTTAGGCTCATGATCGTGACCTACCTCGCCGCGGATGACCGCTACGACACCATGACCTATCGGCGCAGCGGACGCAGCGGCCTGCGACTGCCCGCCGTCTCCCTCGGGCTGTGGCACAACTTCGGCCCGGACCGCCCGTTCGACAGGCAGCGCGACATCGTCCGGCGTGCCTTCGACCTGGGGGTCACCCACTTCGACCTGGCCAACAACTACGGGCCGCCGCCCGGCGCGGCGGAGGAGAACTTCGGTCGGCTGCTCGCCACCGACCTGAAGCCGTACCGGGACGAGTTGGTCATCTCCAGCAAGGCCGGCTACCTGATGTGGCCCGGCCCGTACGGCGAGTGGGGCTCGCGCAAGAACCTGATCTCCTCGCTGGACCAGTCGCTGGGCCGGATGGGGCTCGACTACGTCGACATCTTCTACTCGCACCGGTTCGACCCGGAGACCCCGATCGAGGAGACGATGGGCGCGCTGGACGCGATCGTCCGCTCCGGCAAGGCGCTCTACGTCGGCATCTCGAACTACGACTCGGAGCAGACCGCGCGCGCCGCCGCGATCCTGGGCGAGCTGGGTACGCCGTTGCTGATCAACCAGCCGTCGTACTCGATGCTCAACCGCTGGACCGAGTCCGACGGCCTGCTCGACACGCTGGAGCGGGTCGGCGCGGGATGCATCGCGTACAGTCCGCTGGCCCAGGGCCTGCTGACCGACCGCTACCTGGGTGGCATCCCGGCCGACTCGCGGGTCCGCACGAGTGTCTTCCTCAACGAGAGCGACCTCAGCGACGAGAAGATGACCACCATCCGGGGTCTCGGCGCGGTCGCCGAGCGGCGCGGCCAGTCCCTGGCTCAGCTCGCCCTCGCCTGGGCGCTGCGCGACCCACGGATGACCAGCCTGATCATCGGGGCGAGCAGCGTCGAGCAGTTGGAGACGAACATCGCCGCGCTGGACAACCTCGACTTCACCGCCGAGGAGTTGGCCGAGATCGACGGGCTGCTGGGCTGACCGGCGCGGGCGGGCCGGGTCACCAGATCCGGCGCCGCCCGACGCGGTGGTTGCGCACCTCGCACTGCCGGCCCGGGGGTGGTGCGGTGCCGCTGCGGCGTCGCCGCCCCGCGCCGATCAGCAGCGCCAGGACCAGCACGGTGGCGGCACCGGCGAGCACCGGCCAGCGAGCGCCGAGGTCGGTCACCGACGCCACCGGCACGCCCGGGTCGGCCGCCGCCGCCACCTCCGCCGGGTCGGTGGCGGCCGGCCCACTCGCGGCGGTACGCGGCGCGGCCGCGGCGCCCTTCGGCGGGGTGGCCTTGACCTTGGCACCTCGGAACACCACGTCCGAGCAGGAGTAGTAGGTGTCCGGGGTGTTCGAGTTCTGCCAGATCGTGTAGATCAGGTGTCGACCCTCGCGCTTCGCCGGCAGCCGCCCCGCCAACTGGTACGCCCCGGCCCGCACCGGCGGGTCGGTGAGCGTCAGAAACGGGCGTGCTTCGAGGTCCGCCCAGGTCAGGGGCGCTGTGGGGTCGTACCCGGAGGTGGTGACGTAGAGCCGGAAGGTGCCCCGGTGCGCGATGGTGGTCCGATACCGGAAGGTGAACTTCGCGCCCGCGCTCAGCTCGGTGGACGGCCAGTCGGTGCGGGGCAGGTCCAACCCCCGGTACGCGGACAACCCACCGCTGCACAACTCGCCGTCCGGGATCCGCTCCCGGTCCCGCCCGTTGATCGCGGCGACCCGTACGTTGTCCCACTCCCGGACGGCGGCGCCCGCTTCGACAGCGGCCCGGCAGGCGGCGGTGGCCGCGTACCGGCCCTCGGGTCCGCAGGCCGCGGCCCGGCTGATCGGGTCGGTCGGGGCGCCGTGCGCGGCGGCGGGTGTGGCGGCCAGCGGCACGGTCGCGGCAGCGACCAGCACCATGGCGAGGAGCCGGCGTACGGTCATGAGGTTGACCTCCCGCCCACTGGTACGGCCGGCGGAGGGCAAAGGTTCGATGTCGGCCGTTGGTGACCCCCACGCAGGCCGCGGGAATCCCCGGGGTGGGCGCGGCGTTTCGATACTCGGAACCGCTGAGACCGAGGAGGCAGACATGAAGGTACGTACCTCGTTGCGTGCACTGAAGCAGAAGCCGGGTTCGGTGGTGGTCCGCCGTCGTGGCCGGGTGGTCGTGGTCAACCGCGCCAACCCGCAGTGGAAGAGCCGCCAGGGCTGACCCCCGCCCTTACCGGACATACAGTCGACAACCGCCCTGACCGGGTCCTCCGGTCAGGGCGGTTGGCATGTCCGCCCCCTCACACCTCGTCATCGGGCGGTGGGAGTTGACTCTTGTCCGGTTTGCCGCTGGGCGCGAGTGGGACGCGGTCGATGACCGTGACGGTTCGTGGCACCGCGAGATCGTGCACCCGTACGGCCACCAGCTTGCGCAACACGTCCGGATCGGGCGTTCTCCCGGCCACCGGCACCACGTAGGCGTGCACGGCCTCGCCGGTCATCTCGTCCGGACGCCCGACGACGTACGCTTCGGCGACCGCGTCGTCGGCGGCGAGCGCCCGCTCCACGGGCCCGGCGTGGACCATCTGCGCGTTGACGATGATCACGTCCCGCGCCCGTCCGAGCAGCCGCAGGTATCCGTCGGCGCCCAACTCCCCCAGGTCACGGGTACGCACCCAGCCGTCCACGAACACCTCGGCCGACTCGTCCGGGTCCTGCCAGTACGACGATGCCTGCGCGGGTGTGCGGACATAGATCTCGCCGCCGCGAACGGAGACGTCCACGGCCGGACGACCGACCGTGGCGAGCGTGGCCGCGTCGGTCAGCATCTCGGCGGGCGTCACCATGGAGATCATCGACGTTTCGGTCTGTCCGTAGCCGTGGAAGAGCACCGGGCCGAGCACGTCGAGCGCCTCCGCCAGCCGGCCCGGCGCGAGTGGCGAGCCGGAGACCATCAGCGCCCGCAGGTGCCGCAGGTCCACCGGGTTGGCGCGCTGGTCCCGGATCAGCTGGTGCAGCTTGCCGACGGTGATCACGCTCGCGGTGGCCCGGTGTTCGACGAGGGCAGCCGGGAAGACCGGCTGGGGCGCCACGACGAGGGTGCCGCCCGCCGCGAGGGCGAGGATGCCGTACTCCAGCATCACCTGACTGGCCAGCGAGCCGAAGACCAGGTAGCGCCGCATCCGGGTGGCCAGGTCGGCGATGGCCGGCGGCCATCGGTCCGGGTACGGAACCCAGGCCGCCGACATCGCCGCATAGGTCTGCACCACACCCTTCGGTGTCCCCGTGCTGCCGCTGGTCCAGATGATCCGCGCGGGCTCCTCGGCCCGTCCCGCCGCGACGAGTGGGAGCCCGTCGTCGGGATGCTCGGTGAGCGCGGCCAGTCGAGCCGAGTCGACCACGAGGGAGCCGGACAGCTGTGCCGGGCTCAGGTCGGCACGCCACCCGGACACCCGGGCCCCGACGGCGAAGGCGGCGATCGTGGCGGCGAAGGCGGGGGCGGTGACCGGCAGGTCGAGAGTGACACCCACTCCGGGCCCGGCGCCGGACGAGCGCAGCCCGGCCGCGACGCGCCGGATCAGACCCGCCATCGCCGAAGCGGTCGTGACGGTCGGCCCGTCCTCGAAGACCGGCCGGTCCCCGCCGGCGGCCAGGAGGTCGAGGACGGGCTGCGGCCAGACGTCAGCGGGCATCGGCGAGGACGCCCTTGACGAAGACCTCCAGGGGTTGCCGGTGCACGGTCGGCAGGTCCCACTGGTTTTCCAGGTTCTCCGCCAGGTGGTGCTCGGCGATGACCTGCCCGTCGCGCAGCACCCGGACGACGGGGTGGAGATAGCTGGCGTCGTGCGCGGCGGTCGCGTCGTTCTCGGCCGGGCGCGGCACGGTGATGTCGAACGGGTCGACCTGGTCGTGGTCGGGGCCGTACTCCAGGGTGACCAGGAACGCGAACACGTCCGGCTCCGCGTCCCGCAGATAGGCGACCGGCACCTCCTCGCGGTAGCGGGCGGTGTCGTCCTCGACGGTGACGACATCGCCGAGCACCGAGAACTGCTGCCACAGCGCGGAGCTCACGTTGACCCGGGCGATGATCGAATCGGCGATCGCCTCGGGCGTCGGGGGGATATGCCGGGACGGCCAGGGCTGCCCGTGGTGCCGCTCGCGGAGGATGTGGTGCAGGGCGCGGGTGGCGTAGCGGAAGCCGTGGATGAAGCCGTTCGTGGACTTCTTGAAATCACGCTGCTGGCTGAGGGTGCCGGCGAAGTAGAGACCGGGGACGTTCACCGACTCGAAGGCCGGCGTCTGCGCCGGGAACCGATCCTTGATGACCAAGTCCGGTCGGGCGGACTCGGCGAAGACGGACGCGTCGAAGCGGAATCCGGTGCAGAGGATGACCCGGTCGTACTCCAGTTCGCGCAGATTCTCGACCGTCCGGGCGTACCGGAAAAGCACCCGGAATCCGCCGCCCTCCCGCTGGCTGATCTGCTCCACCGTGCCATCGAGTACGGCGTTCTGGGACTTCAGCTGATAAGTGTCCAGGAAGTTGTTGTTCACCGCGCGCAGGTGCCCGACGTAATGGGTCTGCCAGGCCAGCCTGATCGAGTGCGGCCCGGCGACGTGAATCGTGGCGGCGGTCTCGACGAGCGCGTCCGCGGTCTCGAAGGCCGAGTTGCCCTTACCGATGATCAACACGCGCTGGTTGACGAAATCGGCGGGGTCGACACTGACGGTGTCGTAGCGCTCGGCCAGGTCCGCGCCCTCGATCGGCGGCTGGTAGAGCTGGGAGACGCCGGTGGCGACGACGACTCTGCGTGCCGTCCAACTGCGGTCGCCGGCCCGCACGGTGAACACGTCGTCGGTCTTCGACACCGAGGTCACCCGGGTGTCGTAGACGACGTTCAAACCCCGCGCGAAGTCGGCGAGATAACGCACGAGATCCTCCGCGGCGGGGAAGTAGCGCGTGCTGTAGTACTTGAAGAGCATCCCCGGATCGTCGGTCAGCAAGGAGTTCCAGTCCGACCGTAGATTGAACTCCGGATCGGTCGACCCGGTCCACACCTTGTTGATCGAGATCAGCTTGCGGTGCCGGGGATAGGTCTCGAAGAATGTGCCCGCCCGTGGGCCGCCCTCCAGCACCACGTAGTCGTGACCGTCGCGCTCGAGCAGGGCCGCGAGCTGCAGGCCGGCCGGCCCGGCTCCAATGATCAGGCAATCGTGCGTCATGCGCCGCAATTTACTGAGGCAATTTCAGAGCGCTCTGAGAAATTGCCTCTAGCATCCGCTCCCATGACGATTAAGGTGGATTTGGCAGCGCCGCTGCGCCTCGCCGACCTGCGCGTCGCGGCAGGCCCGGTCGCGGTCGTGCTCGGCGACGAGGTGCGGGCCCGCGTGACGACCGGCCGCACGTTCCTCGGCAAGGCACTCGGCGACGACCGGGCAATCTACGGTGCCACCACCGGCTTCGGGGCGCTGGTCGGCTACGCGGGCCGAGCCGACCAGCGCGACCAGGCCGACAACACCCTCGCCCACCTCGGGGCGGGCCAGGGCCCGGACCTCGCCCCGGATGTCGTACGCGCGACGCTGCTGGTGCGCGCCTGGTCCCTGGCCCAGGGCGCGTCGGGGGTCTCGCCGCACGTGATCGACGCGCTCGCGGCCATGCTCGGCACGACGTTCACGCCGGCGATGCCCCGATTCGGCTCGGTGGGAGCCAGTGGTGACCTGATCCCGCTCGGTGCCGCCGCCCAGGCGCTGCGCGGTCGCGGGCACGCCTACCTGGACGGCGTCCGGATGCCCGCCGCGGAAGCCCTGACGAAGGCCGGCCTGGAGCCGCTGCCGCTCGACGGCCGGGACGCACTCGCGCTTGTCAACGGCACGTCGCTCACCACGGCGGCGCTGGCCCTCGCCCTGGGCCGGGTCCGCACCTCGCACCGCGTGGTGCAGACGCTCACCTGCCTGCTCGCCGACCTGCTCGGCTGCGATCCACAGTTCCTCGATCCGGCCCTCCTCGCCGCCTACGGTCACCCGGGCGCCATCGAGGTCGGCGCCGCGATGCGGGCGGCCTCCGCCGGCCTGCGAGAGTCCGGCACCAGACCGTTGCAGGAGCCCTACAGCATCCGCTGCGCGCCGCAGTTGCTCGGAGCGGCCGAGGACGCCCTGCGTTATGTCGACGGCGTCGTGGCGGCGGACCTCGGCGGGGTGAGCGACAACCCGCTGTTCTTCCCGGCCGACGACAAGGTCGTGCACGGCGGCAACTTCTTCGGCCAACCCGCCGCGTTCGCCGCCGACGTCCTGACCATGGTGATCGCCCAGGTCGGCAACCTCGCCGAACGCCAACTCGACCTGCTCGTGGATCCCGGGCGCAACGGCGGACTGCCGCCGATGCTCGCGGCCGGACCCGGTCAGCAGCACGGGTTGCAGGGTGTCCAGCTCGCGTCGACCGCGCTCATCGCCGAGATCAGGCGCGACTCCGTGCCGGCAAGCCTGCAGAGCCTCCCCACCAACCTGCACAACCAGGACGTGATCCCGCTCGGCACGCAGGCCGCGCTCCGCGCCCTGGACCAGGCGGAACTGCTGCGCCTGATCACCGGTTCGCTCGGGCTCGGGCTGCGCCAGGCGGTGCACGTCGGGGCGCGCCGGCCCACGGCGGCGGGCTGTGACCGCACCCTGCGGGCCCTGGAGGAGATCGCACCGATCGACCCGGACCGGCCGCTCGACACCGACGTGCGAAGAGCGGCCGACATTCTGGAAGAGCTTGAAATCTCTCTGATTTCCCACTCGTACGGTGAGCGCCGTGACGCTTGATTACCTGATCATCGGGGCCGGTCCGGCCGGTCTTCAACTCGCCGCCCTGCTCGAGGCCGAGGGCAAGCGTGACTATCTGGTGGTGGAGGGCGCCGACGGGCCGGGGGCGTTCTTCGCCACCTATCCGCGGCACCGCCAACTCATCTCGATCAACAAACCGCACACGGGCACGGACGATCCCGAGCTGAATCTGCGACTCGACTGGAACTCCCTGCTCACCGACGACCCGGCGCTGCTGTTCACGCAGTACACCGAGCGGTACTTCCCCGATGCCGACGTGATGGTGCGGTACCTCGCGGACTTCGCGGCGAAGACCGGCGTCAAGGTCAGTTACGGCACCCGGGTGACCCGGGTGTCCAAGCACGACGACGTGTTCACGGTCGAGGCAGGTGACCGGCGCTGGGAGGCCCGCGCGGTGATCGTCGCCACCGGCGTGTCGAAGACCTACCAGCCGGACATTCCAGGATTCGACCTGGCCGAGGGGTACGACGTGATGAGCGTCGAGCCACGGGACTACCTCGACCAGAGGGTGCTGATCATCGGCAAGGGAAACTCCGCCTTCGAGACCGCCGAGAACCTCATGGAGACCACGACGCTGATCCACCTCGCGGGGCCCAGCTCGGTCCGGATGGCGTGGCGCACCCACTACGTCGGGCACCTGCGCGCGGTGAACAACAACTTCCTGGACACCTATCAGCTCAAGTCGGCAAACGCGATCCTCGACGGCACGGTCCAGAGCATCGAACGCGACGGCACGGGTTACAAGGTCGTGTTCAGCTTCTCGCGGGCGAACGAGGTCGTAAAGGAACTGCGGTACGACCGGGTGCTGGCGTGTACCGGATTCCGTTTCGACGACTCGATCTTCGACTCCTCGGCCCGGCCGCAGCTCACCATCTCCGACCGTTTCCCGGCGCAGACCGAGGCCTGGGAGTCGGTGAACGTTCCGGGGCTGTTCTTCGCCGGAACGATCTCCCAGGCACGCGACTTCAAGAAGTCCACGAGCGGTTTCGTGCACGGCTTCCGCTACGCCGTACGCGCACTGCACCGGATCCTCTCCCGCCGGTACGACGCCACGGCCTGGCCGTCCGACACGCTCGCCGCCGAGCCGGCGGCCATGACCGCGGCCGTGATCGAGCGGATCAACCGCACCTCGGCCCTGTGGCAGCAGTTCGGGTTCCTCGCCGACGTGCTCACCATCGCCGGACCCGAGGCCCGCTACCACGAGGAGGTGCCGGTGGACTACTTCCAGTCGACCGGCCTGCGCACCGCCGAGCACGACCACGACCAGGCGTTCGTGATCACGCTGGAGTACGGCCCCGACCACGACCAGGTCGACCCGTTCGACATCACCGTGGCCCGGGTGGCCCAGGACGTCGTGGGGCAGGCGCACGACGCGGCGTACCTGCACCCGGTCGTGCGTTACCACCGCGAGGGTCAACTGGTCAGCACGCACCACCTCGCCGAGAACCTGGAGAACCAGTGGGACCGGCCCGACGTCCACGTCCGGCCGCTGCGCGAGTTCATGAGTCGCTGCCTCGCCGGCGCCGAGGGCTGACATGGACCCGGTTCACCAGGACTTCTTCGAGGGCGGGGCCGGGCGGGAACGCACCCTGGCCGCCAACGAGCGGGCCTTCGAGCGACGGTGGATCGTGCCCCGGGTGCTGCGGGCGACCGGCGAGCGGGACCTGCGGGTCACCGTGGCCGGCACGTCGCTGGCCGCGCCGGTCCTGGTCGCTCCGACGGCCTTTCATCGGCTCGCGCACCCGGACGGCGAGGCGGCCACCGCGCGGGGGGCCGCGGCGGCCGGCACGGCGATGGTGGTCAGCATGGCCGCCACCCAGCCGGTCGAGGAGATCGCGGCGGTGGGCGGAGCGCTGTGGTTCCAGCTGTACCCGCAACCCGACCTCGACTTCACCGAGTACGTGGTCAAGCGCGCCGAGTCGGCCGGCTGCCGGGCGCTCGTGGTGACCGTGGACTCCCCGGTGTTCGGACGGCGCGAGCGTGACAGGCGCAACGGCTTCACGGACCTGCCGCCCGGCTACGCCTGCGCGAACATGCGCGACGCGACCGGCCGGGTGCGCCCGATCGCGATGGACGCGACGGCGGGCTGGGATCGGATCGCGTGGCTGCGCGGCGTCACGGGACTACCGATCCTGCTCAAGGGCGTCCTGCATCCCGCCGATGCCCGCCTCGCGGTCGAGCACGGCGCCGCCGGTGTGATCGTGTCCAACCACGGTGGACGACAGCTCGACGGGACGATTCCCACGCTCGACGCGCTGCCCGCGGTCGTGGCAGCCGTGGGTGGCCAGATCCCGGTGCTGCTCGACGGGGGTGTGCGCTGCGGCACCGACGTGGTGATCGCGCTGGCGCTCGGGGCCGGGGCGGTGCTGGTGGGGCGTCCGGTGGTGCGGGCGCTCGCGGCGGGCGGGGCGGTGGGCGTACGGGAGGTTCTCGATCGACTCACCACCGAGCTGGATCAGGCCCTCGCCCTGGCCGGAGCGCGGCGGCCGGCCGACCTGACGCCCGAC
Organism: Micromonospora sp. NPDC049171; assembly: GCF_040648275.1. Taxonomy (NCBI): domain Bacteria; kingdom Bacillati; phylum Actinomycetota; class Actinomycetes; order Micromonosporales; family Micromonosporaceae; genus Micromonospora; species Micromonospora sp. NPDC049171. The sequence goes on from NZ_JBEZDJ010000012.1 coordinate 157,421, forward strand.
CAGGTGGCGATCCGGTGAAGGCGGTGGTCGACCTCCGAGAGTGGATCTTCGAGCGGGTCAACGGGACGGAGGGCGTTCCCGTCCCCGGGCCGCTGGTGGGGCCGGAGGACTTCGAGCGGGTGTACGGCGATCCGGCCGCCGACGGGCGCAGCCGCGGGGCCGGCCTGTCCGACCTCTTCTGGTACTGGCTCGCGCCCGGTCCGCAGATGCACCAGGAACACCTTGAGCCCGGCGAGCGGTACCGGACGGTCGCCCGGACGACCCGACAGGTGCTCGCCAGCGGGCACGCGCGCTCCGACGAGCGGGCGACGGCCGCGACCCGGCGGATCCTCGACGCGCTCCCGGCCGACCGGATCAGCCACGTGCGACTACGTGACCTGATGATGCCGGTCTGGGCCGAGGTCTCGTACGAGCTGGTGTTCGGCGCGTCCTGCCCGCGCGACGTCCGCGATCTCATCGTGGCGAACGCGGACGACGTGGTGACCGCCCTGAAGGGGATGGGTCTGCGGCACATGTCCCGGCGGGTTCGTCTGACTCGCTACCTGCTGGACCGGATCGTCGCGGGAACGTGCCCGGTGGTGCTGCCGCCGCCCTTCACCGCCCTGGAGACCGCCTGGTACCTGCAGGGCGCGTTCTTCAACACGGCAGTGGTGCAGATGTCGGAGGCCATGGCGCACATCCTGCTGTGCTGCAAGTCCGGCACGGACACCTCGGACGAATCGCTCGACCGGATCATCGACGAAACGCTCCGGGTCTACCCGCTCTTCGGCATCGCGCACCGGATCACCTCCGGACCCATCACCGTGGGCGAGCACGTCCTCCCCACCGGGTCCGTCCTGCTCTTCAACTATCGGGCCTACCAGCGCACCGGTCCGGCCGCGGACGACGAGTTCGACCCGGAGCGCTGGCTGTCGTTGCGCCGGCAGGACGCCCACTTCATTCCGTACGGCGTGACTGCCAACCGGGCCTGTCCGGCGCGCGGCTCGGCCCCCGTCCAGCTACGCGCGGCGACCCGGGAGGTGCTGCGGCGCTTCTCGATCAGCTCGTCGGTAGCGCACACCCGCTCGCTGCCGAGTCGGGGGCCCGCGTACCTGACGCCCCGGGGTCTTCCCGGTCCCGGCCGCAACCGGCTCGCCCTCATGCGGCAGCGCGACCGGATCTTCGACGTGGGGCGCTCGGTCAAGCAGTTGGTCTGCGGTACCTGGATGGTCGTCGACAGCCGACGACAGAAGTTGTGCACCCGATTCTTCGAGGAGGCCAGCGCATGACCCCCACCGAACTCGCCCCGCGGTTCTTCATCGCGGTAGCGGTCATTCTGCTCTTCTGCAAGCTGGTCTCCTGGCTCCTGGGCAAGGTGGGCCAGCCTCCCGTCGTGAGCGAGATGCTCGCCGGGGTGCTGCTCGGCCCGTCGCTGCTCGGCCTGTTCTGGCCGGGCGCGCAGGCCGCGCTCTTCCCCACGCCGCTGCTGCCGATCCTGTACGTGGTCGGCCAGGTCGGCCTGGTGCTGTTCATGTTCCAGGCCGGGTACGCCTTCACCTCCCACCGGGTGACCGGGCTCGCGGGCACCGCGGGAGCGGTGTCCCTCGCGGGTGTCACCGCTCCGCTGGTGCTGGGGGTCCTGTTGGTCGTGGGCATGGCGGGCTTCGTCCCGATCCGCGCGGACGGCGTGTCGCTCGGTGTGTCCGCGGCGTTCGTCGGCGTGGCGCTGGCGATCACGGCCTTCCCCATGCTCGCCCGGATCATCACCGAGCGCGGCCAGACCGGCACCCGCCACGGGTTGCTCGCCCTGGCCAGCGGCGCGATCGACGACATGGTCGCGTGGATCATGCTGGCCGCGGTGCTGGCGTTCGCCTCGGGTGCCGCCGGCCCGGCCCTGGTCACCGCCGGTGGCGCGGTGCTGTTCGGAGTGGTGCTGTGGCTGGGTGGGCGGCGGGTGACCGGCTTCGTCATGGGGCTCCCGAGTGACCGCGCCCGGTTGCTCGGCACGGTGGCGCTGCTCTTCCTGGTCGCCTGGTACACCGACGAGATCGGGCTCTACGCCGTCTTCGGCGCCTTCGCGGTCGGCGTGGTGATGCCGCGCTCGGAGCAGACCGACAAGGTGGTCGACACGTTGACGCCGATCGCCGCGACGGTGTTCCTGCCGCTGTTCTTCACCTTCTCCGGGCTGCGCACCGAGTTCGCACTGCTGGGCAACCTCGCCGTACTGGGCTTCGCCGTGGCGTGCGTGAGCGTGGCTATCGTCGGCAAGTTCGGCGCCTGCTGGGCCGCGGCCCGGATGCGCGGCGAGCCGAACGGCGTCGCGCTGCGCGTCGGCGCCCTCATGAACGCCCGGGGCCTGATGCAGCTGATCGCCCTGAACGTGGGACTGGAGGCGGGCATCGTGAACCCGTCGCTGTTCACGGTGCTGGTGGTGGTCGCGCTCGTCACGACTCTCATGACGACGCCGCTGCTCACCTGGATCGAACGGCGCGAGGCACGCGTGCCCGCTCCTACACCGTCGCTCGTGCCCGCCGGAACCCCCTAACTTGTTTGTTTGAGGAGACAAGTTTCACAGACAATGACACTTATCAATCTGTCACCATCGCTGTATGACTCGACTCCTGCTCGTCGAGGACGACTCGGAACTACGCGGCATGGTGGCGGAGACACTGACCGGCGAGGGATACGTCGTCGACCAGGCCCCCGACGGCCAGCGCGGCCTGCACCTGGGGCTCACCCGGCCGTACGACGTCATGGTGATCGACCGACGCCTACCCGCCCTCGACGGGCTGGACCTGGTCGTCCGGCTGCGCGCTCGGGCGGTGGTCGCCCGGGCACTGCTGCTGACCGCGCTCGGCACCGTCGAGGACCGGGTCGCCGGCCTCGACGCGGGCGCCGATGACTACCTGACGAAGCCCTTCGACCTGGACGAGTTGAGCGCCCGCATCCGGGCCCTCTGTCGCCGGACCACCGAGTCCACCGAGGTGCTGCGGCTCGGGTCGGGCCAGCTCGACCTCTCCGTGCGCGACGCCGTCCTGCCCGACGGCACCCGGATCGCCCTGTCCGCACGCGAGTTCGAGCTGCTGCGGGTCCTCGCGGCCCGGCCGTACACCGTCCACTCCCGCTCCGAGCTGCGCAGCCGGGTCTTCGACGAGGCGGGCGCGGCGTCCCTGGTCGACACGTACGTCTACTACCTACGCCGCAAGCTCGGCCGCTCGGTGATCCGGACCGTGCACGGCCTCGGCTACCGGCTGGGCACCCTGTGAGCTTCGAGGACACCATGCTGCGCCGGACCAGGGCGCGGGTCAGTCTGCTCGTCGGACTCACCATGACGGCGCTGCTCGCCCTGGGCGCCGCCATCTCCTACGCGGCACTGCTGCGCTACCAGCACGAACAGATCGAACGAGAGCTCAACTACGGCGCGGTCCACGGCACCATCGCCGGGCCACCGGGCTGCAGCTGGATCATCCTGTACGACGGCAACCGCACCGACTCGGGCCGGAACCCGCCCCCGCCGGGCTTCCCGCTGCAGTCCGCCATCGACGCGGTGGCCCTCGACCACCAGGTCCGCAGCGACAAGGTCGACCGCAACGGCACGACCTACTACGTCCGCACCCAGCCTCGTGGCACGGGCATCGTGCAAGCGGTGTTCGACGCGCGCTTTCAGCTCTCCGACCGGCGTCACCTGCTCGCCGCGTTCCTCCTCGCGGCGGTGGTCGGCCTCGCCGCGGCGGTTTTCACGGGCATCGTCGTGGGTCGCCGAGCCGTGGCACCGCTCGCCGAGGCGCTCGGCCGGCAGCGCCGCTTCGTCGCCGACGCCAGCCACGAGTTGCGCACCCCCATCGCACAGGTCCACACCCGCGCCCAGATCCTGGCCCGGCGCGCCGGCGCCAACCGCCCCGACTACGACCGCCTGATCGAGACCACCCACCGCCTCGGCGAGATCGTCGACGAGCTCCTGCTCTCCGCCCGCCTCGCCGCCACCCCGGCCGACCGGCACCCCTCCGAGCCCGTCAACCTGGCCCTCCTCGCCGCCCAGGCCGTCGACTGCGAGGCCGACCGCGCCGCGGAGCAGGGCGTCCAGCTGCACCTGTCGGTCCCGGAAACTCCGGTCCTCGTCCCCGGCATCGCCTCGGCCCTGCGCCGCATGGTCGGCGAACTGCTCGCCAACGCCCTCACCCACACCCCGACCGGCGGCCGCATCGACGTCGCCCTACGCACCTCCCGACGCGGCGCGGACCTGGTGGTCACGGACAGCGGAGCCGGCTTCGACCCCGCCGACGCCGAACACCTCTTCGACCGCTTCCACCGCGGGGCCGGGGCCCAGGACCGGCGCTTCGGTCTGGGCCTGGCCCTCCTGCGCGAGGTGGTGACCAGCCACGGCGGGACGATCTCCACCGACAGCCGGCCCGGCGCCGGAGCGACCTTCACCGTCCGGCTACCGACGATTCCGCCACGGGCCGTTACGGGCTGACTCCCCGCACGGCCGACCCCGTCCGGGGTCGAATGGGGTTCAAATGATCAAGGGCTCACTCGCCACGATCAGCGAGCAAGCCCTTGACCTGCTACAACAAGGTGGAGCCGAGGGGACTCGAACCCCTGACCCCCACACTGCCAGTGTGGTGCGCTACCAGCTGCGCCACGGCCCCTTGCTGTCGTCCCGGTCGCCCGGGCACTGGGAAACTATACACAGACCGGCTCGCATGGTCATCTCGCGGGGTCCCCGCCCGCGCCGGGTCAGTTGAGCGCGACGTCCGGCGGGAAGTGGGCGACCGCGGCCATCATCCCACCCTGGCGGCGCAGCACCATCGGCCACAGATCGTCGGGCCGGTCGACGAAGGCGTCACCGGGCAGCCCGTCCAGCACGAACCAGGAGCCGTCGGCGATCTCCTGCTCCAACTGGCCGCTGCCCCAGCCGGAGTAGCCGGCGAAGACCCGGATGCCACCGATGCTCTCCCGCAGCCGCTCCGGGTCGACCGAGAGGTCGATCGTGCCGACCGCGCCGGAGACCTGGTGGAAGCCCTTGAGCCGGCGCATCGGGTGCCGCATGCGGGCCAGGCAGATGGCCGAGTCGGGCTGCACCGGGCCGCCCTCGAAGAGCACCGCCGGGTGGCGGGCCAGGTCGCTCCAGTCGCCGAGCACCTCGGACACCGGCACCTCGGTGGCCCGGTTGAGCACCACGCCGAGCGCGCCGCCGGGCTCGTGGGCGACCAGCAGCACCACCGTACGGTCGAAGTTCGGATCCTTGAGCGCCGGAGTGGCGACCAGTAGCCGCCCGGTCATCGACTCCATCGCTCGTCCGCCGATCGCCTGACCCTCTCCCTGCATCCCACACACCCGTCAACCGTGAGCCCGCGCCGGGGATCGGTCATCTACCGGATCCGCCCGGTGCTTCGGGATCAGCCGCGCTGTCAACGCCATGCCTGGCACCATAGCCTGCGTCCCGGGTGCTGGCTAAGGGCTGACCGGCAGGTGATCAGACAGTTAAGACCGCAGTTAGTCCGTTCCGGTGCCCTGACCAGGTACGGGCCCGGTCCGCCGGATCGGCCCGCCGGAAACACCCGAAAGGTCCGTCACATCCCGATAGATTCGGCTGATCGGGAGGGACGACTGCTGTCGTCCCTCCCGCAACACGGAGGCGGTGGCGATGGCAACGGTCCGGGACGCGACGTACGACGTGCTCCGCACCCTCGGCATGACCACCGTCTTCGGTAACCCCGGCTCGACGGAGGAGCCGTTCCTGGAGAACTTCCCCGCCGACTTCCGCTACGTCCACGCGCTCCAGGAGGCGACGGCGGTCGCGATGGCCGACGGCTACGCGCAGGCCAGCGGCACAGCCGCCCACGTCAACCTGCACACCGCCCCGGGCACCGGCAACGGCATGGGCAACCTGGTCACCGCCTGGCACAACAAGACGCCGCTGATCGTCACGGCCGGCCAGCAGACCCGGGAGATGCTGCTGCTCGAACCCCGGCTGGCCAGCCGCCGGCCCACCGAGCTTCCCCAGCCGTACGTCAAGTGGGCCTACGAGCCGGCCCGCGCGCAGGACATCCCCGCGGCGGTGCTGCGGGCGTACGCGACGGCGGTGCAGCCACCGGCTGGGCCGGTCTTCCTCTCCCTGCCGATGGACGACTGGGCCCAGCCGGCCGACCCGCTGCCCGCACCGCGAACGGTGGCCACCCGGTTCGCGCCGGACCCGCAACGGCTGGCCGAGTTCGCCCGGATCCTGGCCGGCAGCGACAACCCGGTGCTGGTGTACGGGCCGGGGGTGGACCGCTCCGGGAGCTGGCCGACCGCTGTCGCGCTCGCCGAGCGGCTGGCCGCACCGGTCTGGTCGGCCCCGGCACCCGAACGCGCCGTCTTCCCGGAGGACCACCCGCACTTCCGCGGGGTGCTGCCGTACGCGATCGGCCCCCTCGCCGAGGCGCTGCGCGGGCACGACACGGTGCTTGTCGTCGGCGCACCGGTGTTCCGCTACTACCCGTACGTGCCGGGCGGGCACCTGCCGGAGGGCGCCCGGCTGCTGCACGTCACGGACGACCCCGACGAGGCCGCGCGGGCACCCGTCGGGGACAGCCTGCTCGGCGACCCGGGGCTGACCCTGGCCGCGCTGCTGGACCGGGTGCCGCCGGCCGACCGGCCACCCCCCGCACCCCGCGCCGCACCGACCCCGCCGGAGATCACCGCCCCGTTGAGCGCCGACGCGCTGTTCGCCGGGCTGGCCGCGCACTGGCCGGCGGACGGCGTGCTGGTGCAGGAGTCACCGTCCAATCTGTCCGCACTACGCCGGCAGCTGCGGATCACCCGCCCGGCGTCGTACTTCACGATGGCCAGCGGCGGCCTCGGCTACGGCCTGCCGGCCGCGATCGGGGTGGCGCTCGCCGAGCGGGACAGCGGGCGCGGCCGTCCGGTGGTGGCGGTCGTCGGTGACGGTTCGTTCCACTACTCGGTGCAGGCGTTGTGGACCGCCGCGCGCCTCGCACTGCCGGTGGTGGTCGTCGTCCCGGTGAATCAGCAGTACGCGATCCTCAAGGCGTTCGCCGAGCTGAAGGACACCCCCGGGGTGCCCGGCCTGGACCTGCCGGGGTTGGACATCGTCGCCATCGCGGCCGGCTACGGCTGCGCCACCGAGGTCGTCGAGACCCCGGACCAGCTCGGTGCGGCGCTCGCCACCGGGCTGCGTGCCGACCGGCCAACCGTCTTGCCGGTGCCGATCAGCACGGACGTGCCCAGCCTCCTCTGAACCGGCTCGTCGGCTCCGGTGCCGACCGGTCAGCGTGGGGCGATCGACAGGGGGGCGCCGGTGGCGACGTCCAGGACCGGCCGGGCGCCCAGTGGCGCGTCCAGGGTGACGGCGACCGGTGCCAGCTTGAGCACAGCGATGCATTCTCCGGTGGCCCGGGTGACGCGGCCGCCGACCACCACGACGTCCGGCCGTTCCCACACCAGCGGCGTGATGCCGGTGTCGCAGGCGCCGACGCCGAGCTGCACGGTCATCCGGACATCGTCGACCGCCAGGAGGTTCTGGGCGCCCACCAGACCGTCGGCCAGCGGGCGGACCGGCGCGGAGGGTTGGGTCACGGGCGTGACCGCGCTCGGCGCGACGGCGAGCCGGGCCACCGGGGTGGCCAGTTCCTTGATGGTGAACAGCCAGGCCGGGACCTGCGCCGTGCCCCGGCTCGTACGGACCGGCACGGCACCGAACGTGACCCCGGTGACGGTGAGCGACAGACAGGCCGTCTGCGTCGCGCTGGTGGCCCATCCGTCCGGCCCTGGTTCGACGCTGGGGCCGCCCGGGCTCGGCAGGCCGGGCCGCTTCGGTCGCCCCGGGCAGGGCAGCGGATCACCCTGGTCCAACTGACGGTACGCCTCGGCGGCGCTGACCAGCGGCAGCGTCAGCCGGCCGTCCGGGAATCGGATCTCGCCGCCGACCCGGGTGGGTGGCATCGGTACCTGCGCCCGGTACCACCCGGCCCGGTAGGCGGCCTCGGTGTCCGGGGTGAAGCGCGGGTCGCCGGTGACCACCGTGGGCCCCTCCAGCGGGACGTACCCCGTACTCCAGTCGGGGCCCGGTCGCCACGCCTCGGCCACCTCGGCGGCCCGGTTGTCGAACGCCTCGCCGCGGGGTGACGGGCTGTGGGGCCCGCCGGCCGGATCCGCCACGGGCGTGGCGCAGCCCGCCGTGAGCAGCAACGGGAGGACGAGAAGCAGGGCCGGTCGACGCATGTACGGTTCGACGCCGCCGCCGATCCGCCGGTTCCCGGTCGACTGCTCAGGTCTCGCCGCCCAGGTCCGTCTGGTACGCCTCCCAGAGCAGGTCGGCACCGCGCCGCCGATGCCGGGCCAAGCGCCGCAGCAGGTGCCCGGCCCGATGCCGCACCTCGTCGGGGTGCACCTCGGGACGCTCGGCGACCCGTTGCACCGCGAGGATCGCGGCGATGATCCCCGCGTGCTCCCGGGTCAGCAACCGCACCCCGTGGGCCAGCCGGGGCGACTGGGTGAGCAACTCCCGGTAAAGGCCCGCGGGGCCCTCGGTGACCCGAACGTGCTCGGCGAACCCGTGCCCCACCGGACGCAGCCGGAGCAGGACCTCTTCCCGCCAGCGCGGCTCGGTGGGGGCCACGGTGACGGCCCGGCCGAACGCATGGACGTCTCCGGCCAGACCGGCCGGGCGTGGCTCACCGGGCAGCCCGATCGGATGGTGCGGTGCGGCGGACGGCCGGGCGACGAGTGACGACTGCTGGACCGGACCGGTGACCATGGCACCTCCCGCGCTGTGCTGCTACCCCATACCGCAATGGTGAGCCTGCCCGACCGGGCCGGTAAAGGCCCCGGAGAATGCTCATCTGTCCCGTTGGTCCCAGGGGTCCCGCGAGTCCCAGTGGGACCGGACAACCGCCGCTCAGCCGAGCTGGGGGTGCTCCGCCAGGCGGCGCAGTTGGCGGGCGACGGCGTGCGCGTCGCCGTCCCGGCCGTCGACCGGCCGGCCCGCCGTGATCGCGTCGGCGAGCGCGCGCAACTCCGACGGGGGCAGGCTGGCCAGCCCCATGCCCTGCAACGCGACGGTGACTCGCCGCCCATCTGCGTGGTCGGTCGCGATGATGGCGCGGGTCCGCCGCCGACCCGCCGGAAAGTCGTCTCCGGGCTCGTCGTGCGACAGCGCCGCGGCGTCGATCCGGGCGGTGGCGAGGTCGACGCCGCGCGTCCGGAACGCGCCCCGGACCCGTACGTGGCTGCCCTCCAGCCAGGCGGCCGTGCGGAGCACCCGCAGCACGAGGTAGATGCCGAGCAGGACGAACGGCAGGCCGCAGAGCCCGATGAACGGGCTCGGCCCGGCCTGTTCCGCGCCACCGTCCCGCAGCGCGGGTGGCAGCATCCCCGGCGGCAGATCGCGGGCCTCCTCATAGGAGGAGAACGGATCACCCGGGCCGGACAGCCGGCCCAGCAACCCGCCGGCGATCAGCGGCAGCACCACGAATGCCGATGCGACGGCGGTGACGAAGACGCCGACCACCACCGCCCACGTGCGCTGGGCGGGTGAGGCGCCCACCGACAGGCGCAGCTCCTGGTTCGTCACAGGGGGCAGCGTAGGCGAGGCGCGTACACGACGAAGCGCCCCGGCCGACGGGCCGGGGCGCTTCGCTCGAGGTGGTGGAGGTGCCGGGAATCGAACCCGGGTCCTTCGCCGGTTTGTCAGGGCTTCTCCGAGCGCAGCTCGCTGTGCCTCTACTCGGCCCCACCGCTCACGCGAGCAAGTTGGTGTGACGGGCCCAGTCGCTGATTAATCTCGCCGCACGGACCCCGCGACCGGGTCCGATTGGCCAGCCTCCTAGCTGATGCCGGCTACTGGGACGAAGGCGTTCCCAGGCCGACAGACTTAGCTACTCGCCTCAGGCGGCGAGAGCGAAGTCAGCGCGATTTTGCTTGGCGCTTATAAGTTTCCGACGACCGATTCTCGAGACGACGTCGGCTTCCTCGGCTCGCTTCCCCTGTCGCTGCGTACGAAGTCGAAACCAGTCACCCCCTCGACAGGCCGCCGATGTGGCGGCACTGACAAGACTAACGCCTGCCGCAACAGCTTTCATCCCGAGCCCCGGGCCGGCGCGCCGACCCGGACAAACAGGATGAACTAGTCGTCCATTCCCTTGCCGCGTCGACCGGACACCCGGGCGATCTCCCGGTCCGCGTCCCGCTTGGCGAGGTCCTGACGCTTGTCGTACGACTTCTTGCCCTTGGCCAGGGCGATCTCGACCTTGGCCCAGCCGTCGGAGAAGTAGACCTGCAACGGGACGATGGTGAAACCGCCCTCGCGGGTCTTGCCGACGAGCTTGTCGATCTCGACCCGGTTGAGCAGCAGCTTGCGGGTGCGCCGGGGCTCGTGGTTGGTCCAGGTGCCCTGCGTGTACTCCGGGATGTGCAGGGCGTGCAGGAACAGCTCGCCGTCACGCTCCTGGGCGAACGCGTCGACAAGCGACGCCCGCCCCGCCCGCAGCGACTTGACCTCGGTGCCGGTCAGCGCCATGCCCGCCTCGTACGTGTCGAGAATGGCATAGTCGTGGCGCGCCTTCTTGTTGGAGGCGACCACCTTGCGCCCCTTTTCCCGTGGCATCGGTGCCACCCCCTCTCTCCGCTGCCCGTGGGCCGAGCGCACCTCGGCCGGACAACCGATCATGCTACCCGAATCACAAGGACCCTCCCGCGCCGTTTATTTCCGGCTGCGGGAGGGTCCTCGGGAGACGACGGGACGACTAGACCCGCAGGTAGAAGCGCAGGGTGATCCAGGCGGTGCCCGCGCTGATCAGACCACCGACGCCGGCCATCAGCGGGAAGACGACAAGGATGTCACCCCAGGAGATCGGCGAGAGCAGACCCTGCAACGCGCTCAACGAGCGGTCGAAGAGCAGGTACTTGGCCGCGACCAAGGCCACCAGACCGAGCAGCGAGCCGATCAGACCGGCCACCACGGCCTCCAGCACGAACGGTGCCTGGATGAACCAGTTGGAGGCGCCGACCAGCTTCATGACCGCCACCTCACGCCGCTTGCTGTACGCGGCGACCTGGATGGTGTTCGCGACAAGCAGCAGGGCGGCGATCGCCATCACGATGGCGGCGGCCAGGGCGATGTTCTGGATCGAGGTGAGGATGTTGAAGATCTTGTCGAGCAGTCGACTCTGGTCGATGATCTCGTCGACACCCGCGGTGTTCTTGTACTGCTCGTAGATGTCCTTGTACTGCTCCGGGTTGTTCAGCTTGAGCCGGAACGACTCGGGCAGCTGGTCCGGCTTGACCACGTTCACCAGGTCGGGCGCGTCCTGGTACATGACCTTGAACTTCTTGTACGCCTCGTCCTTGTTGACGTAGATGACATCCTTGACCAGGGGGTCGCTGTCGAGCTTGGCGTTCAGGTCGGTGCGCTCCTGCTCGCTCACCTCCTGCTTCAAGAAGATCGAGACTTCGATGTTCTTGTAGTAGGTGACCTTCATGTCGTCGACCTGGCGGTACATGAGACCGCTGGCGCCGAGCATGGTCAGCGAGACCGCCATCGTGATGATCATCGCGATGGACATGGTCACGTTGCGCCACAGTCCGACCAGTACCTCGGACAGGACGTATTTCACGCGCATCGGGATTTCCTCCGGGTCTCCGGCATGAAGTGTTCGTCGTCAGGCTGCGCAGGGGTGGAGAGCCGGCTCACCCGTAGACGCCGCGGGCCTGGTCACGCACGATACGACCGCTCTCGATCTCGACGACGCGGCGGCGCATCTGGTTGACGATGTTGGAGTCGTGGGTGACCATCACGACGGTCGTGCCGGTGCGGTTGATCCGGTCCAGCAGGCGCATGATCTCGATCGAGGTGTCCGGGTCCAGGTTTCCGGTGGGCTCGTCCGCCAGCAGGATCAGCGGACGGTTCACGAACGCCCGGGCGACGGCGACCCGCTGCTGCTCACCACCGGAGAGCTCGTGCGGGTAGCGGTGCTCCTTGCCACCGAGCCCCACCAGCTCCAGCACCTCCGGCACGACCCGGCGGGCAACCGCCTTGGTCTTGCCGATCACCTCGAGGGCGAACGCCACGTTCTCGTACGCGGTGCGGTTCGGCAGCAGCCGGAAGTCCTGGAAGACACAGCCGATCGAGCGCCGGAAGTGGGGTCGCTTCCAGGAGCGCATCGACGTGACGTCCTTGCCGTTGACGACGACGCGGCCCTTGTTGGGGGCGACCTCGTGCAGCAGCATCTTGATGATTGTGGACTTGCCGGAGCCGGATGGACCGATGAAGAAGACGAACTCGCCCTTCTCGATCGAGACGGACACGTTGTCGAGCGAAGGCCGGGACGCCTTCGGGTACGTCTTCGTCACTTGCTCAAGCTGAATCACGGGTGGTGAGTCTACGCGGTGTAACAACTGAGCCAAGCCCCACGCCCCGCCGATCCGGCACGAGTCGTCGAATCAGGCCTCTACCTGGAGATCGACGAAGCGTTCCGCCCGCGTGTCGTTACGCTCCGTCGCCGGCGAGTTGCCGCTGCTTGCGCCAACGGATCCCCGCCTCGATGAAACCGTCCAGGTCCCCGTCGAACACCGCGCTCGGATTGCCGGTCTCCTGCTCGGTTCGGAGATCCTTCACCATCTGATACGGGTGCAGGACGTAGGAGCGCATCTGGTCGCCCCACGAACCGGCGGCGTTCTCCTTGAGCCCCTCCAGCTTGGCCTGCTCCTCCTGGCGCTTGCGCTCCAGCAGGCGGGCCTGGAGCACCCGCAGCGCGGAGGCCTTGTTCTGCAGCTGGGACTTCTCGTTCTGACAGGTGACCACGATGCCGGTCGGGATGTGGGTCAACCGGACCGCCGAGTCGGTGGTGTTGACGCTCTGCCCACCGGGACCGGAGGAACGATAGACGTCGACGCGTACCTCGTTCTCCGGGATGTCGATGTGGTCGGTCTGCTCGGTGACCGGCAGGACCTCGACGCCCGCGAAGCTGGTCTGCCGGCGGCCCTGGTTGTCGAACGGGCTGATCCGGACCAACCGGTGGGTGCCCGACTCGACGCTGAGCGTGCCGTACGCGTAGGGCACCTTGACCGCGAAGGTGGCCGACTTCAGGCCCGCCTCTTCGGCGTAGGAGGTCTCGTAGACCTCGGTCGGATAGCCGTGCCGCTCCGCCCAGCGCAGGTACATCCGCAGCAGCATCTCGGCGAAGTCGGCGGCGTCCACACCACCGGCGCCGGCGCGGATGGCGACAAGCGCCTCCCGGGAGTCGTACTCGCCGGAGAGCAGGGTGCGGACCTCCATCTCCTGGATGGCCTTGGTCAACCCGGTGATCTCCGACTCGACCTCGGTCAACACGCCCGGGTCGGCCTCGGCCTCGGCCAGCTCCAACAGCACCTGGGCGTCGTCGAGGCCGGAGCGCAGGCTGCCCAGCTTGCTGATCTCGCCGTTGACGTACGACAGCTGCGAGGTCACCTGCTGAGCCTTGGCCTGGTCGTCCCACAGGTCGGGGGCGGAGGCCTCCTGCTCAAGGCGGGCCTTGTCCTCGTGGAGTCGGTCGAGGTTGAGGACGGCCTCGATGTTTCGCAGGGTCGCGTCGAGTTCCTTGAGCTGTTCGGCGTAATCGGCAGCGGTCACGACAGGTAAGCGTACTGCGCGGACGAGGATTGAGCTTGCGAGCCCGACGGTCCCGCGCAAAAGCCGCACCCCGACGCCGCCGGCTGAGCAGCTCGTTCCCACTGGGCGAACCCGCGGGAGGTCACCCGACCGGAGCGGACTTCAACCAGGACAGGGCCGCCCGGTGGTAGGCGACGGCGAACTCCAGCGCGCTGGCGTCGTACGTCTCCCCATCCCGTTTGGCGTTCTTTACCTGCTCCCGGACCTGGGCGAGGGCCTCGGTGTGGTATTCGTTGGCCGAGGCGTACAGGCCCTTGAGCTGGCTGGCGGAGTGCAGGTTGCCGAAGGCCATCCGCAGCGCGATCGGGTTGCGGATGGTGTCCCGCCCCGGGTTCTCGGCCAGCCAGCGGGAAAATGTCCGTTTCCCACTTGCGGTGAGCGCATACGGCTGGCTCATCCGCGGCCCGGGCTTCCCGAGCTTCACGAAACCCCGCTCGGCCAGCACCGGCAACTCGCGGTAGACCTGACTGCGCGTCATGGACCAGTACGGCGCCAGACGGCGCTCAGCAGCGGCCATCAACTGACCGCCTGTCATCGGGCCCTCGTGGAGGAGGCCGAGAAGGGCCGCCGCCGTAGGGTTGACTCCGGAATCCGCCATGCCCCCTACGCTGCCACTTTGCGCACCCGGCGTCCAGGATTTGCCGGTTTGCCACCCAACAGGACTTCCTAAGTGCACTGTCGGCGACAGACTGTCCGTTGAGGACTATCGATGGATCACGGCCCCGGGCCGACCCGCCGGCGGCACCGCGCGCCGCCGGCGGGTCGTCGCCGCAGGTCAGCCCATGTGGGGGTACGTGTGGTCGGTCGGCGGCACGAAGGTCTCCTTGATCGTCCGCGGCGACACCCAGCGGACCAGGTTGAGCCAGGAGCCCGCCTTGTCGTTGGTGCCGCTGGCCCGTGCGCCGCCGAACGGCTGCTGCCCGACGACCGCCCCGGTCGGCTTGTCGTTGATGTAGAAGTTGCCCGCCGCGTACCGCATGCGCTCGGCCACCGCGTCGACCACCCGGCGGTCGGTGGCGAACACCGAGCCGGTCAGCGCGTACGGGGCGATCGCCTCGGCCTGCGTGACCACGTCGTCGAACCGGGCGTCGTCGAACACGTGCACGCCCAGGATCGGCCCGAAGTACTCGGTGGTGAAGGTCTCGTGGGCCGCGTCGGAGCACTCGAAGAGCGTCGGCCGGACGAAGTAGCCGACCGAGTCGTCCGCGGTGCCACCGGCCAGCACCCGACAGGAGTCGTCGCCGCCGATCAGCTCCAGCGCGGCGGTGTGCCGGGCGAACGCCTTGTCGTCGATCACCGCGCCGCCGAAGTTGCCGAAGTCGGCCACGTCGCCGTAGGTCAGCGAGTCGGTGGTGGCGGCCAGCCGGTCCCGCAGCCCACCCTCCCAGATCGAACGCGGCACGTACGCCCGCGAGGCCGCCGAGCACTTCTGGCCCTGGTATTCGAACGCGCCACGGATCAGCGCGGTGTGCAGCGCGTCCACGTCGGCGCTGGTGTGCGCCACGACGAAGTCCTTGCCGCCGGTCTCGCCGACCAGCCGCGGGTAGCCCCGGTAGCGGGCGATGTTGTCGCCCACGGTCCGCCACAGCTGCTGGAAGACCTTCGTCGAGCCGGTGAAGTGGATGCCGGCCAGGTCCGGGTCGGCGAGCACCACGTCGGAGACCTCCTCGCCCCGGCCGGTGACCATGTTGATCACACCGGGCGGGAGGCCGGCGGCCTCGAACAGCCGCATGGTGAAGTGCGCGGCGAACTGCTGGGTCGGGCCCGGCTTCCAGATCACCGTGTTGCCCAGCAGGGCCGGCGCCGACGGCAGGTTGCCCGCGATGGCGGTGAAGTTGAACGGGGTGACCGCGTAGACGAAGCCCTCCAACGGGCGGTGGTCGAAGCGGTTCCAGACGCCGGGCGAGGACGCCGGCTGCTCCTCCAGCAGACGCCTGGCGAACTGCACGTTGAACCGGAGGAAGTCGATGAACTCGCACGCCGAGTCGATCTCCGCCTGGATCGCGGTCTTCGACTGGCCCAGCATGGTGGCGGCGTTGAGGGTGTCGCGCCACGGGCCGGCGAGCAGCTCGGCGGCACGCAGGAAGATCGCCGCCCGCTCCTCGAAAGGCAGCGCCCGCCACATCGGCGCGGCGTCCTTGGCCGCCTTGATCGCGGCGTGCGCGTCGTCGTGGGTGGCGTGCGCGGTCACGCCCAGCACGTGCGCGTGCCGGTGCGGCTGCACCACGTCGATCGGGTCACCGGCGGCCATCCGCTGGTCACCGCCGATGGTCATCGGCAGGTCGATGCGCTCGGCGGCGAGCTCGGTCAGCCGCCGCTGGAGCCGGTCCCGGTCGGGGCTGCCCGGCTCGTAGTTGCGAACCGGCTCGTTGCGCGGCTCGGGAACGGAGAACACGGCATCCATCAAGGCTCCTGGCGATCTCGACAGCAGTGGCGAAACCGGACCCGCGGGCACCGACCGGGCGGCCGGACACCGGACGCCGCGCGGAGGGGCCGAGCAGCGGCGGGACCTCCCGCGATTCTCCCACGAAGGGCAGCACAGCCTGCCTCCGCCATCGCCCCGCACCAAGGACCGGCCCACCCCTCCTCCCCTTACCGACCGAGGTCGATCGGCAGGGCCGGTGCGCCGGCCGCCCGTCGTACTGCGCGCAGGCCAGCGCGACGAGGTGTCGCGGCCGTCCGCGGCGGTGGAGCGCTCAGCCGAGCCGCGTACCCTCAATGGTCGGTGACCTGCCGCCTCGAAGGGGAGACGATGACCAAGCAGCCCGGCCGCGTCCCGGCCGCGGAGTCGCACGACCCGGCGGCCGACGCGGCAACCCCCAGCGGCCGGCCGCTGCCCGCGCCCGGCGCGGCGGTGCTCGCGCTGCTGGCCCTGGGGTGGTTGACCGCCATGCTCTGGTCCACCCGGGAGGCCATCACCTCGGCGGCGGCCGGGGTGACCGCGATCAGCCTCTCCGCGTTCGCCCTGCCCGGTGTGATCTCGGCCGCGCTGGTGTGCGGGGCGGCCGTCGCGCTGGCCGGCGGCAACCTGCTGGCCCGCCGGTACGGCGACTGGGCCACCCTGCGCTACGCCGGGGCCATCGGCGGCGGGATGCTGGTCGGGCTGGCCGCCGCGGTGGCCATCAACCTCACCTACTTCGACACCTCGACCACCAACGTGATCGCCGGCACCACCGCCGCCGCGGCGATCATCGGTGGTGCCGTGGCCGCCGCGCGGACCGCACCGGCCATCGGTGCGGTGGTGACCGCCGCCCTGGGCACGCTGGTCTTCGTGGTCGCGTTCAGCCAGGCCCGGGACCCATTGTTCGACCTCTTCGGGGCCGGCGACAGCCAACAGTCGCTCGTCGACGCGGCCAAGTGGGTGTCCCGCACCGAGTCGCTGGTCGCCGGGCTGGTCGCCGGGCTACTCGCCTTCGGTTACCTGACCTGGGCGCGGCGCCGTGTGGTGCGCCGCGATCCGGCAGCCCCGACGCTGCGCTGGCCGGCGTACCTGCTCGCCGGTGCCGGGCCGGGCCTGCTCCTGCTGCTCGCCGAGGTGATCATCCGGATCGGTGGCCGGTCGCTGCTCGACCTGGCCAGCGCCCTCAGCGAGGCGGACGCGGTGGCGCAGACCTCGCTGGGCACCTCGCGGGTGGACAACGGCATCTGGGTGCTCTTCGTGGGGGCGCTTACCGCCCTGATCGCGTTCGGCCGCACGCTCGGCCCGGCCCACACCGACGACGACACACCGGCCGGCAGCCCGGACACCGCCGTCGCGGAACGGGTCGACCCGCAGGACGACGAGCCGGACCCCGCCGAGGCGTTCGACACGGACCCGGCCAAGGCCGATCCGGCCCGCTGACGCCGGGCTGACTCCTGCCGGCCGGCGTTCGGGCGGCCGGCGTTCGGGCGGCCGGCGTTCGGGCGGCCGGCTCAGCTGGCCGCGTTCAGCAGCAGGTCCAGCTCTGTCACGTCGTACCACTCCAGCTCGTGGTCCTCGGCGCCGTCAACGGTGAACTGCGCGTCGGGGTCGCCAGCGGCCGCCTCGGCCACCACCTGGACCGCCGCGGCGACCTCCTCGGCCGCGTCCGCGCCGTCCACGTGGAGCGCGGCGACGGCACCCACCGGCACGGCGTCGGCCAACGTCACAGTGCTGGAACCCAACTCACCGTCGCCCCGCCCGAGCGCGCTCGCCGGGAGGTCGACCGAGACGACGACGCGGCGGCGGGGAGCGGTCGGATCGGCCCGGAGCAGGTGCAGCGAGTCCTGGGCGGCCCGGGTGAACGCGACGTACTCCAACTCCTCCTCGTCGCCCTCGGCGTACCACTCGCGCAACGCCGGGGTCACCGCGTGCGCCTGGTCGGCGGTCAGTCCTTCCGCCCGCAGGCGGGCCACCATGGGTACGGTCGCCGGCACGTACACCCGGACAAGCTCGTTGGTCACCGGTCGTCTCCCCGCGTCGTCCTCCACCGGCATCCGCCGGCACGGGCGCAGATCATGCCGCACGCCGTGATCGTCATACACCCCGACACCGGCCGGTGGAAGTTCCCGCCCGGTGTGTCCCGTACGGTCGACCCGCCGTCGGGCGGGCCGGGCGCTGGGCGGTCGGGGCTGTCGGTGGCAAACTGAGCCAAACGACATCAACCCCGGGAGTCCCTGTGGAGCCACGGTTCCTGCTGCTCTCCGACGTCGCCACCGAGCTGAACGTGTCGGACTCGCAGGTCTACCACATGGTGCGCAGTGGCGAACTGCCGGCGATCAAGATCGGTGGACGCGGCCAGTGGCGCGTCGAGCGCGCGCGCCTGGAGGAGTACATAGCGCGCAAGTATTCCGAGACCGCCGAGTGGGTGCAGAGCAACCCGCTTGTCGACCGCGATCCGGAGTAGCGAAGCCCGACCTGGCCCGCTCGTCCATCCCTCGCCGGGGCATGATCCACTCGGGTTTCTTGATAACGCGGGGTCCCAGCGCCCCCGATACCCCGACTTCAAGAAACCCGAGTGGATCACGCGCCTCGTCGGGTGGAGGCTACCACCGGGCCATTGACCGAAGCCGTTCTGTCGCTCAGAATCGAGGTTGTCGGAGGCAAACGAAGGCAAACGCAGTCTCTGGGAGCCATGATGAGTGGAGCGCGATCCGGTCCTTCCCGACCAACCGTGCGGCTGCGCCCCGTCCCGCCCTTCGACCCGCCGTACGTCGACGAGACCGACGGGTCGTACTGGCCGGCGCAGACCGACGGTCAGCTCGCCCTCGACCTGTTCGCCTCCACCCGACCCAGCCCGGTTCGGCCGCCGGAGCGGCGAGCAGCCCTGCGCCCGGTGCCGAACAGGTCCACCACCACCCACCCGGTCGTGTCGTTGCCGCCGTCGACCGCTCCGGAAACCACCCGAGCCGCGCATCGCTTCGTCGGCACCTGCCTGGAGGTGGTCAACGGCTACCGTCCGCCGACCCAGGTGCGGGCGCTGCTCGACCCGGCCCGAGCGGGAGACCTGCTGACCGAACTCGCCCGCGCATCCGGCCGGGCCGGGACATCCCGCCGCCGTACCGGCCGACCGCTGGTCCGGCTGCTACGCCTGCGCGTCTGCGAGCCACGGGAGGCCGCAGTGGAGGCGGCGGCCGTCCTCACCGGCGCGGGCGGTCGGAGCTGGGCAATGGCACTGCGCCTGGAGCATCGCCGGGGCCGCTGGCTCTGCACCGCCCTGCACGTCCTCTGACCACATCCAACGCGCCCAGGGGCGCCGCCCGCCCTCAAGGGACGAGGTCCCTGGCGCAACCTCCAGACACGCCCAGACCCGGCGCATAGCGGGAGGTCACGGGGGAGACGCCCAACGGGTCCCGGCCTGGACGGCCGGGACCCGTTGGTCAGGTGCTGTCGAGTCGGTCAGTTGCCGCCGTTGGGGGCACCGTGGCAGCGCTTGTACTTGCGGCCCGAGCCACACGGGCACGGCGCGTTGCGGGACGGGCCGTTGCTCGCCTCCGCCTGGTTGGCTGCCGGCCGGCGGGAGGCGGCCGACGGCACCGCCGGGCCGCGGAGACCGGCGGCCGGACGCTGCGGGGCGGACGGGGCGGTCCGGCCCGGTGCCGCCGGGGCGCCGGGGGCGGGGCGACCCACACCGAGCGCCGGAGCCTGCTGCTCGGCCTGCTCGATGACGGGGGCGCCGGGGCTGGCCTCGCCGTCGATGGTGGGCGCGGAGTATTGCAGGCCCTGCCGCCGCGGTGCCTGGTTGAGACCCTTGGCCCGGATCTCCACCGGCTTGTCGAGCAGCGCGACCTCTTCCGAGCCCGCCTCCGGCTCCGGCTCGGCCACCTGGACGTCGACGTTGTAGAGGAAGCCGACAGTCTCCTCCTTGATGCCCTCCATCATGGTGGCGAACATGTCGAAGCCCTCGCGCTGGTATTCCACCACCGGGTCGCGCTGGGCGTACGCCCGAAGGTTGATGCCCTCCTGGAGGTAGTCCATCTCGTAGAGGTGCTCGCGCCACTTGCGGTCGATGACCTGGAGCAGCACCATCCGCTCCAGCTGACGCACGCCCTCGGTGCCGATCTGCTCCTCACGCCGGTCGTACGCGGCGTTGGCGTCGTCCTTGAGGCGGGCGACGAGGAAGTCGGCGTCCATGCCGGCCCGCGAGCCGCCGGCCTCCTCCTCCAACTCCTCGATCGTCACGCCGACCGGGTAGAGCTGCTTGAGGCTGGACCAGAGCTGCTCAAGATCCCAGTCTTCGCCGTAGCCCTCGGAGGTGGCGCCCCGCACGTACGCCTCGACGGTGTCGTCGATCATGTTGCGGACCTGGTCGGAGAGGTCCTCACCGTTGAGCACCCGGAGCCGCTCGGCGTAGACGACCTGGCGCTGCTTGTTGAGCACCTCGTCGTACTTCAGCACGTTCTTACGGATCTCGGCGTTCTGGCCCTCGATCTGGGCCTGCGCGCTCTTGATCTGCCGGGTGACCATCTTCGACTCGATGGGCACGTCCTCCGGGATGTTGAAGCGCTCCATCACCGCCTCGACCGCACCGGCGCGGAACCGCCGCATCAGCTCGTCCTGCAGGGACAGGTAGAAACGGGACTCGCCCGGGTCACCCTGCCGGCCGGCACGACCGCGCAGCTGGTTGTCGATCCGCCGGGACTCGTGCCGCTCGGTGCCCAGCACGTAGAGGCCACCGGCGGCCGAGACCTCGTCCGCCTCGGCGTCGCAGGCCTGCTTCCAGGTGGGCAGGACCTCCTCCATCGCCTTGGCGTACTCCTCCTCGTTTTCCAGCGGGTCGAGACCGCGCTGGCGCAGCTCGTTCGCGGCGAGGAACTCGGGGTTGCCGCCGAGCAGGATGTCGGTACCGCGGCCGGCCATGTTGGTGGCCACGGTGACCGCGCCCTTACGCCCGGCCTGGGCGACGATCTCGGCCTCCCGGGCGTGGAACTTGGCGTTCAGCACGTTGTGCGGAATGCCCCGTCGGCGCAGCAACTGGGAGAGGATCTCGGAGTTTTCCACCGAGACGGTGCCGACCAGGACGGGCTGACCGAG
Source organism: Micromonospora sp. NPDC049171 (assembly GCF_040648275.1). Classification (NCBI taxonomy): domain Bacteria; kingdom Bacillati; phylum Actinomycetota; class Actinomycetes; order Micromonosporales; family Micromonosporaceae; genus Micromonospora; species Micromonospora sp. NPDC049171. The sequence continues at coordinate 178,543 of NZ_JBEZDJ010000012.1, forward strand.
CTGGTGCCGCTCGGCGATGTCCTCGATGACGGCGTTGAACTTGGCCTTCTCCGTCTTGTAGATGACGTCCGGCCGGTCCTCGCGGACCATCGGGCGGTGCGTCGGAATCGTCACGACGCCAACCTTGTAGACCTTGTTGAACTCGCTCGCCTCGGTCTGCGCCGTGCCGGTCATCCCGGACAGCTTCTCGTAGAGGCGGAAGTAGTTCTGCAGGGTGATGGTGGCAAGAGTCTGGTTCTCCTGCTTGATCTCCACCCCCTCCTTGGCCTCGATCGCCTGGTGCATGCCCTCGTTGTAACGACGGCCGTGCAGGATGCGACCGGTGAACTCGTCGACGATCAGGACCTCACCGTCGCTGACGATGTAGTCCTTGTCGCGCTTGTAGAGCTCCTTGGCCTTGATGGCGTTGTTGAGGTAGCCGACCAGCGGAGTGTTGACCGACTCGTACAGGTTGTCGATGCCGAGCCGGTCCTCGACCTTGGCGACACCCCGCTCGGTCACCGCGATGGTGCGCTTGGAGTGGTCGACCTCGTAGTCGCCCTCGCCGTCGGTGCCGGGCTGCAGCCGGGCCACCACGCCGGCGAACTCGCCGTACCAGCGGGCGGAGTGCTCGGCCGGGCCGGAGATGATCAGCGGGGTGCGGGCCTCGTCGATCAGGATGGAGTCGACCTCGTCGACCACGGCGAAGTTGTGGCCGCGCTGCACCAGCTCGTCCTTCGACCAGGCCATGTTGTCGCGCAGGTAGTCGAAGCCGAACTCGTTGTTGGTGCCGTAGGTGATGTCGCACTCGTAGGCGGCCTTGTGCTCGGTGGCCGGCCGGTTGGGCAGCACCACGCCGACGGTCAGCCCGAGGAACTCGTGCACCCGACCCATCCACGCCGCGTCACGCTGGGCGAGGTAGTCGTTGACCGTGATCACGTGCACGCCCTTGCCGGACAGCGCGTTGAGGTAGACGGCCATGACCGAGGTCAGCGTCTTGCCCTCACCGGTCTTCATCTCGGCGATGTTGCCGAAGTGCAGCGCCGCGCCGCCCATCACCTGGACGTCGTACGGGCGCTGGCCGAGCACCCGGGCGGCCGCCTCGCGGGCCACCGCGAACGCCTCCGGCAGCAGGTCGTCGAGGGTCTCACCCTCGTCGAGCCGCTCCCGGAACTGCTCGGTCATGCCGGCCAGCTCCTCGTCGGTGAGGTTGACGTAGTCGTCCTCGATCGAGGTGACGGCGGCGGCGATGGCCTTGAGCCGGCGCACCATGCGGCCCTCGCCCGCGTTAAGGACCTTTTCCAGAATCGACACGGATCAACGCTCCCCTAGACAGTCTCGAACCATCGTAGGCGCTCCATCGGCCCGATGGTCACTGGTGGCGGTGGTCGACTCCGCCGAACCCGACATACTTCGCGTCCTGCGCACACCCCAAACGTTATCCGGTTACGCCGTCGGCGAACGCTGCGGCAGGATGCACGGGTGGAGCCCGTGGAGATCACTGAGGACGGCGTGCTGTTACGGCCCTGGCGGGACAGCGACGCCGACGCCGTACACAAGGCGTGCCAGGATCCGGACATTCAGCGCTGGACCACCGTGCCGCGCCCGTACCTGCCCGAACATGCCCTCGGCTTCGTCACCGAGATGAGCAGGGCGGCCTGGGCTGAGGGCACCGGGGCGCCGTTCGCGGTCTGCGACCCGGCGACCGGTGAACTGCTCGGCTCGTGCGGGCTGATCTCCATCGACCGGGACGGCACCGGCGAGGTCGGTTACTGGACCGCCCCCTGGGCGCGCGGCCGGGGCGTGCAGGTCCGCGCCACCCGGGCGGTGGCCCGCTGGTCCTTCGACACCCTCGGGTTGCGCCGGCTGATCTGGCAGGCCGAGGTGGGCAACCACGCCTCCCGGCTGGTCGCCCTCCGGGCCGGTTTCCGGATCGACGGCCGGCTGCGCCTGGCCAACCCGGCGACACAGTCCGGCGCGGACGGCTGGATCGGCTCGCTGCTACCCGGCGAGGTGCCCGCGCCCGGGGCGACCGGACCTGCTGGTCACGGCACCCTCGCGGCCCGGCGCGCCGCCGTCTTCGGCCGCCCGCAGCCCACCCTGTTCGCCACCGCCGGGGCCGGTGAGCTGCGCCTGCGACCGATGGAGGAGCACGACCTGGACGCCGTGGTGCGGACCTGCCGGGATCCGGAGAGCATCCGCTGGACGACCGTGCCGGACCCGTACGAGCGATCCGACGCGCAGGGCTACCAGGTCTACGGCCAGGACGCCTGGGCTCGGGGTGAGGCCGCCTGCTTCGTGGTCGCCGACCCGGACGACAGGTACGCCGCCACGATCGACCTACGGCTCTCCCCCACCGACGCCCTGCAGGCCGACGTCGGCTTCATGACCGCCCCGGCGGCCCGTGGCCGGGGGTACCTGCCGGCCGCGCTCGTCGCGCTCAGCACCTGGGGCTTCGCCACGCTGGGCCTGGCCCGGATCGAGTGGAAGGCGAACGTGGGCAACACCGCCTCGCGCCGGGTGGCGGAGAAGGCCGGCTTCACGTTCGAGGGGACCGCCCGCGGTGGGGTGCAGCACCGGGGCGAACGGGTCGACGCCTGGGTGGCCGCGCTGCTCGCCGAGGACCTCGTATGACGCTCCGGCAGGTCGTGGAGGCGCACGGGGTGCGGCTGCGTCCCTTCCGGGCCGAGGACGCCGCAGACGTGGTCGACGGTTGCGCGGACCCGCTGACCCAACGGTTCGTCTCGAACCTGCCCACGCCGTACACCCGGACCGACGCCAGGTGGTGGATCGACGTCGGCGCCCCGGCGGCCTGGACCGGCGGCGGCGCGGCGTACGCCGTCGCGGACCCGGCCACCGACCGGCTGCTCGGCGCGGTGGGGCTGAACAACCCGGTGCCCGCGCGTGGCCAGGCCGAGATCGGCTACTGGCTGCGGCCGGCGGCGCGTGGGCGCGGACTGGCCGCCGCGGCCACCCGCGCGCTGAGCGAGCACGCGTTCGCCACCGGAACCGCTCGGCTGGAGCTGCTCACCGAGCCGGAGAACGGCCCGAGCCAGCGGGTCGCGCTGGCCGCCGGCTTCCGCCACGAGGGTTCGCGCCGGTTGGCCGGGTCGGGCCAGGACGGGGGTCGGCACGACCTGCTGGCCTGGGTACGCCTCGCCGAAGACCCGCACCGACCGACCATCCGACTGCTGCCCGACCTGCCCGGCCGGGTGCTCACCGACGAGGTGGTGACGCTGCGCCGGCTCGCGCCCGACGACGCCGACCTGATGTACCGGCTGCACAGCCGACCCGAGGTGGTGGCGAACCAGGCGCCGCCCGTGCCGCCGACGCGGGAGGCGATCGAGCGACGCTGTCGTCTCGCGGAGAGCGGTTGGCTGACCGGCGACATCGCCCGACTCCTGATCACGGACGCGGCCAGCGGGGAGCCGGTGGGCAGCTGCGGGTTGTCGTACACCGACGTGGCCGCCGGCGAGGCGTCGGTCGGCTACGCCCTGCTGCCCGACTGGCGCGGCCGGGGGTACGCGACCCGGGCGGTCCGACTGCTGGTGGACTGGGCGTTCGGGCCGGTTGGTGTCGCCCGGCTGACCGCCGGCACGGTGCCGGACAACACCGCGTCGCACCGCGTGTTGGAGCGGGTCGGGTTCCGGCGCGAGGCCCTGCAGCGCGGGCGGCTGCCCGGCCTGGCTGGTGCCCGCCTGGACGACCTGACCTTCGCGCTGCTGTCGGCCGACCCGCGCTGACGGACCACGGAGTTGTGGCAGGCGTTCGCCTGCCACAACTCCCGGTCGACGTGGCTCGGTTAGCGGTCGGTGGCGAGGGAGATGATGCCGTAGTCGTACGCGTGGCGGCGGTAGACGACGCTCGGGCGGCCGGACTCCTTGTCCTGGAACAGGTAGAAGTCGTGGCCGACAAGTTCCATCTCGAACAGCGCGTCGTCGATCGTCATCGGCTCCGCCGGGTGCACCTTCTCCCGGGCGATGTGCCAGGGCTGGTCGTCGTGCTCCTCCTCGACCCGCTCCGCGACGGCGGTGCCGGCGCGGGCACCGTCGAGCGGCGCGCTCATCGGGGTGGCCACCAGGTCCGCGACGGGCAGATTCGCGGTGGCCTCGGCGACGGAGATCGGGGCGTGCCGACCCCGGTGTACGCGGCGGCGGTCGGCCGCGCGGCGCAGCCGGGTGTCGAGCTTCGCGATGGCCGCGTCGAGTGCGCTGTAGAAGTCGTTCGTGCAGGCCTCGGCCCGCATCACCGGGCCTCGGGAAACGCAGGTGATCTCCACCCGCTGGCAGTGCTCGGCCTGGCGCGGATTGCGCTCGTGAAACAGCTCGACATCGACGCGAATCAGTTTGTGGTCGTAGCGTTCGATCTTTGCGAGTTTCTCGGCTACGTGCACCCGGTAATGGTCCGGCACTTCGACGTTTCGGCCCTTGACCACGATGTCCACGTGACCTCCCTTGTTCGGACGGTCTTCGATCCGGTAACCCGGTCGCGCGCCGTGGGGGGACCCGCTGGCGTCGACCGGTTGGTACGGCTACGCCTCCTCTCACCGCCGAGGGCGTTGGAACGACCTCCTACCCCCGACAGCGAAACGCTAACTCCTGTTCGCCCGGCAGTCACCCCAAGTCGCCAAGACTCTCAGGATTTTTCGCAGCTCATACACCAATGGGTGAAACGGAAACACGGTCTGTTACAAGTGGTGTCTTTTTTGGGTCGCCGCGAGCACCGCGGCGACACTCGGCACCCATCCGGTCGCACTCAGCACCCGGGTCGCGGCGGCCAGGGTCACGCCGGTGGTGACGATGTCGTCCAGCAGCACCACGACCGGCGCCGGACCGGCGGCACGACCCCAACCCGCCGTGGTACGCGGACGGAAGGCCGCCTCGGCCGCCGCCGCCCGGCCGGCGCTGTCCAGGGTGACCGAGTCGGGCCGGGGCAGGGCACGCAGTGGACGGTGCACCCGCGCCGCCCAGCCGCCCCGGTTGAGTCGGGCCGCGCAGTGTCGGGCCAGTCGGTCCAGGTGGTCCCCGTAGCGGGACCGGGCCGCCGCCGCCGTGTCCGGGACCGGCACCAGCGCCACGGGCCGCGCCGCACCGACCGCGGTGGCGACAACCTCGGCGAGCAGCGCGCCGAGCGGGCGGGCCAGGCCGTGCCGGCCGTGCTCCTTGTACGCCAGCAGAGCCTCGCGCAGCGGACCGGCGTACGGGCCGAGGGCGACGCAGGCCGGCAGGCCCGGCGGGGCGGGTGTCGGGCGGACCGACAGTGGGCGCAGGGCGCCCAGCGCCGCGACGCAGGCCGGGCAGACCCCGTGCCGCAGGCCGGGCCGGCGCTCCCGACAACCCGCGCAGGTGGCGGGCAACACCAGGTCGGCCAGGTCGGCCCAGAGCCCGGTCATCGCGTCAGTAGCCGGTCATCGCGTCAGTGCCCGGTCATCGCTTCAGTAGAGGAAGAACGGTGCCGACGGGTTGCTCGGGCGCACGCCGGTCGGGACCGGGGCGATGTCCCGCACGCTGTCCGGCTCGATCCGTTCGAAGGGGCTGCTGCGGTAGGCCACCCCGTTCGCCTCGTACATGTAGGCGCCACTGGGCACCCGGATGGTGCGGTTGGTCGGGTACGCCGTCAGGTGGGTGACCTTGGCACCGAGGTCGGTACGTAGCGGCGTCTCCAGGGCACCGTCGACGCTGATCTCGTAGATCGCCGGCTGACCGACGGACCCCGCCACCACCAGTTGGTCCTCGCTGCCCCAGTCGACAGCGGTGAGGGAGGTCAGCGAGGTGGCCAGCTGCCGGGGCGGGCCGACGGAGACGCCCCCGCCATCCGGGTTGACGGCGGCGACGTAGAGCCGGCCACCGGCGATCAGCGCGACCCGTTGGCCGTCCAGGGCGGCGGCCACCGCGGTGACGTCGGCGGGCAGGTTGAGCGGCACCTGATACATCCGCGCCGACTCGTCGAACCGGTAGAGCTGCCCGTCGGCGACGACCAGACCACGGCCGGGGCGCGCATCGACGGCACGCAACCAGACCGGACGGCTCATCGAGGAGTATTCGGACGTGCTGCGGTTGATGGCGGAGATCGGCGCGGCGCTCGCGCCCACCGCGAGCCGGTGCCGACCCTCGCTGCTGCCCTTGACCACCATCGCGGCGAGGACCCGCTCCCCCTTGGCCACCGCCAGGTCGGCGGAGACGATGTTGCGGTTGGCCTCGGGTGCCAGCGGCACGGCGCCGCTGAGTTCGCTGCCGAAGTCGAGCGGATGGATGGCGCCCTCGTACAGGCCGAACCGCTGCGGGCTCTCGGCGTTCGGGTAGAGCTCGACGGAGTCCCGTCGCTCGCTCAGGTCCTGGACGGGTAGCGAGTTGTTGCGGATCCGCACCTCCAGCTGACCCGGCAGGTCCCCCAACGACCAGGCGATCTGCGTGATCAACTGGTCGATGCCGTTCTGGTCGTCGCCGGACATGTCCAGGTTGACCTCCCACCGGCCGTTGCCGCCGGTGGCGTTGTTGATCAGCTCGGTGCGGTCGGGCAGCCCGACGACACCCGGGCGCAGCCATTCGGAGGGGCCGCCGACCAGCCACTTGACCACCTCGTTGACCCGGCGCTCGTCCGGCACCGCGAGCGGCCGGTAGCGCTGGTCGGGCACGAGGCGGGTGCGGTCCGAACTCCAGAAGTAGATCGACTCGTCCTGGTAGTAGCGACGAAGGGCGACGTCGCTGAGCAGCAGCACGTTCGGCGGGTCGAGAACGTACAACCCGGCACGCTCGTCGTTGACGCCGCCGTTGAACGCCGCGCTGCGGAGACCGAACTCGTACTCCGTCTCGGTCGCCACCGGTGGTGCGAGGGTGCCGTTGGCCCGCAGCACACCGATCTGCTGCACGGTGATCTTCACGGTGGTGGTCGAGTCGCTGTTGAGGGTGTAGACCGCCTCGCGCAGCCGGACCACGTTCAACGCGACCTCGCTGCCCTTCTTGTCCTGGAGGCGGGACTTGTGCTCCGGGGCGATGTACGCCTTGACCCGCTCGTACGCCCGATCCGGCTCACCCGCGGCGGCGGACAGGAAGTTGCGGACGAACGCCTCGTTGACGCTGCCGCTGGCCGTTCGGGTCGGCGGCTCGTTGCCCGGACCGTTGACCATGCCGGCCTCGGTCGCGGCCCCGCCCTTGCCGTCCACCCGCACGTCGGAGGCCGCCGGAATGCCGCAGCCGGCGCCCAGCAGCACCACCACGCCGAACGCCACGACCAGAGCCGGTCGTCTCATGAGCGCACCTCCGCCCGCTGCCCGTCCCCGGTCGGCGCCGGGTCGATCGCCAACGCCCCACCGGTGCCGGGCCCGATGGCCAGCGGTCCACCGTCGCGGGGACCGCCGAACGGCAGCGCGGCATCGGCCGGCACCAGCCGCAGCGGCGAGGTGGTCAGCCGGTCACCGGCACGGGCCGGCAGCGTGAGCCGGAACTGCGCGCCCTGCCCGGGAGCACCCCACGCCTCCAGCCAGCCGCCGTGCAGCCGGGCGTCCTCCAGGCTGATCGACAGGCCCAGCCCGGTGCCCCCGGTCTGCCGAGCCCGGGACGGGTCTGCCCGCCAGAACCGGTTGAACACCAACTTCTCCTCGCCTGCCTTGAGCCCCACGCCACGGTCGCGGACGGTGATCGCCACGGCGGTGTCGTCCACCCCGAGGGTGATCAGCACCGGACGGGCCTCGCCGTGTTCGACGGCGTTGCCGACCAGGTTGCGCAACACCCGCTCGACCCGGCGCGGGTCGACCTCGGCGATCACCGGCGTGCCCGGCAGGTCGAGCTCGATCGGGACGCCCACCCGCTCGGCCAGGCCAGCCAGCCGGTCGACCACCCGGTGCACCACCGGCACCAGGTCGGTCGGCTCGGAGTCCAGCATGGCGAAGCCCGCGTCGAAGCGGCTGATCTCCAACAGGTCGGTGAGCAACTCCTCGAAGCGGTCCAACTCGGCCTGCAGCAGCTCGGCGCTGCGGGCCACCGCGGGGTCGAACTCGTCGCGCTCGGCGAAGATCAGGTCGGCGGCCATCCGTACCGTGGTCAGCGGGGTACGCAGCTCGTGCGAGACGTCGGAGGTGAACCGGCGCTGTAGTCGGGACATCTCCTCCAGACGCAGGATCTGCCGTTGCAGGTTGGTGGCCATCTGGTTGAAGGAGGCGGCGAGCAGAGCGAGGTCGTCCTCACCGTTGACCACCATCCGCTGGTCGAGCAGGCCGGCGGAGAGCCGCTGGGCGGTCCGTGCGGCGACCCGGACCGGGTTGACGACCAACCGGGTGACCAGCGCCGCGAGCAGCCCCAGCAGGATCACCAGGGCGACCCCGGTGGCCACGACTGTGGCCCGTGCGTCGGCGGCGGTGACGTCCTGCCGGCTCAACGGCACCAGATAGTAGAGCTCGATCTGGCCGAAGCGGGTGGGCACCGGTGAGCCGTACACCAGGTATTTGGTGGGCTCGCCGGTGAGCCGCCCGGTGCGGATCTGGCTGGCCACCTTGCCGTCGGCGATCGCGGCCCGCAGCTCCGGGCTGATCAGCGACTGGACGTTCGCCGATGGCGCGGTGCGGGTCTGGATGTCGTTGTGGTAGCCGTCGGCGGTGATCGCCACCACCACGCCGCTGGTCTGCTGAGGGTCACCGCCGGCCAGGTAGTTGACCGTGCCGTCGATGGTCTCCTGGAGCTGCGCCTCCTGCGGCTGACCGTAGAGGGAGACCTGCTTGGCCGCGTAGCTCGCACCGCTGGTCACCCGCTGCCGGACGTCGCTGCGGGCGTTGTCGAGCAGGATGGTGCTGATCTTGTCAGCGATCAGGAAAGCGAACCCGCCGACCAGCAGACTGGACGCGACGAGCGTGATGGTCACGACCCGGACCTGAAGTGAACGGCGCCAGGTCTGGTGCACCCGGGCCACCACCCGGGCGACCCGGCCACTCACCGCGCGCCAGAGCTCCCCGCCGGCGCTGGGCCGGCGGGCAGCCGTGCTCTGGGGGTGCGGGGGCGGCGAGGTCGACACAGTGCGACCAGGCTATCCGGTCCCCGCCTTGTATCCCACGCCCCGCACGGTGAGGATGATTTCCGGTCGCTCCGGGTCCGGCTCGATCTTGGCGCGCAACCGCTGGACGTGCACGTTGACCAGGCGGGTGTCGGCCGCGTGCCGGTAGCCCCAGACCTGCTCCAGCAGCACCTCGCGGGTGAAGACCTGACGGGGCTTGCGGGCGAGCGCGACCAGCAGGTCGAACTCCAGCGGAGTCAGCTTCACCTCCTCGTCGTTGCGGCTCACGGTGTGCGCCGGCACGTCGATGGTGATCTGGTTGTCCGGTGGCCCGATGGTCAGCATCTCGGGAGCGACGTCCTCGCCTCGGCGCAGGCGGGCCCGCATCCGGGCGACCAGCTCCTTGGGCTTGAACGGCTTGACCACGTAGTCGTCGGCACCGGACTCCAGGCCGAGCACGACGTCCACGGTGTCGCTCTTGGCGGTCAGCATGACTATCGGCACGCCGGACTCCGCCCGAATCGACCGAGCGACGTCGATACCGCTCATACCAGGCAGCATCAGGTCGAGCAGCACGATGTCGGGACGGCTGTCACGAAAGGCGGCCAACGCTCGCTCGCCGTCCGCCACGAACGAGGGCTGGAAGCCTTCGCTGCGCAGGACGATGCCGAGCATCTCGGCGAGCGCGGGGTCGTCGTCGACCACCAGTACGCGGGCTCTCATGGGATTAATATTGCATCCTCAGTCAGTTCGGTGGGACCGGCGTCCGCCGGTAACGCGTGTCGCCGCCGAAGAACCTGTCACCGCGACCCGCGGCGGCGGCGCCACGTGCTGCGGTGCCTGGTGCACGGATGACGTCCCGGGCCAGGCTGCCACCATGATCCCCCTTCGACGCCAGCCGGCGCCACCGCAGTCTGGGAACCAGGCCCAGGTCAGCCGAAGAGGGCGCGCCCCCAGTGGTCCCCGCCGTCGCGTACCCCGGGTGGGCAGGCGAACACCCCACTGGAGACGTGCCGCAGGTACTCGTTCATCACGTCGTGCCGCGCCAACTGGGTCTGGATCGGGACGAACTGGCGACGCGGGTCACGCTGGTAGGCGATGAAGAAGAGGCCCGCGTCGAGCCGGCCGAGGCCGTCCGAGCCGTCGACGAAGTTGTAGCCCCGGCGCAGCAACTGGGCGCCGCTGTTCCGGCTCGGGTGGGCCAGCGTCACGTGCGCGTGCTCGGCGATCACCGGCTTGCCGTCCGCGCCGCGCGCGGCGAAGTCCGGTTCGTCGAACTCGTCGGTCCGGCCGAGGGGGGCACCGCTGCCCTTGGTCCGGCCGACGATCTCCTCCTGCTCGGCCAGGGAGGTCCGGTCCCAGGTCTCCACCAGCATCCGGATCTTGCGGGTGACCAGGTACGAGCCCCCAGTCATCCAGTCCGGCCCGTCGCCCGGCTGCACCCACAGCTGGTCGCGCAGCAGCTCGGTGTCCTCGGCCTTGAGGTTGGCCGTACCGTCCTTGAACCCGAACAGGTTGCGTGCGGTGGCCTGGTCACGGGAGGTCGACGAGGTACGCCCGAAGCCGAGCTGCGACCAGCGGACGCTCACCACACCCATGCCGAGCCGGGCCAGGTTGCGGATCGCGTGCACCGCGACCTGCGGATCGTTGGCACACGCCTGCACGCAGAGGTCACCGCCGGAGAGCTGCGGCTGGAGGGCGTCGCCGGGGAACTTCGGCAGCTCGGCGAGGGCGGCGGGCCGCCGGTCGGCGATGCCGAAGCGGTCCCGGCCGTCGGCGTCGCGGAACAGCGTCGGCCCGAAGCCGATCGTCAGGGTGAGCTGCGACGGGGGCAGGCCGAGCGCCTCGCCGGTGTCGTCCGGTGGGGCCTCCGGCATCCCGCCCACCGCGCCGAGCACTCCGGCGTCCCGCCCGGCGGTCATCCGGGCGGCGGCGGCGGTCCACTCCTCGAGCAACTCGACGAGCCGGGCCCGATCCTTGGTGATCACGTCGAAGGCGACGAAATGCAGCCGGTCCTGCGCCGGGGTGACAATGCCGGCCTGGTGCTCGCCGTGGAACGGCACCGCCCCGGCCGGGTGGTCGCTCGCCCCGGCCGGGCCACGGGAGCCGTTGACCAACGCCGTCGCACCTGCCGACACCCCGGCGATCCCGGCCACGCCGGCGCCGGCGAGCGTGATCGCCCGCCGCCGGGTCAACCTGCTCCCGCTCATCCCACCAACTCTTTCTGCTACCTGGTCACTTGGCGACGGCCGCGGCGACCTTGCTGATCGGCTCGGCGAGCGCATTGATCCCGTCGGAGAGCTCCTTGAGCTCGTCCTTGCTCAGCGCGGTGTGCAGCTTCCACCCGTCGCCGTCGCGGTGCTTGCCGAGCAGCGTCTCGACGTTGGCGAACTCGGTGTCCAACTGCTTGACCAGCTCCGGGTTGCGCTGCTCCAGGGCCGGGCGCAGGGCGGACACGGCGGCCTTGGAACCTTCGAGGTTGGCGGCGAAGTCCCACAGGTCGGTGTGCGAGTAGCGGTCCTCCTCGCCAGTGATCTTGCCGCTGGCCACCTCGTCGAGCAGTTCCTTGGCACCGTTGGCGAGCTGGAGCGGGGAGAGCTTCTCGGCGTTGGCCTTGGTCACGATCTCCTTGACGTCGACAAGCAGGCGGTCGGCGATGGGGCCGTCCTTGCTGATGTCGCCGGACTGCCAGAGGTCCTTCTCGATCCGGTGGAAGCCGGTGAACTCCATCCCCTCCTCGATGACCTCCTCGCGGCCATCGATCTTGGGGTCGAGGTCGCCGAAGATCTCGGCCACCGGCTCGATCCGCTCCCAGTAGGTGCGGGCGACCGGGTAGAGCGTCTTGGACTTCGCCACGTCGCCGGCCTTGACCGCGGTCACGAACTCCTCGGTCTTGTCCAGCAGCGCCTCGGTCTGACTCTTGACGTAACGCTGGTAGTTCTCGGCCGCGCCGGCCAACGCGGCGTCGGCGGTGAGCGGCTGCGCCGAGCCGCTGACCTTGAGCGCACCCCGGATGCCCTTGCCGCTCATCCCGGGCTTGCAGGCCGTCTGGTACGTGCCGGCCGGCAACTCGACGTGCAGCTCACGGCTGAGGCCCGGGGCGATGTTCTCCACCTCGCCCAGCACCCGGTCGCCGTCGGCGTAGACGTAGAACTCGGTCACCTTCGCACCGGAGTTGGTGATCTTGAAGGTGGCGGTGCCGGCGCCCAGGTCGGTGGTGCCGACCTCACAGGCGGTGTCCGTCGCCTTGACCGCGATCGGGCCGCCGGCCACGGCCGGGTCGTCCTTGTCGCCGCCGGAGCAGGCGGTCACCCCGGCCGTCGCCAGCACGCCGACGGCGGCCAGCGCGAAAAATCGGGTGGTACGCATCTGAGCTGTCTCTCCTCGTGGGGTCAGGCACGCTGCGGCGCGGTTGCCGCCTCGGCCTCGGCCTCGGTGCCGGTGTCGGCCCCGCGCTCGGTGACGGTGGTGGTCGGGGCAGGTGCCGGCTTGCGCCGGGCCGGCCGTAGGAAGAGCAGGAGGACCGGCACGGCGTACCCGATCCAGGCGATCGTCTCCAGTACGGTGGGTGCGGGCGTCACGTTGAACATGCCGGCGAGCAGGGCCGCGTACCAGGTGGTCGGGTCGAGCGTGCCGGTGATGTCGTAGGCCAGGTCGTTCAGGCCGGGCAGGACACCGGCCTCCTGGAAGTCGTGGACGCCGTACTTGAGGATGCCGGCGGCGACCAGGATCAGCAGCGCGCCGGTCCAGGTGAAGAACTTGCCGAGGTTGATCCGCAGGGCGCTGGCGTAGAGCAGCACGCCGAGCACCACGGCGGTGACGACGCCGCCGACCAACGCGAGCAGCGGACCACTGTCGCCGGCCGCGCCCTGGGCAGCCGAGTAGAAGATCAGCGCGGTTTCCAGGCCCTCCCGGACGACCGCGAGGAAGGCCATCCCGGCGACCGCGAACGAGCCGACGGCCAGCGCCTCGGTCAGCTTGCCGCGCAGCTCACCGGCGATGGTCCGGGCCGCCCGGCGCATCCAGAAGATCATCCAGGTGACGAAGACCACGGCGGCGACGGAGGTGATCGCCTCGAACAACTCCCGGTCCTCGGAGCGGGACAGCAGCGAGGTCGACGTGTACTCGATCAGCCAGCCGAAGAGCACCGAGAGCACCACGGCCAGGCCGACACCCGCCCAGACCTGGGGCAGCCGATCCCGGCGCTGCGACTTCACCAGGAAGGCGACCAGGATGCTGACCACCAGGGTGGCTTCCAGGCCTTCCCGCAGGCCGATCAGATAGGTGGCGAACATCCGGGCTCCGAGTTCATCAGGTACGCCTCAACCAACTTAGGGCAGGCATACCTTGCTCCCTGGCCAGGAGGCTCGTCAAGTCGTACACGACAAGCTCACTCGACCCCTGCGCCGCAGGCCCGGCCGGCCGGCAGCACCGACGCCACCCCTCGGGTGTGGAAGGATCCCCGCCGTGAGGGGATTCCTGCCGTGGCTGGCGGTGCTGGCCGTGGTTCTGCTGCTCAGCGCGCTGCGCATGCGGGCGCTGGCCACCATCGTGTCGCTCGGCTGGCTGGCCTGGTGCGTCTGGACGTGGTTCCGCCCCACCCGCCGCGACCGACGGTCAGGCTGAGCCCGCCGAGCCGGGGCGCAGCCCGCCGAGCCGGGCGGAAACGACGAACCGGGCCGGCTGCGAACAGCCGACCCGGTCCGGTGCGGAGCGTCGATCAGTAGCGGTAGTGATCCGGCTTGAACGGGCCCTCGGTGGAGACGCCCAGGTACGCGGCCTGCTCCTTGGTCAGCGTGCTCAGCTTGGCGCCGAGCGCGCCCAGGTGCAGCCGGGCCACCTTCTCGTCCAGGTGCTTGGGCAGCACGTAGACGCCGATCGGGTATTCCTCGGTCTTGGTGAACAGCTCGATCTGGGCGATCGTCTGGTTGGCGAACGAGTTCGACATCACGAAGCTCGGGTGCCCGGTCGCGTTGCCCAGGTTGAGCAGGCGACCCTCGGACAGCACGATGATGGCGTGCCCGTCGGCGAAGCGCCACAGGTCGACCTGCGGCTTGATGTTGACCCGCTCGACGTCGGAACGCTTGGCCAGACCGGCCATGTCGATCTCGTTGTCGAAGTGGCCGATGTTGCCGACGATGGCCTGGTGCTTCATCCGGGCCATGTGCTCGTTCGTGATGACGTCGAAGCAGCCGGTGGCGGTGATGAAGATGTCCGCCTGCTCGACCACGTCGTCCAGGGTGGCGACCTGGTAGCCGTCCATCGCGGCCTGCAACGCGCAGATCGGGTCCACCTCGGTCACCACGACCCGGGCGCCCTGGCCGCGCAGCGACTCGGCGCAGCCCTTGCCCACGTCGCCGTAGCCCATCACGACGGCCATCTTGCCGCCGATCAGCACGTCGGTGGCCCGGTTGATGCCGTCGATGAGCGAGTGCCGGCAGCCGTACTTGTTGTCGAACTTGCTCTTGGTCACCGAGTCGTTGACGTTGATGGCCGGGAAGAGCAGGGTGCCCGCCCGGTGCATCTCGTAGAGGCGGTGCACGCCGGTGGTGGTCTCCTCGGTCACGCCCTTGATGCCGGCGGCGATCCGGGTCCAGCGCTGGCTGTCCTCGCCGAGCGAGCGGTGCAGCACCTCGAGGATGACCGCGTACTCCTCGGAGTCGGCGGACTCGACCGGCGGGACCGCACCGGCCTTCTCGAACTCGGCGCCCTTGTGCACGAGCAGGGTGGCGTCGCCACCGTCGTCGAGGATCATGTTCGGGCCCTGCCCGTCCGGCCAGGCGAGCACCTGCTCGGTGCACCACCAGTATTCCGGGAGGGTCTCGCCCTTCCACGCGTACACCGGGACGCCGGCCGGGGCCTCGGGGGTGCCGTTCGGGCCGACGACGATCGCCGCGGCGGCGTGGTCCTGGGTGGAGAAGATGTTGCAGGACGCCCAGCGCACCTGTGCGCCGAGGGCGACCAGCGTCTCGATCAGGACGGCGGTCTGAATGGTCATGTGCAGCGAGCCGGTGATCCGCGCGCCGGCCAGCGGCTGCGCCTCGGCGAACTCTCGGCGAATCGCCATCAGGCCGGGCATCTCGTGCTCGGCGAGCTGGATCTCCTTACGCCCGAACTCGGCGAGCGACAGATCCGCCACCTTGAAGTCGCCTTCGGCGAGGGTGCTCGGCCGGGCCTCGGACGGCGTGCCGCTGGGGGACGCCGGGAGGGTGCTGGTCATGAAAGCTCCTGTCGAACGATGTCTGCGCCGACCTTCCACCTTACGCGCGCCGTCGACCGCCATAGGGGGACGGTCCGCAGACAGCGCACGGGGCGGTCGGTGCTGAACGGACTTTCCCGCCCATGCCCCGCCCGCCCCGTGCATCCCCCCGGTTTGGTTCCCCGCACGTTCTCGGACCGTCGTCGCGATAACGCTGCGTACTCATAGAGTCACACTCGGACACCGCTCCGTCAAGCTATTCCGGGAAAAGTCGGACTTGTGTCGTCCACGGTCCGTGCGGGATCACCGCAGTCCGGACGTCGCCACGTACGCCTCGCCGGCGCCACTGATCCGCAGCGGCTCACCGGCCGCCGTGCCGATCGCCGCCTCGCCGGACGCCAACGTCAACGCGCCGGCACCGTCGTCCACGGTGATCGACCCACCGGCACAGAGCACCACCCGAGGGCCGGGCAACGGCAGCGTGGCCGAGGGCACCGCCGCGCCGACCCGCACCCGGTGCAACGCGAAATCGTCCACCGGCACGGGCCACCAGTCCACACCCGGGCCGACCGGCCGCGCGGCCCGCACCGGATCGTGCAGCACCTCGAAGCGCAGCACCCGCATCAGCTCGTCGACGTCCACCCGCTTCGGGGTCAGCCCACCACGCAGCACGTTGTCGCTGGCCGCCATGATCTCCACACCACAGCCGCTCAGGTAGGCGTGCAGGTTGCCGGCGGGCATCCAGATCGCCTCCCCCGGCACCAGCCGCACGTGGTGCAGCAGCAACGCCACCAGCACGCCCGGGTCCGCCGGGTACGCCTTGGTCAGCCGGCGGGCCAACTCCGCGTCCGGACCGTCGGCGGACGCGGCCACCACCGAACCCAGCAACCCGTCGCGTTCCGAGACCGGCCAGTCGAGCAGCGTCCGCACCGCCGTCCGCAGCCCCACCGGCCCGGCGCGCAACGCGGCGACCACCGGCGCCAACTCCGGTACGCCGAACGCGGCGAGCGCCTCGGCCGACTCCGCCGGCTCCCGGAAACCGCACAGTGCCTCGAACGGGGTCAGCGCGACAAGCAACTCCGGCTTGTGGTGCGGGTCGGAGTAGCTGCGCCGCCCCTCGGGAAGCCCCGCCTCCGCCGCGTAGCCGGCCCGCGCCTGCTCGGCGTTGGGGTGTGCCTGCAGGCTCAACGGGGCGTCGGCGGCGAGCACCTTGAGCAGGAACGGCAGTCGGCTGCCGAACCGCTCCGACACCCGCTGGCCGAGCCACTGCCCCGGCTCGTCCCGCACCAGGTCGCAGAGGCTCACCCGCAGGCCGGCGCGGTCCACACTGGCCGGGGCACCCGGGTGGGCGCCCAACCACAGCTCCGCCTCCGGGCCGGCGCTGGGCACCACCCGGCCCTGAAGGAGGGCGATGGCCGAGCGGGAGCCCCAGGCGTAGTCGCGGATCGGTCCGTACAGTGGCTCCACCCGTCAGCCCCCGGGCCGCCCGGCCGCCTCGCCCGACGCGTCCTGCGGCACGGCGGTGTCGGCGGCCGCACCGGTGCCGGCCTCGGCCGCGGCGGCGCTGTAGACGTCCGGCTCCAGGTAGATCACCCGGGCGATCGGCACCGCGGCGCGGATCCGCGCCTCCACGGCGTTGATGCCGCGGGCCAGGTCGTGAGCGCTCTCGCACCGCGGAACGGCGATCTTCGCGGCCACCATCAGCTCTTCCGGCCCCAGGTAGAGCGTCTTCATGTGGATGATCCGCTCCACCTCGGGGCCATCGGTGACGGCTCGCTCGATGGCGGCCAGCTCGGACGCCTCGGCGCCCTCACCGAGCAGCAGGCTCTTCGTCTCGATGGCCAGCACCACGGCGATGACGACCAGCAGGATGCCGATCATCGCGGTGCCGGCGGCGTCCCACACACCGTTGCCGGTGATCAGCGTCATGCTGACGCCGAACAGGGCGAACACCAGACCGACGAGCGCGCCGAAGTCCTCCAGGAGCACGACCGGCAGCTCCGGCGCCTTGGCGCGGCGGATGAACCGCACCCAGGACTGGTTGCCCCGGATGTGGTTGGACTCCTTGATGGCGGTCCGAAAGGAGAACGACTCCATGATGATCGCCGACACCAGCACGACCACCGGCAGCCAGTGCCAGGACTCGATGGCGCCCCCGTCGTGCCACTTGTGGTACGCCTCGTACAGCGCGAACAGGCCACCGATGCTGAACAGCACGATGGACACGATGAACGCGTAGATGTAGCGCTCCCGGCCATACCCGAACGGGTGTTCCGGGGTGGCCGCCCGCTTCGCCCGCTTGCCGCCGAGCAGCAGCAGGCCCTGGTTGCCGGAGTCGGCGACCGAGTGGACCGCCTCGGCCAGCATCGACGACGACCCGGAGAGCAGGAACGCGATGAACTTGGTGACGGCGATGCCGACGTTGGCCAGCAGGGCGGCGACAATCGCCTTCGTCCCACCGTTCGCGCTCATGCCACCGCTCCGCTTCGCTTCGCGCTGACCTGAGACAACCCGCTGCTGAGCCACCTGGTTCGCTCGCTGCGCTCGTTCACGCCGCCGCTCCGCTTCGCGTCACGAAGCTGACCGGTCCGCGCATGCCGCGCCGCCCCCTACGGTCGTTCACTGGTTCGACAGCTCCTTCATCTCGGTGATGGCCGGAACGGCCATCGGGTCCAGCCCATGGGCCAGGGCAAGGTAGATCGAGGCGAAATCCGGGACCGCGATCAGCGAGGCCAACCGCTCCAACGCGGAGCCACCCTCGGCGGTCACCACGTCGCACCGCACACCACGACGCTCGGCGAGGGTCTGCACCGCATCCGCGCGGCGCTCCTCGACGGCGAGCGGCTCGTCGGTGTCGTCCTCGGCGTTGAGCCCGCCGTCGCGCAGCAGCACGAGCCGCAGCCGGGTGCCCTCGCCGTCCTCCTCCGCCGGATCGGCGAAGATGTCCCGCTCGCCCTCGGCCAGGCCGCCGAAGACGCCGTCGAGCAGCCCGACCCGGCCCCGACCGGCCTCCCCGAGCGCACCGGTGACCACCGGGTAGCGGGCGTTGGCCGACAGGGTGTCACCGAACCGGCGGGCGGCCACGGTGGCCAGCGGGGACGAGCCCCAGACGATCGGGATCGAGCCGGCCAGGCCCAGGGCCAGTGACTTCGCCGGATTGACGAACGACTCCGCAGCGGAACGGCAGCGGTCCGCGTCCGCGTCGAGCCGGGCCGCGGTCTCCGCCAGGTCCGCCTCGTTGACCTTCACGAGCCCGAGGGAACGGGCCGCGAGCAGGACCGGCACGGTGAGCGCCCAGAGGCTGGCGCGGGCCGGGGCACGGCGGGGCACCGGGATGAACGGCGCCCGGGCCTGCTCGGCGATCGACTGCAACTGCGAGTCGGGGGCACCCACGGCGACCAGCCGGGCACCGCGCCGGTGCGCCGCCTCGGCGGCACCGAGCGCCTCCGGGCTACGACCGGACGCGCTCACCGCGATCACCACGTCCGCCGCGCCCACCCAACCGGGCACCCCGGCGCTGCGGTGCCCGATGATCGGGACCGGGCAGCGCGGCCCGGCGACCGTGGCCAGTACATCCCCGGTACGCCCCGCGGTGCCGATGCCGGCGATCACGACGGCTCGGGGGCGCCCGTCGTCGGCGAGCACCGCCAGGTTCGCCTCGGCAGCCAGAGCCGCGCTCTCGCGAACCTGCGCACCGGCCGACGCCGTGTGCCGGAGCATGCCGCCCGGGTCGCGCTCGGCCAGCGCCTCCGGGTTGTCGAGCAGAGCCTCGTCGGCGTCGCGACGACCGCTGACCCCGGCCGTACCGTCGATCATGACGACTGCCCCGGGCCGCCGCGCGCCTCGTCCAGCAGCAGCACCGGCACGTCGTCGCGGACCTCGAAGATCCGTCCACACTCCGTGCAGGTAAGCGTCTGCGCCTCGGCGTCGTAGGTGAGCGGGGCGTGGTGCGTGTCCGGACAGGCGAGAATCTCGAGCAACTGCGGATCCAGGGCCATGGCACGGCTCCTTCCACGTGTGCGGCTTGACCGGCGGCGGTGCCGACCGGGTGTGCGGCTGGACCGGCGGCGGTGCCGACCGGCGCAGGCGATCTTATCGGCGAACGCGGCCGAGCACGTCGTCCCGGAGCGAGACCATCCGATCCTGGGTAGGCGCCTCGACGTTGAGCCGCAGCAGCGGCTCCGTGTTGGAGGCGCGCAGGTTGAACCAGGCGCCGTCGGGGAATCGCAGGGTGAGCCCGTCCATCTCGTCGGCCACCGCGTCGGGGTACGCGGCCCGCACCTCGGCCACCGCCGCCGCCTGGTCGGCCACCGTCGAGTTGATCTCGCCGGAGGCGATGTAGCGCTCGTACTCGCCGGCCAGCACGGACAGTGGCAGCGACTGCTCGCCCAGCGCCGCCAGGGTGTGCATCGCCGCGAGCATGCCGGTGTCGGCGAACCAGAAGTCCCGGAAGTAGTAGTGCGCGGAGTGCTCACCGCCGAAGACGGCGTTGGTCCGGGCCATCTCCGCCTTGATGAAGGAGTGCCCGACCCGGGCGACGACCGGCTTCCCACCGTGCTCACGGATGATCTCCGCGACCGCGCTGGAGGTGATCAGACCGTGGATCACTGTGGAACCGGGGTGCTTGGCCAGCTCCCGTGCGGCGACGAGGGCGGTGATCGCCGACGGCGAGACCGGCTCGCCACGCTCGTCCACCACGAAGCACCGGTCGGCATCGCCGTCGAAGGCCAACCCGATGTCGGCCCCGTGCTCCACCACCGCGCGCTGGAGGTCGACCAGGTTAGCCGGGTCCAGTGGGTTGGCCTCGTGATTGGGGAAGGTGCCGTCCAACTCGAAGTAGAGCGGCACGATCTCCAGCGGCAGCGGCGACAGGGCGGCGTCGCCCAGCACGGTGGGCACGGTGAAGCCGCCCATCCCGTTGCCGGCGTCGACGACGACCTTCAACGGCCGGATGCCCGAGAGGTCGACGAGCTTACGCAGGTAGCCGGCATAGTCGGGGAGCAGGTCACGCCGCTCGGCCGGCCGGGCCGGCGCACCGGCCGGGCGGGCGTCGCCCGAGTCCAGCAGAGCCTGGGCCCGCTCCCGGATCTCCGCCAGACCGCTCTCCTGGCCGATCGGCCGGGCACCGGAACGGCACATCTTGATGCCGTTGTATTGGGCGGGGTTGTGGCTGGCGGTGAACATCGCCCCCGGCAGGTCGAGCGAGCCGGAGGCGAAGTAGAGCAGGTCGGTGGAGGCGAGCCCGATCTCGATCACCGAGCGCCCCTCGGCCCGCACGCCGGCGGCGAACGCGGCGGCCAGTCCGGGCGAGGTGGCTCGCATGTCGTAGCCGACGACGACCGCGTCGCCCGGCTCCTCGGTGGAGTTGAGGAGTTGGGTGAACGCGGCGCCCAGCGCCTCGGCGGCCCGTTCGTCCCACTGGTCCGGCACCGTCCCTCGGACGTCGTACGCCTTCACAATCTGGGACAGATCAGACACGTGTTCCACTCCTTGGCCGCAGGTAGACACCGAGCCTGAGCGTAACGGAGGGTCCGGGTCGAGCCCCGCTCAGCCGGGGAGCCGGGGCATGATCACGGTGTGACCGCCATCGTCGGGAGGCGGATTCCCGGGCAACTGCCGGGTTTCGGGTGCTCCCGGCATCGGCTGCGTCGCCTCCGGGGGCGCGCCGGCAGCCGCTGGCCGGGCCCCGTAGACCCCGCCGGCGGCGGGGCGCGGGGACGGCACGGCACCCCAACCGGTGGCGGGCGGCTGCTGGCCGTACACCTGGCCGGGGCGACCGGGCGCGGCCGGCGGCCCACCGGCGGCCCGGTAGGTGGTGCCGCCGGGGTTGCCCGGCAGCGTGCCGGGCGCCTCGTCGGACGGTTTGCGGTCCTGGCGCGAGCGACGGAACAGCAGCACGATGAGCAGCAACCCGATCGCCACCATGACGATGCCGAAGATCATTACCGGCGACATGCCGGATGACGCCGCGGCAGCCGAGGTGTCCGGCGCGGTGGACGCGGCCCCCAGCGCCGCCGGAGTCGCCGCGTCGTCGACTGTCGCGACGTCGGTCGGGCTCGGGGTGGGCGTCGCCTTCTTCGACGGCGTCGGCGACGGGGTGACCCGCGCGCCGGTCACCCTCGCCGCGTCGCTGCCCCGGCCGATCTCCTGACCGGCCGCGTTGACACCCACGCCGGTAACGGCGAGCCGGCCACCCGGGGCACCGGCACCGAACGTCACCCGGTACCGCACCGTGATGCCCTTGCCCTTGCACAGGGTCGGCTTCGACGGTGACGTCTGCGCGGTGCCCACGGCACCGCCGCCGCCGGTGACGGCCACCGGGGTCCAACTCCCGCCCGCGTTGACCTCGACCTTCAACTGGTGCGGCTGGAGCTCCTCAAGGTTGAGAAACAGCACGGTACGCAGCAGGACGCAACCATCGGTGCGCTTGCGCACCGCCACGTTCACCGCCTGCGCGGAACCGCCAGCGGCGAAGCTGCTGGCCGCACCCACCCGGACCGAGTCCTCGTCGGCCAGCGCCGGCGACGCGCCGAGCATCACCAGGCCGCCCACCAGACCGCAGACCGCCGCGAGCCGTGCCGCGCGTCGACGCACCGTCATGATCACCTCGCCGTTCTCCCCGGGTGGGGTCCGCGGGTCAGGCTACTACCGGCCCACCCACCCCGCCGGTCATAGAGCGGCCCGGATGTGTGCCGCGTTACGGTTTGCGACCCGACCCGCCGACCTGCTCCTGGCGCGGTTCTCGACAGGTGTGCAAGCCGACGTCAGCACCTCCTCACCCGCCGAGATCCACTCGGTTTCATTGAAGTCGCGCTATCCGGCGGCCTCGGATGCCCCGACATCACCAAACCCGAGTCGATCATCCCCGGCGCGGCAGTCCGGGCGCTCGCGGCAGCAGTCCGGGCGCCAGCGGCGCGGCAGTCCGGGCGCACGCCGGCCGTCAGTCCGGGTGTTCTGCTCGGGAGAGGGCATCGCGGCAGAGTCGGTCGGCGGTGCGGGTGCTCTCCGGCAGCCGGAATCGCGGGGCCAGCGCAAGCACCTGCGCGGTCGCGTTCTCCAGACTCATCCGATGCCCGACGCTGACGAAGACCGGCTTCACCCCGTCCTGGGTCCGTAGCACCCGGCCGACGACATCACCGCCGTCGCGCAGCGGCGACCAGGCACCCCGCCCGGTGGCCGGCGGCTCCCACGTCCCGACCAGCGCGGTCTTCCCCACCCCGATCGCGGGCAACCCGGTGACCACACCGAGGTGGCAGGCCAGCCCGAACCGACGCGGATGCGCCAGCCCGTGCCCGTCGCACACCAGCAGGTCGGGGACCGTGGCCAGGCGGTCCAGGGCGGCGAGCAACGCGGGTAACTCACGGAAGGCGAACAACCCCGGCACATAGCCGAACGCCGGCCGCCCCACACTGACCGCCGAGTCCACCACGGCCAACGTCCGGGCATCCAACACCGTCACGGCCGCCGCCAGAAGGTCACCACCCAAGGAGTACGCGACGTCCAGGCCGGCCACCGTCTCCGGCGCGCTCGGCCCCGGCCCGACCAGGTCGACCAACGGCCGCAACTCCTCCTGTACGGCCACCGCCTCCGCCACACTGCCCGGCCCCACCACCTCGCCCGGCCCCATGGCCGCCTCCGCCACCCCGCCAAGCCCCGCCACGCCGCCCGGCCCCGCCACCCCGCCAAGCCCCGCCACGCCGCCCGGCCCTGCCACCTCGCCCGGCCCTGCCACCTCGCCCGGCCCCGAGGTCGCCGCGCACCATGATCCACTCGATTTCATGAAAGTCGGGCTATCCCATGGCCCCGGATGCCCCGACTTCACCAAACCCGAGTCGATCACGCTGGGCCGGGGCCATCAGCGCCGTCCCCGCTGGCACTGCCGTCCGGTGCACCCTGGACAGGGTCGCCGGCGGTTCGCCCTCGGGCCGCGCCGAAGACGATCGCGGAGACGATGCCGAGAGCCACACCGAAGGCGACGCCGCCCGTCGAGCCGAACGAGGGGATGCCGATCGCCAGGCCAAACAGGATGCCAACCAGCCATGCCCAGACATTGAACTTGCCGCTTCTCGTGTCGGAACTCGCCATCCGTCGATGCTATTCGGCCCGGCCGACTCCCCAGCTTCGCGCCACAGCGATGACCCACCGTCAGGCCGGGAACCCAGCGCCCGGCGGCGATCCACCGTCAAAGCAGGCCCAACCCGTCGCGGGCCTCCTCGATCCACCGGGTGACCCCGTGCGCGCCGATGCCGGTCGCGAGCTCAGCCGGCCTCGTCGAGCAAGGCGCGGGCAGCTCCCCGATCACCGTCGTCTGCGGCCAGGGCCGCCAGACTGCTCCCGAGATGCCGCGGGGCGTGCGGCAGTGTCTGCCGGACCTCCTGGATGCGCAGCCATTCTCAGGGGTCACTGTTGCTGCCCATCCCTGAACATCGCACGAAATGAACTCTCGTCAGGCAACTTCCCGTCCCCGGTGACAGCCTCGGCCACTAACTCAACCGCGGCGCGGCTGACGTTCTTATAGCGGTCCGCATTACGGTAGTCATCGAGAAAGCGCACAACGAGTTCCGGGTCATAGACCCAGGCCCGAGCGCGATGATCCCAAAGAACGGCGTGACCGGGCCCCGCATCCATGACGAAGATGCCAACCGGCCTTTCCTCCTCATCAGTCCGGTAGATTACGTAATAACTCAACAATCTCCCGCTCCAACTCTTCTGCAACATCCGGCGCTACGGGGAAGTCCCGAGACCCTAACCCAAAGTCATGCACAACCTGCGGGAGGCTCGTCCCGCGCTGGGTCAGCCACGCATCATACTTGCGCCAAACGTCAATATTCTGACTAATCCATTTGGCAAAAGTGGCATCCTTGGCAGGGAAACGAATATCAAGCCCGCCTGGCAGGGCATCGGGGAGGCCACGTTCGCGGTTCGCGGCAAGCATCCGCAGCAACGCCTCGAATCGTCGTTCGGCGCGGTTCGACGGCCGCCGCACCACCTCATACTCTTCGTGAGTAGCCGGCCAGGCCTCCCGCGATGCCGGGGTGTGCAGCTGCAACTCGACCAGCATCCCGTCGGGCAAACGAAGGGTACAGTTCAAGCCGTAAAATCTATTACCCTCGCGCCAAAAGTTCTTACAAGTTGAGGTCGGCACTGAGAACCCGACTCCAACCAGGTCTGCCAGAACCACATCCACGGCCTGGGTGTAGTGCTCGGCAGACGGTATCTCAAAGCAGAATCTCAATACGTCATTGACGCTCAGTACGAACTCAGAGACGTCAACCTGGGCGACGCGCCCCTCGTCAAGGTACTTCCGTGCCAACGATTCAAGCCCTTTTACCCGAAAATCGCGGTCCCGCAGTCGAATCGGATGACTCAGGCCAAGCGTGTCGGTCACGCGTTGCCCGATTTGAGTCAAAGCATCCTCGACCCGGTCAGCGGCACCCAGGGCGCGTTCGCGAAGGTCTGTCAGCGCCACCAACTCCGAGGTCGTGAGCTGGGCGAGATTGGAAGTTGGTTGACTAGAATTGCCAGAATTCGCCGCGCCGTCGCCCGCGCTCGCCGAGCCCGGGCCGTCCAGCAGCAGGTACATCCGGTTGATGTAGGGGTCACCGTGGCCGCCGTCGTCGTCCACCGAAGGGTGGTCCGGCAGGTCGGGCCGTTCGCTGAACCGGCCGCGGGGCAGCCCGCCGAGCGGCATTGGTCGGCCGTCTCCGCTCAGCACCAGCGCGTCGATGCCGACCACGTCGGGGTACAACGGCCGGTCCCGGACCACGCCGTTCTGCGGGTCCACGTAGAGCACCGTGCCGTTTTGGTTGAGCGCCACCCACGCGTGCGAACCGCCGTGTGGCCACTCGGTGACGAGGAACGCGTAACTGCCGTGGCCGCCCAGCAGCAGTTGGTCGTGCAGGTTGCGGTAGCCCCGGTCGGCGGCCTCCCGCTCCTGCTCGGCGTACGGGCGTTGACCGGACGGCGGGGCGAGGAGTTGCTGGAAGCGTCCTCCGGTCACGTCCTCCACCCGGCCCGGGCCGCCGGCCTCGCCTCGGATCGGGCGGCGGATGTCCCCGTCCAGGTAGCCGTCGAAGGTACGCGGCGCCGACACCCGTGGCCGCCCGTGTACCCAGGTTTCGAACATCGACAGCGTGCAGTCCAGGCAGTTGATGCCTCGGGTGGCGTCGGCCGCGGGACCTCCGTCGTTCAGCAGCCGGAACCAGCCGCCCCGGCGGGGATCGGCGGTGCGGATGACGGTGCCGTCCGGCTCGCGGGGCATCTGCCGTTCGACGTCGACCTGGTGCAGGGCGAGCGGTGGCCGCAGTCCTCCTGGCCGCCCGTACGGCCGGGAGTCGTCGATCGGCGGGGGTACGTCGTCGCCGGTGAGCCGGGACGGACCGGAGGTCTCCACCGCGCCGAGCGCCAGCGCGCCGACGTCCCGGTTGGCGTACTCGAATGTGGTGTCGCCGATGTCCACGACCGCCGGCGCCGTGGTGCCGGCCAGCACCGCGTCGGCCAGGTCACGCCACTGGGCGTACGCGCGTGTCTCGTCGTTCGCCGCCTGCTGCCAACCGTCGGCCCACTGCCGGCGCCCGGCCTGGTGCAGTTGTCGGGCGTAGGTGGCGTACTCGATGGCCCGCCGATCGTGCTCGGCGGCCCGGGCGCGCAGTCGGGCGGCCTCGGCCTGCCGGCGGTTGCGCTCGAAGCCGGTCCGTTGCGATTCGTAGTGCCCCTGGTAGCGGCGCCGCTCGGCGGCTTCCGCCTCGGCGGCCCACTGCGCGGCGTACCAGTCGATGGTGTCGGTCGTGGTTGCCACCGGATCGCCGAACGCCACGACGTCGACGGGGATCGACGCCCTGCCCCGGGCCGGATGGTCGGGTGGGCGCACCTGCCGCACCGGGCCGTGCGGTCGCCCCACCTCCCGGGTGGTGGAGGTGACCGGCACTGACGGGCCGGGGCTGGTCGCCGACGTCGCCGTGCCGGGAACGGTCGCCGGCATTGCCGTGCCGAGACTGGTCACCGGCGTCGCCGTGCCGGTCGACGGAGACCAGGCGGCCGGGCCGGAGGTGGCGGCGTGCGGTGAGTTGCCGAGATGACCCGGCGCAACGCCGGTGGCTGGCCCGAAGGTCCCGGCCGAAGGGACGGCCACGGTCGAGAGCCCCGAAGTGGCCACGGACGAAAACCCCGGCGCGACCGCCGACGAGACCCCGGGAGCAACCACGGACGAAGAGCCCGGCGCGACCGCCGACGAAACTCCGGGCGCGACCACCGGCGAGAGTCCCGGAGCGACCGCCGACGAACCCCCGCCAGCCCCCACCGGCGACGGCCTCGGATCGGCGACCGCTGGTGGCAGCGTCGGATCGGCCGCGATCGCTGGTGTGGCGCCGGCCTCTCTCAGGAGGGGTCCGTCCGTCGACGGTATCGGCTGCGACGACCGCTCGACGGCGTCCACGTCGGACACTGCGCCGGTCGGCGGTGGTGACGGCACGTGCCCGTCGGAGGCGGTGGCGGATGGCAGTGCCGTCGCCTGCGCCGCGGAGACGCCCGGCAGATCGGCATCTTGCGGCACCACGTGGTCCGGCGGCGACGTGGCGACGAAAGGCGTCGCCTGCGCCGCAACACCCGCGGCCGAGACCACGCCACTCGGACCCGCCGCACTCGCGGTCGGCGCGGTCGAACCTGCTCCGGCCACACCCCCTGCCGAATAGGCCGTACCCGCCGAAGCCTCGACCGACGCCAACGCCCCCGAGGCCGGCGGATCGCCGGGAACCGACGCCAAGGGAGGGAGCGAAGGATCGGCAGCCAAGGGATGGGGCAAAGGACCGGCGAGGGCGTTGGCCTGCGCGTCGAGCCGGGCGCGTAACGCGTGGTCGGTCTGACCGGTCGCCGAACCGGTGGCCCCGGAGGCGGCCGCGCGTGCCACATCCTCCACCGAGGTCAGGCCCTGACCGGTGGCCAGGCTGGCCGCGCTCTCGGCGAACACCTCGCCGGTCATCTCCCGTCCAAGGTGCTCCCCGACTCGCGCCACCCGCCCGGTCGCGTGCCGGCCCAGGCCGGCCAGCGGTGCCACCGCCCCGCCGGCCAGGCCGCCGACCGCCGACGCGCCGAGATCGGTCAGGTCCAGGCCGTGTGCCCGCCCGGTGGAGTTTTGGTACGCCTGGGTGGCCAGGGTGACCCCGGCCTCCTCGGCGGCCTCCTCCAGCCCTTCTCGGGCGGCCCGCTTGGTGAACCCGCGCACACCACCGCGCGCGACATCTTTGGCCGCCCGCTCGCCGGCCTCCTTGAGGCCGTGTTTGAGGGACTTGCTGGCCAGTTGGCCCATCAGCCGCTTGAAGATCTGTTGGACCAGCAGCCGGGTCGCGGTGATCGCCGCGCCGGCGGCCGGGGTTGCCGCACCGGCGGTGAGCACCGCCGCCACCGCCACCGAGAGCAGCTCGACGACCAGGATGCCCAGCTCGATCCAGACTTCCAGTTTGGCGCCCTCGATGTCGCAGCCGCACTCCTCGACCAGCCGGCCCAGGTCGGCGCTGACCGCGAGCAGCACGGGCAGCGGGGCGTCGACACCCTCGGCGAGGCCCCGCCAGGCCGCCTCGAATGCCTCGTCGACCGCGCCGACACCGCCGTACCCGCTGTGCACCTCGGCGGCGGCCGCGGCGGCATCGGTGTACGGGCCGGACAGCGCGCCGGCAACCGCGTACCACTGGTCGGCGACGTCCCAGACGGCCCGCTCGTTACCCTCCGGCCACTGCACACCGACGACCCAGTCGAGGGCCTCGTAGATCCAGCCCGGCACGTCCCAGGGTGCGTGGTCCAGTGGGTGCGGAATCGGGCTCGGCAGCACGCTCATCGCAGTCGTCGGCCGTCAGCGCTTGTCGGCGGCCCGACCGAACCGGGCCGCGCTCGCCCCGTCGGTCTGCACGCTCGCGTCGACGGCGTGGACCACGTCACCGCCCAGCTCGGTGAGCCGGTGCCCGACACCCGCCCAGGCCCGCAGCACGGTCTGCTCGAACCCGCGGTAGTTGCGCTCGAACGCGGCGCCGATGTCGTCGCGACCCCACGGCCGGGCACCGCTGGCGGCCTCGATCGCACCGCCTTCCGTGGCTCGACGGGCCGTCACCGCCTCACCAGCGAGCGCCAGGTCGGCACCGCCGCGGCGGGCCCGGGACGGATCGAGCCAGAGCTGCCCGTCGGTCATGGCTGCCCCGCGCCCCTGCCGAACACGGCATCGGCCCGGCCGAGCAGCGCGGCGTAGTCTCCGGTGCGCAGGAAGTCCGCCGACCCGGAGCCGGCCGGCATGGTCTCGGCGACGAGGTCGCGGGTGGCGTCGGCGGCGGCGGTCGCGGCGGCGCGGACCGTTTCGGTGATCTTCCGGCCGAGCGCCCCGGCGTCCCGCTCGCGGTAGACGGCCGGCGTCAACTCGACGTCGATGAGCTGGCCCTGGGCGCCCACGGTGGCCGTCACCTGGCCGTCGGCCGAGCGTCGGGTCACCCGCAGCTCGGCGAGCCGCGTCTGCAGGCTGTCCAATCCGGACCTGAGCTGCTGGTACTGCCCGTACACGTCGTCGAAGCGGGCCCGTAGCTCGCGATTGGCGCCCCGGTCCACGTGATCGCTCACCGCTGCTCCTCCCGTCACCGTCGGTAGAGCGAAACCATACCGGCCGCCATCGATCCGCGTGGTCCGGTAGTTTCGTTGTGTGATCGACCGACGACAGGCAGAGCAACTCGCGGCCACCTGGGCCCGCCGCGACTCGCAGCGCCTCGGCCACGAGTGCACGGCGATGGTCGACGAGTTCGACCTGGGCTACGTCATCACGTCGGTGGTGCCCACCGAGGCGCGCACGGTCCCCGGTGACCTGCCGACGACCGTCATCGACAAGCAGACCGGCAAGGTCACCACCTGGCCGCGGGTGCCGAGCGATGTGGTCGCGGACCTGTACCGACGCAGTCGACCCGCCGGGCCGACCGCTCCGCGCACCGTCGACCCGTCGAGTCTGCTGGTCCGGGAGATCAATCGGATCGCCACACCGAACACCGCCGCACACCTGACCCTCGAAGGTCGGATCTGGACGGCTCAGGGCACGAAGGCGGATGTGCCGCTCAACCATCATCCGCTGGTCCGCAGCTACCTCGACCAGTTGCCTCCGGGCGACCTGGTCCGCGGGGGCGAAGCCCACGCCGAGCTGATCGTGGTCTCCGACGTGCTGCACGAGTACGACCACCGCCGGGCCGCCGAGGGCATCGCGCCGATGGGTCGGGCGGAGGCGGCGGCACTCCTGGAGGGCGTCCGGTTCGAGATCTTCCGCATCCGTGAGCCGGGTGATCCCGCGGGCGGCCCCGCGGAGTTGCCCTGCGACTCGTGCATCACCTTCCTGGTGCGCGCCAACGTCCTACCGGAGTCCGCCCGGGCGTACACCGAGACCTGGCGTGCGCCGGCGGAGCCCGACCCGGATCCGGGTCGTTTCCCGGCGGAGGTCGCCAACGCGCTGGTCGCGGCCGGTTGGCGACCGCACATCGGCGATCAGATCATGGCCGCCGCGGCCGTGCGGGACGTCACCGCGGTGCGGGGGGCGACCCACCAGCACCCGGTCTTTCCCGCCGCCGTCGAGGCGCTTACCGCGTTTCCCAGCCTGGTCGGTGCCCGACGCGGCCGGGGCGAGCAGGTGTGGATCTCCCGTTTCGACATCCGCCCGCACCTGATCGCGCACACCGCCGACACACTCGCGGACTTCGGGGCAGTGCTCGGCGTCCGGCTCTTCCCGATCGGCACCGAACAACAGGACAGCATCCTGGCGGTGGACGAACGCGGCCGGGTCTTCGCCCTCGACCAGGCCGGCGAGTGGTTCCTCGGCGACACCATCGACGCGGCGCTGACCACGCTGCTGCTCGGCCGCGCCCCCGCCCGGGTCCGCGAGGACGGCACCTGGCAGTCCGACTGAGGCGGGAGCGTCAGCGCAGCACCTCGACCGTGTTGCGGCGGACCAGGTTCTTGCCGGGCTCACGGATCTGGTCCATCGCCGCCGAGTTGAGCAGCACGCAACTGCCCGACGGGCCGGTCACCGTCACCGTGGTCGCCCGGTTGTTGTCCAGGTTGGTCACCCGCAGCCGCGTACCCACCGGGAACTGGCCGCTGGTGGCCGCCGGCGCGCCACCCTCGGCGAAGAAGGTGATCGAGCCGGAGCAGGCCGAGCGGGGGGCCGGGCCCGACGCTCCGGGGGACGCCGCGCCGGGGCGGATCGTGCCGGCGGTCTGCTGCCCGGCCGGCGGCGCGCCCCCGTCCACCCGTTCCACCACGTTGCGGCGGATCACGTTCTTGCCCGGCTCCCGCACCAACTCCATGGCCGCCGCGTTGAGCAGCACACAACTGCCCGACGGGCCGGTCACCGTCACCGTGGCAGCCCGGTTGTTGTCCAGGTTGGTCACTCGCAGCCGCGTACCCACCGGGAAGCGGTCGCTGGTCGCCGCGGGCGCACCACCCTCCGCCGAGAAGGTGACCGAGCCGGAGCAGACCGACGACCGGGTCGGGGCGGTGTCGGCGAAACCGAGGTTGGTCCCCACCGCCACACCCGCCGCGGCGAGCACCGCCACGCTCGCCGCCAGCACGTGCCTGCGCTGCACCCTCATCGCCGTCACTCCCGTCCTCGGTGGTGTCCTGCACCCCCTGGTACGGACGGGAACCGCCTACCGTTCAGCCGGTACGGGCACCGATCGTGCGGCGGCCAGGTCCATCGGCCCGTACCGGGTGTGCGGCGCCCCGGTCATCAGCGCCCAGTAGCGGTCGCCGTACGACCAGTGCCACCACTCGGTCGGGTAGTTCACCATCCCGGCGCCGCCGAGAGCGTCCACCATGATCTGCCGGTGCCGTCGGGCGGTGGCGCCGATCGTGGGTGCGTTGGTGAAACAGGCGTCGGCGCTGTCCTCCGGGGTCGCGTCGATGGCCGTGCCGAGGTCCAACTCCACACCGTCGTCGGTGCACAGCGTCAGGTCGACCGCCCCGCCGGTGCTGTGCGGGGCCACCTCGACCGGCGAGACGAACTTGGTGGTCTCCCGGTGCAGCCGCTGCGGGGACCAGTCCGGGTGCCGTCGGCGCAGCTCGTCCCGGTAGCCGGTGAAGATGGCCAACTGGGCCTGGTACGGCCGGTAACCCTCGACCACCAGCAGGCGCATCCCGGCCGGCAGGGCACGCTGCGCGGCCAGCAGGCGGTCCACGACCGCGGCGCGCAGCCGGGCGTACGCCCCGGCGGGGTCGGCCGCGCGGCCGTCGAGCCGCAGCTCCGGCAGCTCACGCAGGTCCAGCAGGGGGTCGCCGTCGTCGGCGCTGGGCACCGCCGCCACCCGGGGATCGGAGAGCAGGATCATCGGACGGTCCCGGTGGTGATCGCGGTGCGTTCCGCATGCCGGGTACGGGCCAACTCGACGAGACGATCCACCACCTCGCGGTAGCCGACACCGACGGCCGCCCACACCTTCGGATACATCGAGTGCGCGGTGAAACCGGGCATGGTGTTCAACTCGTTGACGTACAGCTCACCTGTCGTCTCGTCGTAGAAGAAGTCGACCCGGGCCAGGCCCCAACCGCCGATCGCGGCGAACGCGCGCAGCGACAGCTCGCGGACCCGCGCGGTGACCTCGTCCGGCAACACGGCGGGGACGATCATCGGATCCGCGGCACCGAAGTACTTCTGCTGGTAGTCGAACCAACCGCCGTCGACCCGCACCTCGCCCACCGCCGACGCCTCCGGGCGCCAGCCACCGAGCACCGCGCACTCCAGCTCGCGGCCGGTGACCCCCTGCTCGACCATGACGAGCTGATCGTGGCGAAGCGCCTCCTCCACGGCGGCGGCCAGGTCGTCGCCCTCGCCGACCCGGGAGATGCCGATCGAGGAACCCATGCTGGCCGGCTTCACGAAGAGCGGCCGGCGCAGCCCGAGGACCAGCTTCTCCGGGTCGTCGGCCGCCCGGTAGGTGTGCGCGTCGAACGCCACGTACGGGGTGACGGGGATGCCCTCGGCGCGCAGCGCCCGCTTCATCGCCACCTTGTTCATGCCCACCGCCGAGGCGAGGATGCCGCACCCGACGTACGGCACGTTCAGGGACTCCAGCAGCCCCTGCACCACGCCGTCCTCGCCGAACGGGCCGTGCAGCACCGGGAAGACCACGTCCAGCTCGGCGTGCACCGCGCCGGGCGCGTTACCCGCGTACACCTGCACGACGCCGGGACGCGGACCGGCCCGCAGCTCGACGGCCGGGCCGGTCACCAGCAGGCGGTCGTCGATGGCCCGCTCGGCGGCCGGCCGGTCGCGCAACTCGGCCAGTAACGCGTCGGGCATCAGCCGCAGTCCGCCGCTGCGGGTGACGCCGATGGCGAGTGTGCGGTAACCGCCGCCGCCGAGCGCCCGAGCCACCCCGAGCGCGGACGCACAGGACACGTCGTGCTCCGCCGACGGCCCACCGAACAGGATTCCGATCCGCGTCGGCGCGCTCACGCCGCCACCTGATCCACAGCCGCCACCTCGGCGGCCGGTTGCGTCAGCAGCCGGGCCACCAGCGCCGCCTCCACGTTCCCGCCGGTCAGCACCACCCCGACCGTTCGCTGCCGGCCGGCTTCGCGGGCGAGCCGGAGCGCACCGGCCAGGCCGGCCGCACCGGACGGCTCGGCGAGCACCTTCAGCTCCGTCAGGATCAGCCGGAACGCCGCCCCGATCTCGTCGTCGTCGACCCGAACGACCCCACGCAGCACGTTACGCACGATCGCGAACGGCAACTCACCCACGCAGGACGGCCGCAGCCCGTCCGCGATCGTCGGCACCGGCGCGACCGGGACACGCTCACCGGCCGCCAGGCTGCGGGCGAGCGAGTCACAACCAACCGGTTCCACGCCGTACACCTCGATGTTCGTGCCGGCGGCGGCCAGGCAGCCGCCCGCGACCCCACCACCCCCACCCACCGGTACGACGAGCGTGTCCAGCGGTGTGCCGGCGCGCTCGGCCTCCTCGATCAGTTCGAGGCTGGCGGTGCCCTGCCCGGCGATGACGTCCGGGTGGTCGTACGCGTCGACCACGGGGTGACCGCTCTCGTCGCTGAGCCCGTTGGCCACCGCCACCCGCTCCGGCACGCTGGTGCCGGCGAACACCACCCGCGCCCCCGCCGCGCGGGCCCGGTCGACCTTCGTCGGTGCCGCGTCGACCGGCAGCACCACCGTCGCCGCGATCCCGTGCCGCCGGGCCGCCAACGCCACCGCCACCGCGTGGTTGCCGGTGCTCTGCGCGATCACCCCGGTGTGACCGGCCGCGACGAGCCGACCGACCGCCCGCAGCGCGCCACGCATCTTGTACGAGCCGCCGTCCTGGAGGTTCTCCGCCTTGAACAGGACTCGCGCCCCGGCCAGTTCGTCGATCACCGGGGACCGCAGCACGGGTGTCCGGACCACGCGGCCGGCGAGCCAGCGGGCGGCCTCCCGCACATCGGCCCGGGTCTGGGCAACGGTGTGTGACATCGGTTCTTCCTTTCGGGCACACCACGGGCCGGGTCCAGCGGTACGCGGACCCGGTAGACGACGGTGCGGTGCTAGGTCACATTGGGTAGTTGGACGTCGACGCGTAGGCCCCCGTGCTCGGCGGGCCGGGCCGCGATGATCCCGTCGTGCGCCTGGGTGATCGAGCGGGCGATGGCCAGACCGAGGCCCGCGCCGCCGCCGTGCGAGGTGCGATCCCGGGCGAGCCGGCGGAACGGCTCGAAGAGACCGGCCACCGCCTCGGCCGGCACGGGCTGACCGGTGTTGACCACGGACAGCGCGGGCACCCCGCTCACC
Source organism: Micromonospora sp. NPDC049171 (assembly GCF_040648275.1). Taxonomy (NCBI): domain Bacteria; kingdom Bacillati; phylum Actinomycetota; class Actinomycetes; order Micromonosporales; family Micromonosporaceae; genus Micromonospora; species Micromonospora sp. NPDC049171. Next base: position 212,492 of record NZ_JBEZDJ010000012.1, read on the forward strand.
GCGACGGTCAGCGAGCCACCCCGCCGGTTGTACTTGATCCCGTTCTCCACCAGGTTGCTGACCAGGCGCTCCAACAGCACCCGCTCCCCCACCACGACCCGGGGTACGAGATGGGTGTCGATGGTGACCGCGGCCTCCCGGGCGCGGTCCTGGTACCCGGCCAGCACCGACGCGACGAGCGAGTCGAGCCGCTGCGGTATCCGCGAGCGCAGGCCCTGGTCGCTCTCGCTGAGGGCGAGCAGGCCCTCGATCAGCCGCTCGTTGCGCTCGTTGGTCTCCAACAGTTGGCTGGTCAACAGCTCCAACTGCTCACCGGACAACGCCCGAGCCATGCCGACCTCGATGAGCGTCCGCTGCACCGCCAGCGGGGTACGCAGCTCGTGCGAGGCGTTCGCGGCGAACCGTCGCTGCCCCTCGTACCCGGCGGAGACGCGTTCCATCATCTCGTCGATCGACCGGGACAACTGGGCCAACTCGTCGCGCCCCCGAGGTCGGATCCGGTGACCCAGATTCTGCGGGCCGAGGTGCCCGATCGGCCCCGCCAGGTCACGGACCGGGCGCAGGCACCACACCGCGCCGAACCAGAGCGCCACCAGGACCGCCACGCTCACGACCAGCACGGCCACCAGGGGCAACACGAACGCCCCGGAACGCGCCTCGGCGCACGCGCCGCTGAGCCCTGGCACGGGCACGGCGCAGAACTGCTGCCCCCAGGTCCAGGTCACCCCGGCCAGCCATTTGCCCAGCGTCGGCAGCAGTGGCCCGGCCAGCAGGGCCAGCAGGCCCACCAGCAGCACCCGACGTCGGGGCGTCCAGGTCACGGCGTACCGCCGATCCGGTAGCCGGCCTTCGGAACCGTGTGGATGACCGCGGGATCGCCGAGCTTCTTGCGCAGGGTCATCACGGTGACCCGTACCGCGTTGGTGAACGGGTCGGCGAACTCGTCCCAGGCCTGCTCCAGCAACTCCTCGGCGCTGACCACCTTCCCGTCGGCCCGCAGCAGCACGTGCAGCACGGCGAACTCCTTCGGGCTCAGGGCGAGCGGACGGCCGTCCCGCGTCGCCACGTGCCGGCCCACGTCCAGCGTCAGGCCGTCCCGGGCGAGCACCGGCGGCAACGCCGGGGTGGACCGTCGACCCAGCGCCTGCACCCGGGCCACCAACTCGGCGAAGGCGAACGGCTTGGTCAGGTAGTCGTCCGCACCGAGACCGAGACCCTCCACCCGGTCCCGAATGCCGGCCGCCGCGGTGAGCAGCAGCACCCGGGTGCCGACCTGCGAGTCGGCGATGCTGCGGCACACCTCGTCGCCGGTGTGCCCGGGCATGTCCCGGTCCAGCACGGCGACGTCGTACCGGTTCACCCCGATCCGCTCCAGCGCACCGTCGCCGTCGTAGCAGACGTCGACGGCCATCGACAGGCGGCGCAGCCCTTCGGCCACCGTATCCGCCAACAACCGCTCGTCGTCCGCCACCAGCACCCGCACGTCGTCCGCTCCCCCGAGTTCCCCTCTACCCGGCATACCGTGGCAGGCCGGGGTTAAGGGTTCTGTAAGCACCCGTCGCAGCCATCCTCCACGCGCATGTCCAACGGGCAAACCAGCGCAAGCCAGACCCTGCCGGTTTCGTCCCCACCACAAGCCCTCCACCCAATCCGCCCCCAAAACCACCCCGCCAAAACCAACGTGACCTCCACCACACCCCCACCCACACCCCGCCCCGTCCCGCCCCCGCCCCCCGCCCCCCGCCCCCCGCCCCCCGCCCCGTCGATCATGGAGTTGTGGTGGGCGTTGGGCCCCCTATTGCACCCTTTGAGAGGCACCACAACTGCATGATCGACAGGGGGACGGGGGCGTGAGTCGCTCGTGTTGGGTTTGGCTAGGGGGCTAGGAGCGGGATCAGGGTTTTGATGATGTGGGCGGGGCGACGGTAGAGGTCCAGGTCGGTGAAGTGGCGCATTTGCCAGCCATTGGCGGCGAGCCAGTTCATTCGAGAGCGATCGTGCCGGAGTCGGACGCGGTCCAGGTGGGACGAACCGTCGTACTCGACACCGACGCGGTGTTGCCGGTAACCAAGGTCGAGGCGGTAGAGCGGTATCCCGTTTCTGTCTGGGACCCAAAGCTGCGGCTCCGGCGGCGGCAGGCCGCCGTCCATGAGTACCAGCCGGAGTTGGCTCTCCTGCCGGCACTCTGCCCGGGGATCGGCACGGGGCACGAGATCACGCGCCTGACAGACTCCACGCAAACGCCTGTGCCGATCGACCTCGGCCCGAAGCTCCTCGGGCTGGCAGGCACCTACGCGGAGACAAAGGTCCAGCAGCGGTATCACTGCCATCCGGTGCAGGGACCGGGCCAGGTCCACCGCGCACCTGGAGGCGGGCGCACAGGGCACCCCGGCCAGCAGCACCGGGTCGCGCACCGGCAGTACCGCCTCGTGGGTGACGACGCCCCGGATACGCGGGACGTTCTCCCCTGCCGGCACGAGCACGTGCACGTCGGTTGTGCGAGCGTCGCCGAAGCCATGCAGTTGTGCGCCGGTGTGGAAGCCGACGACGGCAGTGGCGGGTAGCCGTCGGAAGATCGCTGGTAGGCGTCCAGCCTGATCGGCCGACGGCGCGTAGATGCCGCGAGACATCCGGTGCAGGCGGGACCGCTCGGCCAGCCTACGCACTTGCTCCCGACTAAGACCGGCGGAAAGTAACTCCGAGTATCGATACGAACGCTCTGCCATGCCGCAGGAATCTGCACCAACAGGTCGCCAACCCTCGACCCCAACCCAGCAACCTGTGGATAACTACAGGCCCTGTGCACAACCCCCGAAGTACCTCCCAAAGTGCTATGCGCACCAGCCCGCCACCTCGGTCGATCATGGAGTTGTGGTGCCGGACAGAAGCCTCAAACCTGCGCTTCCCGGCCACCACAACTCCATGATCGACGCCGCTCAGGGGCGGACGACGCCGCTCAGCGTCGGGGGCGGGGGTGGGTTAGTCGCAGGCGGTGCCGTCGCCGTCGCGGTCCAGGTCGTAGATGTCGTTGCCGACCACCCGGATGGGCCCGCTGACGTAGGCCGGGCCGTTTCCGCTGCCGCCGGCGCAGTCGACGTCGCTGGCGATCGGGACGCAGCCGCTGTAGTTCGGGTCGCAATTCGACGACTGTGGCTTCTTGGTTCCGACAGCGACGACCTCGGTTACCGGCTGCTTCGTAACTGTGGACTTGACCAACTTCCGGCCCGTCTGAACCCCGTCCGTGGTGGTCACCTGGTAGGTCAGCGTTCGCACGCCGTCCACACCCTTGGTGCGGACCACCCGCTTGCCCTCGGCCAGCGATGAATCCTTGATGGTCTGCGCACCGTGCCTGATCACGCTCAGCTCGGTGACAGTCTTCACCCGCACCACCGGCGAGGGCACCGCACCAGACGAGGGCGCCGCACCAGACGAAGGTCCCGCACCAGACGGTCGCGCCACTCCGGACGGGGTCGCAGTACCGGGCGGGACAGGCGTGGCAGACGGGTCGGCGATCGGCGACGCGACCTGCGCCTCGGTCGGCTCGGCGGATGCCGCCACGATGGGTTGCTGCGGCTCCTCAGCAGAGGTGCCGGTACGGGTGCGCTTCGTTTCGTCGGTCAGCGCGCCGACGATGGCACTCCCGGTGCAGCAGAGCAGCAGGAACGAGAGGGCTACCGAGCCGAGGATCACGGCCACTCGACGGCCCGGGCTGGCCCGGCGGAACCAGTCCGGTCGGGGCGCCGGGGCGAACGGCGGCGGGTGCGGCCCAGGGTTCTGCGGTGGTTGCATCGTCACGGCGATGAGTGTCGTCTCAAATACTCGCTGCAATATCCGCCGTCGTGACGATCACCCGCGCCATTCGCTGTCCATGGACGATCGGTGGGCGGCCCTCCGGCGACCAACCGACAACTGCGGCGACCTTGGTGTCGGGCCCGACGGGGCCGATCGTGCGGCTGCACCTGCCATCAGGAGGTGCAAACCTCCACGTACCGGACTCATCTGCAGGGTCCTACAGGCGACGGCCGAGGTCGACGAAGGTTGTGTCGAGATGCCGTCAGCGCACCGGGTTAGCGGCGGCGAGAGCGGAGCGAGGTGAGGGCGGCCAGCAGCAGCGCGATCGCGAACATCGCCGTGCTGATGACGTTCACCTGTGGGGGGATGCCACGCTGGGCGGCGCCCCAGACGTACATCGGGAACGTGACTGTGGTGCCGGCGTTGAAGTTCGTGACGATGAAGTCGTCGAAACTCAGCGAGAAGGCCAGCAGCGCGGCGGCCACGATGCCGGGCAGCACCAGCGGCAGGGTGATCCTCCGGAAGGTCTGCCACTCGTTGGCGTAGAGGTCCATGGCGGCCTCCTCCAGCCGCCGGTCCATTCCGGCCAGCCGTGCCTTCACGGTGACCACCACGAACGACACGCAGAACGTCACGTGTGCGATCACGATGGTCCAGAAGCCCTGTGGCACCCCCGCCGCCACGAAGAGCGCCAGCAGCGACGTGCCCATCACCAGTTCCGGGGTGGCCATCGACAGGAAGATCAGCATGTTGATGCCGGACCGGCCGCGCGGGCGGTGCCGGACCAGCGCGAACGCGAGCAGGGTGCCCAGCACGGTGGCGATCACCGTGGCGAGGAAACCGATCCGTACGCTGCGCAGCACCGCGTCACACATGTCCGAGGTGGCGCAGGGCTGTCGCCAGTTGTCCAGGGTGAACTCGTTGAAGTCGTACGACAGTCGACTCGACGGCCGGTTGAAGGACAGCCCGGCCACCACCAGGATCGGCAGCGCCAGGTAGCCGAGCACCAGCAGCGCCACGATCAGCACCCAGCGGTCGACCAGCCAACGGGTGATCCTCACGGCACCTCCCCCGTGCCGGCCCCGCGCAGGTGACCGAAGACCACCGCGAGGATCGCCGCCAGCAGCAGGAACGACAGCGCGGCGCCCTGCGGGTAGTCCAGCCGGACCAGGAACGCCGAGTCGATCACGTTGCCGATCATGTACTCGTTGGGCGTGCCGAGCAGTTCGGCGTTGATGTAGTCGCCGCTGGCCGGGATGAAGAACAGCAGCATGCCGGCGACCAGGCCGGGCCGGGACAACGGCAGGGTCACCTGGCGGAACGTCTGCGCCCCGCTCGCGTACAGGTCGCCGGCCGCCTCCAGCAAGCGGTGGTCGAGCCGCTCCAGGCTCGCGTACAGCGGCAGCACCAGAAACGGCAGGAAGTTGTACGTCAGGCCGAGCACCACCGCGAACGGCGTGGCCAGCAGCCGGCCGTCCGGTGCGAGCAGGTGCACGTCGCGCAGCAGGCCGACGAGCGCGCCGTTGTCCGACAGGATCGTCTTCCACGCCAACGTGCGGACCAGGAAACTGGTGAACATCGGCGCGACCACGCAGACCAGCAGCAGGTTCTTCCACCGCCCGGCTTTCCGCGCGATCGCGTACGCCAGCGGGTAGCCCAGCAGCAGCGCCAGCACCAGGGCCAGCCCGGCGTAGCCGAACGAGCGCAGAAACTGCGGCCAGTACGCCCGCAGCACGTCCGGGTAGTTGCCGACCGCCCAGCTCATCGCGTAGCCGGTGGACAGCGAGCCGTCGGGGTCGTACAGGCTGGCCGCCGCGAGCTGCGCCAGCGGCACCCCGAAAAAGACGAACAGCCAGGCCACAGCAGGAAAAGCCAGGAGGTACGGCAGAAGCGGGCGCCTCCCGGACCGGGCTGCCGGTGCCGCAGCCGCCGGCGCTGCCTGCCCCGAGCCGCTGGGAGCCGGGCGGGTCACGGCGACGCGCTCACCGGCTCGGCGAGCACCGGCCACGGCCGGTCGGCGTCTGCGGCGCCCCGGGGCAGCAGGAACGCGTGCCGCGGGTGCCAGTACGCAACGGCCGCACCGCCGAGGGCGACAGGCGTCGACGTCGCGCTGTTCGCCACGAACACCGTCAGCTCGCCGCCCCAGTCGGTACGCAGCAGATACTGCGTGCTGACCCCCACGTAGGAGGCGTCGCTGACCACCCCGGTGACGTGTTGATGCCCCACGGGCACCTGGTCGGCGGAGCCGACCAGAGTCAGCTTCTCGGGGCGTACCCCCAGGTGGACCGGACCGCGGTCGGACCGTGCCCGGCCGGCGGGCACCGAGAAGCGCGTGCCGTGCGCCGTCACCGCGACGTCGCCGCCGCTGGCGCCGGTGGCCTCGCCGGCGAGCAGGTTGGACTGGCCGAGGAAGCTCGCCACGAACGCGGTGGCGGGGAACTCGTAGAGGTCGGCCGGCGCGCCCTGCTGCTCGATCCGACCCGCGTTCAGCACCGCGACGGTGTCGGCCATGGTCAGGGCCTCCTCCTGGTCGTGGGTGACGTGTACGAAGGTGATGCCGACCTCGGCCTGGATGCGCTTCAGCTCGATCTGCATCTGCCGGCGCAGCTTCAGGTCGAGAGCGCCGAGGGGCTCGTCGAGCAGCAGCACCTGCGGCCGGTTGACCAGGGCGCGGGCCAGCGCGACCCGTTGCTGCTGGCCGCCGGAGAGCTGGGCCGGTCGGCGCTTGCCGTAGCCATCGAGCTGCACCAGCGACAGCATCCGGTGCACCTCGCCGTCCACCGAGCGGAGGCCGCGTCGACGCAGCCCGAAGGCCACGTTCTCGAAGACGGTGAGGTGCGGAAAGAGGGCGTAGCTCTGGAACACGGTGTTGACCGGTCGCCGGTACGGTCGCAGCCGGGTGACGTCGCCGTCTCCGAGCAGCACCTGGCCGCTTGTCGGCTCCTCCAGGCCGGCGATCATCCGCAGCGTGGTGGTCTTGCCGCAGCCGGACGGGCCGAGCAGCGCGAAGAACGAGCCCTGCCCGACGGTCAGGTTGACGCCGTCGACGGCGGTGACACTGCCGAACCGCTTGGTGAGGTTGGCCAGGCGCAGATCGCCGCCGGGTGCCTCGCGCGCCATCCCCGTCACGCCCCGATGACCTGCTGGAACTTACTCTCGTACTCCTGCTCCTGCTTGGTGTCCAGGACCATGAACGTCGTGGCCTTCGACAGCAGCGCGTCGTCGGGGAAGATCAGCGGGTTGACGGCCAACTCGCTGTCGATCTTCTCCATCTCGGCCTGCGCGCCCTTGACCGGGCAGATGTAGTTGACGTAGGCGGCGAGCCTCGCGGCGACGGCCGGCTCGTAGTAGTAGTTGATGAGCTGCTCGGCGTTCGCCTTGTGGGTGGCCCGGATCGGCACCATCATGTTGTCGCTGTAGAGCACCACGCCGGAGTCGGGCGCGACGAACCGCACCTTCTCGTTCGCGCCGGAGAGTTGGATGACATCCCCGGACCAGCCGATGCACGCGGCGATGTCGCCCTTGGCCAGGTCGGGTGCGTAGTCGTTGCCGGTGAACCTGCGGATCTGCCCGGAGTCGACGGCCCTCTTGAGCTTGGTGAGCGCGTCGTCGAACTGGGCCGTGGTGAAGTTGGCCGGGTCGTGCCCGTTGGACTGCATCAACAGGCCCATCGTGTCGCGCATCTCGCTGAGCGCCGACACCCGGCCCTTCAGGTCGGGGCGGGTCAGCAGCTCGTCGACGGTACGCAGTTCCCCGGTGACGTCACCGTTGTACGCCAACCCGGCGAGGCCGGCCTGCCACGGGACGGAGAGCCGGCTGTCGGTGTCGAAGGAGTGGTTGACCAGCGACGGCAGCAGGTTGGCCCGCACGTTCGGCATCTTCGCGGGGTCGAGCTGCTGGATCCAGCCGAGCCGGCTCATCCGGGCCGCCATCCAGTCGGTCAGCACGATGATGTCCCGGTCGGTGCTCTGGCAGGCGGCGAGCTGGTGCTGCACCTTGCCGAAGAACTCGTTGTTTTCGTTGATGTCCTCGGTGTAGGTGACCTGGATGCCGGTCTTCCGCCCGAACTCGTCCAGGCTGGGTCGCTTGGACTCGTCCGCGTCGTCCACGTCCAGGTACTGCGGCCAGTTGGAGAACGCCAGCTTCTTCTCGGTGCCGGAGCGGTCCTCGCTGACGCAGCCGGCCTCGGTCTGCTGCGCGCCCTCGGTGCCGCAGCCGGCAAGGCCGCCGCCCAGGGCGCCGCCCCCGGCGGCGAGCAGGGCGGCCGAGCCGAGAGTGCCGCTGAGTAGTCCACGCCGGGAGACGGGCCGGAGGGGAACACGCATCAGTTTTCCTCAGGGTCGGCGCCGTGGACGACTGACACGATGACAAACCTGCGGCAGGAGAGGAGCATCGGGGCCGGCCCGTCACTGCCCGTGCAGGATTCGACCACGCTCAGCTTGGTCCACTCGCGTTTCCGGAAGTCGGGGTGTCCTGGGCGCTGCGACACCGCGCTTTGCAGGAACCCGAGTGGATCAGCGGCCGGTGGATCAGCGGTCAGCGTCAGCGGTCGGACCGACGGACCTCGTCGACGAAGGACGACCAGGCGGCCGGCGCGAAGGTCAGGGTGCCACCGTCGCGGTCCTTGCTGTCGCGCACCAGCACCCGACCGGGCAGGTTGTCGGCCACCTCCACGCAGGCACCGCCGTTGTTGCTGCTGCGGGTCGCGGTGCGCCAACGGGCGTCGGTCATGTCCATGTCGTGGCCACTTCCCTGATCAGCTCGATCGACTGACGTTGGGGTAACGCCTCACCGGCAACGCTCTCCCACCTGCGTCCCAGGTTAGCGATATCGACGGGATCGGTCACGACCTGACCGCGGAGCTGGTTGTCGAGATACGCCAATTCCGTCCCGTCGGGCAGGCGACCCAGCACGAAGGGGCCGGCCAGACCGGTGTGCCACGGGTTCTCCGCCGGGATGACCCGCACCTGCACGTGCTCCCACTCCGCGACCGCCGCCAGGTGGGCCAACTGCCCGGACATCACGGCGCGGTCACCGACCAGCCGGCGTAGCACCACCTCGTCGATCACCGTCACGAGTTGTGGCGGGGCGGCTCGGCCGAGGACCGCCTGCCGTTCGAGGCGGCCCGCGACGATCAGGTCCACCTCGGACGGTGGGAGCAGCCCGCCGGTGCCCAGCACCGCGCGAGCGTACCCCTCGGTCTGGAGCAGGCCCGGCACGAGCAGCGGCTCATACCAGCGAATGCCGGTGGCGTCCTGTTCAAGCTCGGCCCACTGCCGGAACCACGGCAGGTCACGGCGCCGGAACGGCTCCGGCCAGAGGTCGGCCGCGTCCCGACGCAGCACCTGGGCCACCGCGACCCGGGTACGGGAGTGCGGGATGCGCCCCGCGGCGAGCCACCGCGCGGCCGTCTTGGGGTCGACGCGAACCTTCTCCGCCAGCGATTCGGCCGTCTCCCCCGCCTCGGCCATCGCCACCCGCAACGCCTCGTTCGCCACCGGATCCTCCTGCCCGCCAGGTATGCACGCTGCGGCGCATGCTAGTGACGGTGAGTGGCGATGTCTGCGGCCTACCGGCGTGTGGCGGTCAGACGTGTCAACACGTCCCCCAGGCACCCCCAAAACGCCCCCAAAGTGCCCCTCCCCCAGCGGGCCCCCCACACCCGGCCGCACCAGCGCGTTGATCATGGAGTTATAGCGCCGACACGCCGGGCGGGATGGCAATAACCCCATGATCAACAGGGCCATGAGGGAGGGGGCGGGGGGAGGGGGGCCGAGGGCCGGGGGGGTTAGTGGTTGGGGGGGATTACTCGGAGGTGGCCTCGGCGGCCGGTTTGGTGGGGGTGGTCGTGGTGGTTCTGGTCGGGGTCTGGGGGGCGGGGGGCCGGGCGGGCGGCCTCGCGGACCGCCTCGGCGAGCGCGACCAGGTCGTCCGTGGTGGGCGGCGGTGGCTCGAACTCACCCTCGTGCCGGACCACGTCCCAGCCGCGCGGTGCCGTCAGGCTACGGGCGTGCGGCTCACACAGGTCGTACGTGTGCGGCTCGGCGAACGCCGCCAGTGGCCCCACCACCGCTGTCGACTCGTTGTAGACATAGGTCAATGTGGCGACCGCTTGCCGGGGGCAGCCGTTACGGGAGCAGCGCCGTGGTGACCTCACGGGCGCAGGGTATCTCCATTACCGGGTCCGGCGCATCGCTTCGCGTTGCGACACGCCCGTAGCGGTGATCACAGTTCGCCGTCCGTGGCGCGCCGCGCCACGGGAGCGGCGGTGCCGCTGACCAGCCCGGCGCGGGCGCTACCCTTTGCCTCATGACGAGCCCGGAACACCGCCGCCCCGGCCCTGGCCGGCGCGTGCACCGTGACCGGCACGGTCGCGGCCTGCGCGGGCGGCTGGTGCCGGCCACCGTGCCGCTGGCGCGGACCAAGGCCGAGGTCTTCGACGACCTGGTGCTGGACACCGTGGAGACGCTGGAGCGTCGGTTCGCCAAGGAGTTGGCCGGGGTCGAGTTCGCGGTCGAGGACGTGCCACCGGACCTGAACGTCTACGACTCCGACGTGTTGGAGGACGGCGAGGTCCCGTTGGCCCGACTGCTGCCCGGTCGTCCGGGCCGCCAGGAGGTGCCGCCGCGGATCGTGTTGTACCGACGGCCTCTGGAGTTCCGGGCGATGGACCGTGAGGACCTCGCCGATCTCGTGCATGACGTGATCATCGAACAGGTGGCGAACCTGCTCGGCGTCGACCCCGACGAGCTGGCCTGAGCAGTCCCCGACAGCTCAAACCGAACCGACAGCCACACCGCACCACCAGTTCAGCTCGAACCGCAGCCCTCGACGAGCCGGGCCGAACGAACCCCCGGTCGGGCAGCCTGTGCCGGGCGAGTCGGACGGCCCCCACCGCCCCGACCTCGCACCGCTCAGGCGGCCCGCCGCTTCAACTTGCGCCGCTCCCGCTCGGAGAGCCCACCCCAGATGCCGAATCGCTCGTCGTGACCGAGAGCGTATTCGAGGCATTCGGTCTTGACCTCACACCGCGAGCAGATCCGCTTCGCCTCGCGGGTTGAGCCGCCCTTCTCGGGGAAGAACGCTTCGGGGTCGGTCTGCGAGCACAGCGCTCGCTCCTGCCACTCCGGCGCGTTTCCGAGCAGGTCGGCCACCTCAAGCTGGCCGTCCATCAAATGCCTCCTTGTCGCGCACCGGCGTCATCGCCGCTGCAACCCCCCACGCGAAAGGCGTGCTTGTCCGTCCGGTCCCGTTTTGTTGCGTTCCGTGCGAACAACCCCATTCAAATTACACGCGTGTAATGCGTGCGCCGTCAAGCCAAACTTGATAATGGAGTCGCCCTCCCGACACCCCCGGACGGCCACTGGGGCCGTCCAGCCTCGCAACCTGCCCTATCGATTCAGACCCCGGCCGAGTAACGCCCTCTCCGGCGAGTTGCCCGACTTTTCTGCTGTGGCGCTCCCCCGGCAGGTCGTCGCCAGGGCCGCCCCAGACACCCGCACCCCCCCAAGCTGATCTTGGTGGGGGACAGGTTAACGCGGCGCGGCGCAGACTGCCCGTCAAGCTGGGCACAGCGCGTGCGCCCCGTCCACAATGTGGACGGGGCGCGACGTGAAAAGCGGTGTGGAAGGGTCAGCCGGCGACCCCGAAACCGCTGCTGGGCCACACGAACTCGGCTATCCCTCCACCGTGGACAGAAACTCTGCCGACGGGCGTGTTCGCGTCCCACCAGACGGTATAAATTCCGCCGGGCAGATCCGGGTAGACCGCACTGTGGAACGAGCCGTCCCGCACCCGGCGCTCCCGCACCGCGGAGTGCACTCGCCGATCATCGTCCCGGCTGATCTCGATCTCCCGGCCATGCAGATCCCGGCCGGTGTAGACGATCAGGGCGCCGGTGTCGCCGCCGAGATCGAGGACGACGGTCCCGGTCTCCGACGGCCCGTACGCGTGCTCGTGCATCCGCTGCGCCCCCACTCAGGCCGCCGGCGGGTTGTTGAACCCGTCGTACGGCGTACCCAGGTAGGGGAAGTTCCCGAGGAACGGCGCGGTCACGTCGGCGGCGCTCAGGCCGGGAGTGACAGCGGCGGCCGCCGCGTCGGGGCGGAACGTCTTGTCCACGAGCGGCACGGTCACCCCGGCGATCGCCCGCAGCGCGATGCTGACCACGTCGTCGCCGACCCGCCGCCCGTTCGGGAACCCGGCCAGGTCGCCACCGAGCACCCCGAACCGGTCCGGCTTGGCCGTCGGCGGGATCGCCGTGTTCAGTCGCAGCATGTCGGCCTGCACGTCGCCGGTGGTGTTGGTGAAGCCGTCGATCAAACCGGCCGGTATGCCGGTGAGCAGGATCGCCACCAGATCCGCGCGGGCCTTCTTGGCCTTGGTGAGCTTGTCCAGGTTGGGAAAGACGTCCGGGTAGAGCGCCGGCAGCAACGCGGCCAGCTCCGGTTGCTCCACGAACCGCGCGAACCGCTTGTCCTCCGACGGCGGCAGCGAATTCCACAGGTCCTTCTTGGACATCGGCACGATGACCTCGTTGAACAGCGGATTACCCAGCCGGGAGACCTGCGTGAACGGGCCGGTCGCGGTGTCCGCACCACCCCGGTCGCCGAGCACCCGCACCTGCCGGCGCGACGCCGACGTCCACACCCCGAGCACCGACGCCCGGTCGCCGGCGCCGTACCGGCTGGCGCGTCGGCGCACCTGCTTCAGTGGCACCTGCACGGCGATGCTGTGCACGTTCATCCGGTCGGTGGCGTTGACCGGCTCCCCCTCGGCCTTGAAGATCTTCTTTCCGGCGACGTGCAGCTGCTGGAACGGCCGCAACGTGCCGAGGTCGAAGATCGCCCCCAGGTCGACGAAGAAGCCGTCGGCGCGCTGCCCGGCGAAGACCCGTTCCCCGGTGGAGAGCGAGTAGGTCGCCTGCCGGACGAGGTCCGCGTACTTCGGAGTGGACAGCGGGCCGACGTTGCACGGCGGGCAGGGCAGCTTGTGTGCCAACCGGTGCTCCCGGCCGTCGGCCACCCGGGTCAGGCTGTAGAACTGCCGCCGGTTCCAGTTCTTGCTGTCCAGCGACTCGATCGTGCCGGTGTTGTAGAGAAAGCTGTTCGGATTGGTGATCTCGGTGGTGAATTCGAACCGGTAGGTGACATCCGGACGACCGTCGCCGTCGTTGTCGATATGGATCTCGTAACGGACGTCGTCACCGAACTCGAAGAAGTTCGGGCCCCCGGAGGGCAACTGCAACGGCACGTAGTTGGCGATCAACGTCACCGTGTCGGGCTTGTCGGGGCTGACGAACGCGTACAGGTCGGAGCTGTCGGCGACCGGATCCTTGGCTATCTCCGGGGCCTCACGGTGGGAAGACATGGCGGACCAACCTCACTGGGCGGGGACAGGATGGCAGTGCGGGATGTCGGGTCAGCGCCGGGCGGCGCGCCGCAGCCGGTCCGCCAGGCCGCGGTCACGTACCTCGATCCGCGCCTCACCGACGAAGACGTCCATCGTTCCGGATTCGGCGTCACGCAGGTGCACGACGATCGGTTCGTCGGCTCGGCCGGCCGCGCCGGGGGCGTTCTGCGCGGCTGACAGGCCCGGCACGGTGAGCGCGGCGGCACCGAGAGTGGCGCTCGCCGCTGCGGTCAACGTCTGCCGGCGGGTCAGTCGCGGCCACTGCCGCTTCCGCTGATCACTGGTCATGGGCAACCTTTCCGGCTGCGGCGCGCACGCGCCCGCGGGGGACGGACGGGTCCGGCACCGTCCAACGACGCCACCGGGCCCCTGAAGGGGACACCGGCGGCGATCCTCGCCGCGACCGCCGCCGGCACCGCGTGGTACGGCCGGCGGCGGGGAAAGGTTCGACGTCAGGGTCGAACGTGACCGTACGCAGTCGACCGCTTGCGCGCCGGACGACCAGCAGCCTTCGCGATGGCCCGCAACTGCTCCTCGGTACGCGCGGAACCGTTGTCGGAGCCGGCCATCCGGGAGATGGTCTCCTCCATCAGCGTGCCGCCCAGGTCGTTGCATCCACCCTGGAGCATCGCCACCGTGCCCTCGTCGCCGAGCTTCACCCAGGAGCACTGGATGTTGTCGATCCGACCGTGCAGCAGCAGCCGGGACATGGCGTGCACCACCCGGTTCTCCCGCCAGGTCGGCCCGGGCCGGGCGATGCCAGCCAGATAGATCGGAGCATTGGTGTGCACGAACGGCAGCGCCACGAACTCGGTGAACCCACCGGTGCGGTCCTGCACACCGGCCAGCACCCGGTAGTGCGCCAGCCACTGCCCGGGGTGGTCGACGTGGCCGTACATCATCGTGGAGCTGGACCGGATGCCCAGCTCATGGGCCGTGCTGACCACGTCGACCCAGGCGGCGGCCGGGAGTTTGCCCTTGGTCAGCACCCAGCGCACGTCGTCGTCGAGGATCTCGGCGGCGGTGCCCGGGATGGTGTCCAGCCCGGCCTCGCGCAGCTGGAGCAACCAGTCACGCACCGGCACCCCGGCCTTCGCGGCGGCGGTGACGATCTCCATGGGCGAGAACGCGTGCACGTGCATGTCGGGCACCCGGGCCTTGATCGCGCGCACGATGTCGGCGTACCCGGTGACCGGCATCTTCGGGTCGATGCCGCCCTGCAGGCACACCTCGCTGGCACCGGCCGCCCACGCCTGCTCGGCCCGGTCGGCGACCTGGTCGACGGAGAGCCGGTACGCGTCGGCGTCCCGCTCACGCTGCGCGAACGCACAGAACCGGCAGCCCACGTAACAGACGTTGCTGAAGTTGATGTTGCGGTTGACCACGTAGGTCACGTCGTCGCCGACCGCGTCCCGGCGCACGTCGTCGGCGAGCCGGCACAGCTCGTCGAGGGCTGGCCCGTCCGCGCCGAACAGCGCCAGCGCGGCGTCACCGTGCCGGGGGTCGAGCAGCGCCGCCGGGTCGTCGGCGGCCAACCGCAGCCCGGCCGCCAGGTCACGGTCCGCGCCACTGCCGGCCGCCACCGGGGGTACGCCCGCCCGACGCGCCGTCGCCTCCGGGGTGACCTTGCCGGCAACCTCGGACCAGTCGCCGTAGACGCTGTCGAAGTCGCCCCGCCGGTCCTCGGTGCGGCCGGTGGTGTCGATGGTGGCGTGCAGGTCGACCCGCCCGCCGAACACCTCCTCCGGCTCCTGCCAGGGTCGCCCCTGCGGCAGCGCCGACTCGACAGCCATGCCCGTCGCCGGGTCGGCCAACGCGGTCACGTGCGGCAACAGCCGTGGGTCGAGCCACGGGTCGCCGGCGCGCACGTACTCGGGGTAGATCGTCAGCCGCTCCCGCAGCGTGAACCCGGCCAACTTGGTGTGCCGGGCCAGCTCCTCGATCTGCGGCCACGGGCGTTCCGGGTTGACGTGGTCCGGGGTGAGCGGCGAGACGCCACCCCAGTCGTCGATGCCGGCGCGCAGCAGCAGGTCGTACTCGCCGGCGATGAGGTTCGGCGGGGCCTGGATGCGGGCCTTCGGGCCGAGCAGCAGCCGGGCCACCGCCACCGTGGCGGCCAGGTCGTGCAGCTCCGCGTCGGGCATGCCACGCATCGCCGTGTCCGGCTTGGCGCGGAAGTTCTGCACGATCACCTCCTGGAGGTGCCCGTACTCCCGGTGGGCGCGACGGATCGCGAAGAGCGCGTCCACCCGCTCGGCCGGCGTCTCGCCGATGCCGATCAGGATGCCGGTGGTGAACGGCACCCCCACCCGGCCCGCGTCCTCCAGGACCCGCAGCCGCACCGCCGGCTCCTTGTCCGGTGAGCCGTAGTGCGGGCCGCCCGGCTCCGACCAGAGCCGCGTCGCGGTCGTCTCCAACATCATGCCCATGCTCGGCGCGACCGGCTTGAGCCGTTGCAACTCCGACCAGGACAGCACACCGGGGTTGAGGTGCGGCAGCAGCCCGGTCTCCTCCAACACCGCGACCGCACAGGCCCGCAGGTAGTCCAGTGTGGAGTCGTAGCCGCGCTCGTCCAACCAGCTCCGGGCCGCCGGCCAGCGCTCCTCCGGCCGGTCACCGAGCGTGAAGAGGGCCTCCTTGCACCCCTGGGCGGCGCCGGCCCGCGCGATGGCGAGCACCTCGTCGCGATCCAGGAACGGCGCCGGCAGCCGGTGCGGCACCGTGGCGAACGTGCAGTAGTGGCAGCGGTCCCGGCAGAGCCGGGTCAGCGGGATGAAGACCTTCTTCGAGTACGTGACCACGCCCGGCCGCCCGGCGTCACGCAGCCCGGCGTCACGAATGCCACCGGCCACCCGGAGCAGCTCGTCGAGCGCGTCACCACGGGCGGACAGCAGCGCGGTCGCCTCGTCGACGTCCAGCGCCCGCCCGGTCGCGGCCCGGCCCAGGGCCCGTCGCACGCTAGCGTCGCTCGGGCCGGATTGGGTGCGATCAACCATCCGCTCAGCCTATGCGCAGCGCGAGCCCGCCCGACCGACCAGTGCCGGACCGTGAGAAACGGCCCACCTGGGTTCCCCGTGCGCACGGTGCTCAGCTGAGGCGACCCTGCCCAGCGCCAGCCGGCCTCGGCTCCCCTGAGCGCGATGATCAGGTGATGAAAAGTAGGTGTGAGGACCGATGCCGACCTACTTTTCATCACCTGATCATGAGGTCATCACCCCGCAGACCGACTCAGCGCGGCTGGTCGGGGCGCTCGCCGGGCGTGATGTGCTGGGTACGGTCGTCGTCCGGATTGGCGGGCCGGGGAATCGCCTGCGTCGGGTCGGCCGACGGGCGCGGAATCGCCTGGGTCGGTTCGGCCGACGGACGCGGAATCGCCTCGGTCGAGTCCGCCGACGGGCGCGGAATCGCCTGGGTCGGGTCCGCCGACGGACGCGGAATCGCCTCGGTCAGGTCCGCCGACGGGCGCGGAATCGCCTGGGTCGGGTCCGCCGACGGCGGCTGCCCGAACGGCGGCGCGGCGGGCGACGGCGGGGCCGAGCGCGGGAACGGCGGCGCGGACTGCGGGTGCGGCGGGGCCGACTGTGGGAACGGGGGCGCCGACTGCGGGGCCTGGAACGGCGGCGCGGACTGCGGGTGGGACGGGGCCGACGGTGGGGCCTGGAACGGTGGGGACGGCTGGGCGTACTGGCCCGGAGCGGGCCACCCGCCCTGCGGCTGGCCACCGGGCTGCCCCGGAGACGGCCAACCACCCTGCTGCTGCGGCCAGCCTGCCTGCGGTTGGCCGTAGACGCCCGGTTGGGGCTTGGGCCGCGGCACGTAGTAGCGGGCACGCCAGACGGTGTAGACCACCCAGGCGGCAACCGCGAAGATCACCATCCAGGCGATCTGGTCGAGCACACCGAGGAGTGCGTCGAGCACCCTGGCATCGGCCAGGCGGCCCACCGTCGAGATCAGCAGGGTCAGCGTGCCGATCACCGCGCTGGCCGCGTACTCACCGAGGGCCACCTGCGTGATCAGCTTGGCCTTCGGCACCACCGGCGAGATGTGCGTGGCCAGCAGTACGGCCAGCAGCGGGAGGACCACCGCCTCCAGCCCGACGAACCTGTCGAAGGCGTCGCCCGCACGTTCGGTGAAGGAGCCGTTCGGGGCGATCAACCGGAGCAGGCCCACGAAGAGGAACACGGCATTGGCGCCGAGCAACGCGAGCGCGGCGAGTTCGCGTAGTGGCTTGGTCAGCTGACGGGCCTGCGTCGCGTCGGAGGACGCGGGCTCGGCGGGGCTGGTCACGAGCTCCCCCTCGGGGCCGGATCGGACAGGGCGCACGTGAGCCTAGTCTCCTGGGTCAGCGGCGGACCGGAGGCGTCACGTGCGCGAGGATGGTCGACATGCACATCGTGGTTCTGGCCGGCGGGATCGGCGGCGCCCGGTTCCTGCTCGGCGTCCGGGCGTACGCCCGCGAGGTCGGCGCGGACGTGACTGCCGTGGTCAACGTCGGCGACGACCTGTGGCTGCACGGGTTGAAGATCTGCCCCGACCTGGACAGCGTCATGTACACGCTCGGCGGCGGCGCGGACCCGGAGCGGGGTTGGGGCCGGGTCGGCGAGAGTTGGACGGTCAAGGGCGAGTTGGCCGCGTACGGGGCACAGCCGGACTGGTTCGGCCTCGGCGACAAGGACATCGCCACCCACCTGGTCAGGAGCACCATGCTCAACGGCGGTTACCCGTTGAGCACGGTCACCGAGGCGCTGTCCACCCGCTGGGAGCCGGGCGTACGTCTGCTGCCGGCCACCGACGACCGCCTGGAGACGCACGCTGTCGTGAGCGGGAGGAGTGGGCTTGCGAGCCCCGCACTCGCGAACAGCGCCAGCACCATCGAGGACGAGCAGGGTCAGCGGGCGATCCACTTCCAGGAGTGGTGGGTACGCTACCGGGCTGACATCCGCACCCACCGCTTCGTCTTCGTCGGTGCGGAGACGGCGAAGCCGGCACCCGGTGTGCTGGACGCGATCGGCTCCGCCGACCTGGTGTTGGTCGCCCCCAGCAATCCGGTGGTGAGCGTCGCGCCGGTGCTGGCCGTACCCGGGCTGCGGGAGGCTGTGGCGGACGGCCCGGCGCCGGTGGTGGGCGTCTCGCCGATCATCGCCGGTGCTCCGGTGCGGGGGATGGCCGACCGCTGTCTCGAAGTGCTGGGTGTCGAGTGCAGCGCCGCCGGGGTGGGCCGCCTCTACGGGGGCCGGTCGGAGGGCGGCCTGCTCGATGGCTGGCTGGTCGCCGAGGAGGACGCCGACACTGTGGTGCCCGGGGTGACGGTCCGCGCGGTGCCGCTGCGGATGACCGACGAGGCGGCGACGGCGGCCATGGTCCGCGCCGCGGTGGAGTTGACGTGAGGCTGGAGATCCTGCCGGTGCTCGGCATCGGTCACGTGACCGAGGGTGACGACCTGGCCGCGATGATCGCGACCGCGGCACCGTGGCTGCGCAACGGAGACGTGCTGGTGGTCACCAGCAAGATCGTCTCGAAGTCGGAGGGACGGCTGGTCGACGTCCCGGCGGACGGGCCCGAGCGGCTGGCCGCACGGGACGAGGTCCTGGCCGGTGAGACCGCCCGGGTGGTCGCCAGTCGGGGGCCGACCCGGATCGTGCAGACCCATCACGGTTTCGTGATGGCGTCGGCGGGGATCGACGCGTCGAACGTGGACAAGACCCAGCTGGTGCTGCTGCCGGTCGACCCGGACGCATCGGCACGGGCGCTTCGCGACGCGTTGCGGGAGCGCTACGACCTGGACGTGGCCGTGATCGTCAGTGACACCATGGGCCGGCCCTGGCGCAACGGGCTCACCGACGTGGCGCTGGGCGTGGCCGGGATGCCGGCCATCCGCGACCACCGGGGCGAGGTCGACCCGTACGGCAACGAGCTTCAGTTGACCCAGATGGCCGTGGTGGACGAGCTGGCGGGTGCCGGCGAGCTGATCAAGGGCAAGTGCGATCAGGTCCCCGTCGCGGTCGTGCGCGGCTACCTCGCCGCCCCGACCCCGGACGACGCCGGCGGCGCGCGGGCGCTGATCCGCGACGCCGCGCAGGATCTCTTCGCGCTCGGTACCGCCGAGGCCCGCGCCGCCGGGCTCGCCGACGCCGCCACCCTGGGCGACGGTCCCGGCCCCTCGCCGGCCGACCTGACCGCGGTGCGACGGGCGATCGACGCGGTCGCCGAGGTGGTCGCCCCCGGCACGGTCTTCACCCTGGTCGACGAGGCCGAGGTACGCGCCGGACTGGTCGCCGAGATGCCCGGGTGGCCGGACGGGGCCACCCTGCTGCTCGGCTCGGCCCCGACCCCCGTCGACCCGATCGGCCTGGTGCGCTTCGGCGCCGACCTGCACCGACTGCGCGTCGCCCTGGCCGCCCAGGGCGTCGGCTCGACCCTGTTGCCGCCGCCCCCCGGCAGCCCGGCGAGCGCCGCGCTCGCGCTCTGACAGACGGCCGTTTCACCCGGCCCGGCGAGCGCCGCGCTCGCGCTCTGGCAGACGGCCGTTTCACCCGGCCCGGCGAGCGCCGCGCCCGCGCTGTGGGAGACGGCCGGGTCACCCGGCCGGCCCGGTGGCCGGTGGCGGGTCAGGCGTCCAGCATGGCCCGGCCGAGCGGAGTCAGCGTGTGCAGCACACTGTTGCGGTCCCGGTGGCTGACCAGCAGGCCGGCGTTGCGCAGCACCGTGGCATGTTGGCTCGCCGCCGCCGGTGAGATGTTGAGTTGGCGGGCGACCTCACCGGTGGTGCAGCCCTCGTCGCTGGCCTCCAACACCGCCGCCCTGGTGCGGCCGAGCAGCGCGGCGAGCGACTCACGGGCAGCAGCGGACCGGGTCGACCCGGTGTCGTCGACCGACAGCAGCCCGCCGAGGCGGTCCACCCGGTAGACCAGCACCGGCGGCAGGGCCGGGTCGAGCAGGGCGACAGGTGTGTCCGCACAGAAGAACGACGGCACCAGCAGCAGCCCTCGGCCGTCGAGGTGCAGCTCCCGGCTGTGCGGGTAGTTGCGGACCTCAAGCACCCCACCGTCCCAGCGCATGGCCGGTCGGAGGCTGGTGAGCAGGCTCTCGACACCGCCGTCGAGCAACGCCCTGGCCCGGCGGGCCCGGTCCGCCGCGACTGCCGCCTGAATGCGGCTCCAGTAGGGGTTGATCGCCAATGATCGATACTGCACCATCGAGTCCGCGAGGTGGTGCAGCACCGCCACCTCACCCCGGGCCAGCGCGGCGGCAGAGGGTGGCAGCTGGTTCTCGGCGGCGAGCACGCTCAGGTCTCGCCGGAGCATCCCGGTCGGGGTGCTGCGGAGCGCATCCAGCCCGGCCTCGATGCCGTCGACACTGGCGTACGGGGTGAGGAAGTCGGGAAAGTAGCCGCGCGGCGGGCTCAGCGCGAAGAGCAACCGGAGCTGCTCGGAGGCGACGTCCTGACGCAGCCCCTGAGACACCGTGCGCCGCCAGTGTGCCGTCAACGGGTCGCGGTTGCGGCTCTGTAACGCGTGCAGGCTGAGGACCAGCTCCCAGACCGGGTCCGCCGCCGGCGCCACCCGAGTCCGGAGGATGTCCTCCCCGGAAAAGTGGATCTTCAGCATGGAGCGCTCCAGTGTCGCCAGCAGGGGGATGCCGGGTGACCGTTCGACTCTACCCGGCCGGCACTAATCTCCATCTTTAAGCCTGGACTGAAAAACCTCGACGCCGCCGGAGCGTTTCGCCATGCTTCCAGTGCCCGAACACCGCGCCGGTGCGTCCTCGACGTGCCGGCCCGAGGGCACCGGGCCCGGGGAGGCCCCGGTGATCGGGCGGCACCACGAGGGTCTGCGGCCCTTGCTCCGCAGAGGTGCCGTCCGGTCATCCCGCCCCAGCGTCACCCATCCGACTCAACCGGCCCAGAGCGCGACCCGGTGATCCTCGTCGGTGACGTAGAACGGTCGCCCGTCCAGCTCGGCCAGCCCCTCCACGTGGTGGAACGGCGCCAGGTCCACCACCGACTCCCCGACCAGCCGAAACGCGTCGTCCGACCCCTCGCGCGGCAGCCGGAAGCGGACCTGCCGAGACGTGACGTCACCGCCGCCCGGATGGTCGTCGAGCAGCACGGATCCCTTGCCCAGCGCGTCGATCGAGCCGATCACGGCCGCGTACCCGCCGTCCGACGTCGGGGTGATCGCACGGAACCCGGTCAGCTTTCCCGCAGGGGTGACCCCGGTCAACGCGTACGCGCGCAACGCCCGCGGCCACGCCGGCTGCGCCGTGAACATGTCCGGCACACCAGCCACCTCCACCAGGATCGGCTCACCGGCCTCGGTGACCGGGAACCGCAGCCCGAGCAGCACCGTCGCGTCCGGGGTGAAGGCCGCCGCCTCCACGTTCAACGGCAGGTCGTCCGGGGCCAGCCGGCTCACCCAGCGCTTCTCCCGGGCGGTCCCCCTCGCCAACGTCTCGACGATGAACCGCGCCCGCACCCGTTCCCCCGGTGGCAACAGGGTCAGCGGCGATCCGGCGAGAGCGTCGTTCACCGCCCGGTGCAGCCGGAACGAGTTCCGCACCACGTGCACCGGCACCGGGCCGGCCGCCGCGTCGTCCTCCCGGAAGCGGGCCACGAAGGCGCGCCGGGGACGCAACGGGCCAGCCTTCGAGCCGAAGTGGGAGCCGAAGACGTACACCCAACCGTCGTGGTGGGCGAGCGCCTCACCATCCTCGGTCCGCCCGTTCTCCACGCCCGCGTCCGCCCGCACGTGCTGGGACGTCCACTCGCCGTCGTCCCGTTCCAGCAGCAACACCAGGCAGCGCTCCACCGGCCCCTCATCCAGCACCGTCCAGAAGCCCCGACGCGCACCGTACGCGCGCAGCAGCGCCGCCGACCGCACCGGCAGCAGATCGCTGGCCTCGTTGCCGGCCACCACGAATTCGACGAGTCGCAGAGTCACCGCGCCAGCGTACGGAGCACACGCTCGTACAGTGACGGGGTGCCCGACACCTCACTCACCGCCCACCCGACCGACCCCGAGACCTACGCGCCGCTGCACTCCGACGCCGTCGCGCTCCTCGAAGGCTGGCAGCCCACCAGCCCGGGGGCGGCCGCGGCGAGGGACCGGACCCTCGCGTTGCTCGACGCCGGGCCGATCGCGATGAGCCGGCAACACCGCCCCGGACACATCACCGCGAGCACGCTGGTGTTGGACGCCACCGGCACCCGGGTGCTGCTCTGTCTGCACGTCAAGTTCGGGCTCTGGGTGCAGCTCGGCGGGCACTGCGAGCCGGTCGACCAGACCCTGGTGGCCGCCGCGCTCCGCGAGGCCACCGAGGAGTCCGGGATCGCCGACCTGCGCATCGACCCGGTGCCGATCGATGTCGACGTGCACGAGGTGCGCTGCCAGGGCGGCTCGCGTCACTTCGACGTCCGGTTCGTCGTGGTCGCGCCGCCCGGTGCGGTGGAGCAGATCAGCGACGAGGCCGAGGAGTTGGGCTGGTTCCCGCCGGATCAACTGCCCGAGCCGCTGGCCGGCGGGACCGCGCAACTTGTCGCACCGGCCCTCGCGGCCCTCAGACGTAGCCCTCTTCGCCTCGCGCCTTGAGCTCGTCGACCAGGGCCTTGACGCCCTGGGCCTGGTCGCGCGGGCAGACCAGCACCGCGTCCGGGGTGTCCACCACGATCAGGTCACGCAGCCCGAGGACGGCCACCAGCCGACCGGACTGCGGCACCACCACCAGGTTGGCGCTGTCCCGTAGGAGCACACCGGGCTTGGCGTCGGTGCCGAGCACCACGTTGCCCGCCTCGTCGGCCGGCAGCACCTCACCGAGGGTGTGGAAGTCGCCGACGTCGTTCCAACCGAAGTCACCCGGCACTGTCGCGACCCGACCCGCGGTGGCCGCGCCCTCCATCACCGCGTAGTCGACGGAGATCTTCGGCAGCGTCGGCCAGATCGCGCCGAGCACCTCGTCCTGCTCCGGGGTGCCCCACGCGGCGGCGATCGCGGTGACGCCAGCGTGCAACGCCGGCTGCTGGCGGGCCAGCTCGGCGAGGAAGACGTCCACCCGCCACACGAACATGCTCGCGTTCCACAGGTGCCGGCCCGAACGGACGTACGCCTCGGCCACCTCGGCGTCGGGCTTCTCCTTGAACTCGGTCACCGGCCGCCAGGGGGCGTCGTCGGTCTCCTCGCCGGTCTCCAGGTAGCCGTAGCCGGTCTCCGCGCGGGTCGGGGTGATCCCGACCGTCATCAGCATCCCCTGCTCGGCACCCCGGACCGCTTCCTGAACGGTACGGACCCAGCTCCCCGGGTCGCCGATCAGGTGGTCGGCCGCGAAGCTGCCCATCACCGCGTCCGGGTCGCGTACCGCGATCACCGCCGCGGCCAGCGCGATCGCCGCGCAGGAATCCCGTGGGGACGGCTCGACCAGGATGTTCTCCTCGGGCAGACCGGTCAGCTGCCGAGCCACCGCCGCGACGTGTGCCGCACCGGTGACCACAAGGGTCCGATCCGGTGTGGTCAGCGGCGCGAGCCGCTCCACGGTCGCCTGGAGCAGGGAGGAGCTGGTGCCGGTCAGCGGGTGGAGGAACTTGGGATGGCCGGCGCGGGACAACGGCCACAACCTCGTGCCGCTGCCACCTGCCGGAATGACCGCATAAAGCATCCGCACATCATGCCCGACGCACCTGCTGGCAGTGGCACGGGTCACCACCAGGGGCCCGGGGTCACGAACGGGCGCGACTCCAGGCGGTGATGTGCACCTCGGCGCTGGACTCCCAGGTGAACTCCTTGGCCCGGTCGAAACCGGCCTTCGCCAGCGACAACCGCCGCTGCTCGTCGTCGAGCAGCGCGGCCAGGTCGATGCCGATCTGCTCCGCGTCCTCCGAGGTGTACGCGACCGCGTCGCCGCCCACCTCGGGCAGCGAGAGGCGCGGCGTGGTCAGCACCGGGGCGGCGCACGCCATGGCCTCCAGGATCGGCAGCCCGAACCCCTCGCCGTAGGACGGATAGGCGGCGACGAGCGCACCGCCGAGGAAACCGGGCAGGTCGGCGTAGCGCAGGTAGCCGGGGCGCAGCAGACGCAGGTGCGACGGGACCTCGGCCACGGCCCGGTCGATGTCGTCGTCGTGCCCCTGGCCACCGGCGATCACCAGGGCCGGCGGGTCGACGCGGTCGGCCACCGCACGCGCCCAGCCGCGGATCAGGTTGGGCACGTTCTTCCGCGGCTCCTTGGCGCCGAGGAAGGCGACGTAGCTGCTGTTGCCCAACCCCAGTCGGGCCCGGACCCGGGCCTTCTCCTCCTCGGTGGGAGCGTGAAAGGCAGCCTGGTCGACACCGTGGTAGGCCACGTCGATCCGCGTCGGGTCGGCGTCGAGCAGCCGGATCAGCTCGTCCCGGGTGGCCTTGCTGGGCACGATCACCCGGTCGGCGCGGCGCAACGAGGTCTTGATGGCGCTGCGGAAGAACGTGCGGCGGGACTTGTCGTAGTGCTCCGGCTCGGTGAAGAACGTCGCGTCGTGCACGGTGACCGTGACCGGGCACCCGGCCCGCAGCGGGCAGGTGTAGAAGGGCGAGTGCAGCACGTCGGCACCCACCTGCTGGGCGAGCAGCGGCAGGCCGGTCTGCTCCCACGCGAGCCGGGCCGGACGGTGCGCCACGGCGGCCGGCGCCGGGATGATCTCCGCGCCGGGCAGCATCCGGGTGTAACGCTCCAGGTCGGTGCGGAGGCTGACCACCGCCAACTCCACCCCCGACCCGCACACCTTGCCGAGGGCACCGAGCAGACCATCGACATATCGACCGACACCACCACGGTCGGTGGGGACACTCGTGGCGTCGATGAGCACGCGGGGCGGGCGACCGGCGGTCACGGGGCGACTCCTTGCACTGGCGGGTCTGTGGGGAACAACACTCCGGGGGTCAAGCCTACGCCGGGGCGCGGGGGCCACGCTGACTGCGACCCGACGGTACGCCGAGTTGTCATCGACATTCAGTACGGCCCGCACTGGCGTATCGTTCGCGCCGATGGCCGACAACATTGCCCGGGTGTTCGCCGACGCGATCGCGACCGACCCGACCCGACCGTTGCTCACCTGGTACGACGATGCCAGCGGTGACCGCACCGAGCTCTCCGGCGCCACCCTGGCGAACTGGGTGGCGAAGACCGCCAACCTGCTCGTCGACGAGGTCGGCCTCGCCCCCGGCACGCCGGCCGGTGTGCTGCTGCCACCGCACTGGCAGACCGCTGCGGTGCTGCTGGGCTGCTGGTCGGCCAAGCTGAGCGTCGTCGACACACCGGGTGACGTGGACGTGCTCTTCGCCGCCGCCGACCGGCTGGACGAGGCCCAGTCCTGGCCGGCCGACGAACGCTACGCCCTCGGGTTGGCCCCGCTCGCCGTCCCGCTCCGGCAGGTGCCGCCCGGGTTCGCCGACTACGTGGTCGAGGTACGCCGGCACGGCGACCACTTCAACCCGCAGCCCGGTCCGGGCCCCACCGACGCCCACCTGCTGGCCCGCGCCGAGGCCCGCGCCACCGAGTTGGGCATCGAGCCCGGCGCTCGGGTCCTCATCGACGCCGCCCGCTACCCGGACCCGGTCGACTGGCTGCTGGCCCCCCTGACCCGGGCCGCCACCGTGGTCCTCAACGCCAACCTCGACCCAACGAAGGTGGCCAGCCGCCAGACCACCGAAAAGGTCACCCAAACCCTCCAGTAACCCCCCCACCCGCCCCGCCCCACCCACCCCGCCCCACCCACCCCGTCGATCATGGAGTTGTGGTGGGCAACTGCTGCGC
>NZ_JBEZDJ010000013.1:0-1248 GCF_040648275.1 Micromonospora sp. NPDC049171
CCGGTTACATTCCGAACCCGGAAGCTAAGCCCTCCAGCGCCGATGGTACTGCACTCGTGAGGGTGTGGGAGAGTAGGACGCCGCCGGACAATCTTCCAGTCGAGGGCCGCCCCATCCGGGTCGGCCCTCGACTGCGTAGCGCCATTGGTGGCGCAATCAGGAAGGATGTACCTGTGAGTTCAGGACCGCAGGGCGGAGACCGTCCCCGTCGCTACGAAGACCGTACTGACGGTGCGGGCGGACGCGACCGCGGCCCGCGCCGCGATGACCGAGACCGGCCCCCGTACCGGGGAGACCGCGACAGCGGTGGCGGCGCCCGCGGCGGATACGCCGGCGGCCGCGACTCTGGTTCCCGTGGCGGCGACCGGGACAGTTCGCGCTCCAGCGCCCCGCGCGAGGGTGGTTACCGTGGCGGCGACCGCGACGGTTCGCGCTCCAGCGCTCCCCGTGAGGGTGGGTTCCGTGGCGGCGACCGCGACGGTTCGCGCTCGGGTGCTCCCCGTGAGGGTGGGTTCCGTGGCGGCGACCGGGATGGTTCGCGCTCGGGTGCTCCCCGTGAGGGTGGTTTCCGCGGCGGTGACCGTCGTGAGGGCGGTTTCCGTGGTGGCGACCGTGACGCTTCGCGTTCCAGCGGCCCTCGTGAGGGTGGGTTCCGTGGTGGCGACCGGGACGGCTCGCGTTCGAGCGCCCCGCGCGAGGGTGGTTTCCGTGGCGGCGATCGTCGCGAGGGTGGCTACCAGGGCGGAGATCGCCGCGAGGGCGGCTTCCGTGGTGGCGACCGTGACGCTTCGCGTTCCAGCGGCCCTCGTGAGGGTGGGTTCCGCGGTGGCGACCGGGACGGCTCGCGTTCCAGCGCCCCGCGCGAGGGTGGTTTCCGTGGCGGCGATCGCCGCGAGGGTGGCTACCAGGGCGGCGACCGCACCCGCTCCGGCCCGTCCCGTGAGGGTGGTTTCCGTGGCGGTGACCGCGAGGGCGGTTTCCGCGGTGGCGATCGTCGTGAGGGCGGCTTCCGCGAGGGTTCCCGGCCTGGAGCCCCCCGCGAGGGTGGCGGTTTCCGCGGCGGTGACCGTCGCGAGGGTGGTTTCCGTGGTGGGGACCGGCCGAGTGGACCGCGTGACGGTGGCGCGCCCCGCGAGGGTGGCTTCCGTGGCGGCGACCGCGAGGGCGGTTACCGCGGTGGTGACCGCGAGGGTGGCTTCCGGGGCGGTGACCGTCGTGAAGGCGGTTTCCGTGGCGGTGACCGCGACG
>NZ_JBEZDJ010000013.1:1346-227734 GCF_040648275.1 Micromonospora sp. NPDC049171
GGGTGGTTTCCGTGGTGGGGACCGTCGTGAGGGTGGTTTCCGTGGTGGCGACCGGGACGGCTCGCGTCCCAGTGGCCCGCGCGAGGGTGGTTTCCGTGGCGGTGACCGCGACGGTGGCTTCCGCGGCGGTGACCGTCGTGAGGGTGGTTTCCGTGGTGGGGACCGGCCGAGTGGACCGCGTGACGGCGGCGCGCCCCGCGAGGGTGGCTTCCGCGGTGGGGACCGCGACGGTGGTTTCCGTGGTGGGGACCGTCGTGAGGGTGGTTTCCGTGGTGGCGACCGGGACGGCTCGCGTCCCAGTGGCCCGCGCGAGGGTGGTTTCCGCGGCGGTGACCGCGACGGTGGCTTCCGCGGCGGTGACCGCGACGGTGGCTTCCGCGGCGGGGACCGCCGTGAGGGTGGTTTCCGTGGTGGCGACCGGCCGAGTGGACCGCGTGACGGCGGCGCGCCCCGCGAGGGTGGCTTCCGCGGCGGGGACCGCGACGCTGGTTTCCGTGGCGGGGACCGTCGTGAGGGTGGTTTCCGCGGTGGTGACCGCGAGGGTGGTTTCCGGGGCGGTGACCGTCGTGAAGGCGGGGCGCCTCGCGAAGGCGGCTTCCGTGGCGCGCCTCGCGAGGGTGGCTTCCGTGGCGGCGACCGGGACAACTCTCGGCCGAGTGGGCCGCGTGCGGGCGGTGGCTTCCGTGGCGGTGACCGCGAGGGTGGCTACCGTGGCGGCGACCGGGCGGGTGCTTCCCGGGCCGACGAGCGGCCGCGTCGCGAGGGCGAGTTCCGCCGCGACGACCGCGCTGGCGGCTCGGAGTCGTTCGAGGGCGGGCGTATCTCTGCCCCGGCCCTGCCGGACGACATCCTCGCGACCGACCTCGACAAGGACGTTCGCGCTGAGCTGCTCTCGCTGAACAAGCCGGTCGCCGAGACGGTGGCCCGGCACCTGGTCGCGACCGGTCAGCTGATCGACGAGGACCCGGCCGAGGCGTTGGCGCACGCGCTGGCCGCCCGGCGGCTCGCGTCGCGCATCTCCGCGGTCCGTGAAGCGGTGGGTCTTGCCGCGTACCACGCCGGGGAGTGGCAGTCGGCGATCGCCGAGCTGCGCACGTACCACCGGATGAGTGGTCTGCAGAGCCACCTGGCCGTGCTCGCGGACTGTGAGCGGGCGCTCGGCCGGCCGGAGCGGGCCATCGACCTGTTCCGCGGCGCTGACCGGGAGAAGTTGGACCCGGCCGTCGCGATCGAGCTGCTCATCGTCGCCGCGGGCGCCCGGGGTGACCTCGGGCAGAAGGACGCCGCGGTCGCGATGCTCCAGGTCCCGGACCTCACCAGTGAGGCCACGGTGCCGTGGACAGCTCGGCTGCGGTACGCGTACGCCGACGCGCTGCTGGCCGTGGGTCGACGCGAGGAGGCCCGCGAGTGGTTCTCCCGTGCCGCTGACGTGGACACCGAGGGCGAGACCGACGCCGCCGAGCGGCTGCTGGAACTCGACGGCGTGGTCATCGAAGGCGACGACGAGGACGAGGCCGCCGAGGAGATCGCCGCGGGACCGGGTGCTCCCGGCGCGGTTCCGGCCCAGCCGGACGCCGACCTGACCGGCGACGAGGACAACGACGACCGCGACGACGAAGACGAAGACGAAGACGACGAAGACCGCGACGACGAAGACGAAGACGACGAGGACTTCGACGACGACGAGCGGGACGGTGCTGTCGGCCGCCCTGGCGACGACGAGGACTCCGTCGACGAGGACGAGGACTTCGACGACGACGAGACCGGCACCGCCACGGCGGACACCGTCGCCGGCGGCGTGACGTCCGGCGACGCGGCGAATGGCGACGCGGCGAATGGCGACGCGGCGAATGGCGACGAAACCGCCCCCACCCGGGGCGACGAGTCCGAGCCGACGCAGCGGTGAACGCGGGCGCGGGGGAGCGGCTGGTCGACGGGTACACGCTTGTCGTCTTCGACCTGGACGGTGTGATCTACCTGATCGACCGGCCGATCCCCGGTGCCGTCGAGGCGGTGGCTCGGCTGCACGACGAGGGGCGGGCGGTGGCGTACGCCACCAACAACGCCTCCCGCCGGTCCAGTGAGGTCGCCGACCTGCTGACGGGGATGGGTGTGCCGGCTCGGCCGGAGGAGGTGCTCACCTCCGCCGCCGCCTCGGCCGAGCTGTTGCGGGACCGGCTGCCCGTCGGCGCACCGGTGCTGGTGGTCGGGGCGGAGGCCCTGCGCGCCGAGCTGCGCGCGGTCGGCCTGACCCCGGTCAGCAAGGCCGACGAGAGTCCGGCCGCGGTGGTGCAGGGGTACGGGCCGCAGGTCGGCTGGGCCGAGCTGGCCGAAGCGTCGATCGCGGTGCGGGGCGGAGCGCTCTGGATCGCCACCAACACCGACCGGACCCTGCCCAGTGGGCGAGGACCGTTGCCGGGTAACGGTTCGCTGGTCGCGGTGCTGCGCACGGCGCTGGAGCGGGACCCGGACGTGGTGGTCGGCAAGCCGGAGTCGGCGCTGTTCGAGACCGCCGCTCGGCGCGCCGACGGTGGCCGGAGCCTGGTGGTGGGCGATCGGTTGGACACCGACATCGAGGGTGCCCGCCGAGCCGGGCTGGACAGCCTGCTGGTGCTCACCGGCGTCCACGGCGTACCGGAGCTGCTGGCCGCCGAACCGCGGCGGCGTCCCACGTACGTCGCGAGGGACCTGACGGGGCTCTTCGACCCGGCTGCCGCGGTGCGAGTCCCGGCCCCGGCGGACGCCGGCGGCTGGTCCGTGACCGACCGCGACGGCACCCTGGAGCTGGCCGGCTCGGGTCGGCCACTGGACGCGTTGGCCGCGCTCTGCGCGGTGGCCTGGTCGGCACCGGAGCCGGCGCTGCCGTCGATCCGCCCGATCGGCCCGGACGCGGCCCACGCGCTGGAGAGCTTCGGTCTGACCGCCGCCGCCTGACCGGGGTGGTCAGAGAAGCTTGCGGAGCTTCAGCAGGTCGAACGGGTTGGCTTTGATCGACACCCGGCGGGAGGTCACCGCGTTGGTGACGTCCAGGTCGCCGCGGACCAGGGCGAGCAGGTCGTCGCTGGACGTGCTCAGCGCGATCTTGGCCTTGGGGTCGTCGCCGTCGGTCAACTCGACAAGTCGACCGCCGGTGATCCGGCCGTGGAAGGCAGTGTCCAGGTCGGTGATCCGGCAGGCCAGCGTGCGGTCCAGGTCGATCCGTTCGCGCACCGTCTCGGCGTTGCGATCCAGCCGGGCGGCCAGCTCCTGCAATGCCTGCCGGCACTCGTCCACGCTGGCCACATCTCCCCCTCGCTGATCGCCACGCCGTCCTCGGCACCGTACCGCACGGCACGGTCCGGGGTGCCCGGTAGCGTGACACCTGCACACCTCGCCCCGTGGAAGGACTCAGGCATGCAGGACGCGTGGCGCGCCTACCTCGAGCTGGCCATGGGCCTGACGGAGGCGCCCCGGAAGAAGGCCCAGGACGCGGCACGTCGCCTCGTCGGCTCCGGCGGCGCGACCGCCGCCCAACTCCAGGCCCTCGGCGAGGAGCTGGTCACCACCGGCGCCGCCAACCGAGAGGCGTTGACCAAGCTGGTCCGGTTCGAGGTCGACCGGGCCCTCGGCGCGGTCGGGTTGGCCACCGCAGACGAGGTGGCCGAGCTGACCCGACGGGTGCGCGACCTGGAACGGCAGCTACGCGAGGCGCGTGCCGCCGAGCCGACGCACGCACCGACCGCCGGCCCCCGGGAGCAACCCGATCCGACCCTCGCCGCGCCGCCCGGTGACCGTCTCGTGCCGTCCGACGGCCCGGCCGGTGCCCCGGTCTCCGCGCCGACGACCGAGAAGGCCGTGGCGAAGAAGGCTGTGGCAAAGAAGGCTGTGGCGAAGAAGGCGATCGCCAAGAAGGCCGTCGCGAAGAAGCCGGCAGCGACGATCAGCCGGACCGACGACGACACCCCGACCCCGGCGGTCATGCCGGCCAAGAAGGCGGCCCGTCCGCAGCCGCCGGACGCCGCCGAATGAGCCAGCCCCATCCGCCGGCTGGTGGGTCGTTCCCGGCCCGGCCCGGTCCGCCGGCTGGCGGGTCGATCGCCGCCCGGCCCGGCCCTCCCGCAGGCGCCCGGCCCGGCCCTCCCGCAGGTGCCCGCCCCGGGCCGCGGCTGGACGTCGGGGACGACGCGGCGCGGCACCCGGCGGTGGACGCCGCGGTGCGGGCCATGGCCAACGCGGCGACGCTGGCCCCGGCCGACCAGATCGCCCAGTACGAGGCGGCCTACGAGACGTTGCGGGAGACCCTCGCCACCATCGACCAGACCTGAGTGGAACGACCAGGCCTGAGCAGACCGGAGAACCACCCATGGCACGTCGTAACCGGCTGGACGCCGAACTCGTCCGCCGCGGTCTGGCCCGCTCCCGGGAGCAGGCCGCCGCGCTGGTCGAGGCCGGCCGCGTCCAGCTGCGTGGGGTCGTCGCGCGCAAGGCCGCCGCGATGGTCGACCCCGCCGACCCGCTGCTGGTCACCGGCGAGGACCCGACCGAGGAGTACGTCTCCCGGGGCGGGCACAAGCTCGCCGGCGCGCTGGCCGCGTTCCGGGCCGGTGGGCTGCGTGTCGCCGGCCGGCGCTGCCTGGACGCCGGCGCGTCGACAGGTGGCTTCACCGACGTGCTGCTGCGCGCCGACGCCGCCGAGGTGGTGGCCGTGGACGTCGGCTACGGGCAGCTCGCCTGGCCGCTGCGCACGAATGAGCGGGTTCGTGTCCTGGAGCGCACCAATGTCCGTACCCTCGATCCGGACGCGATCGGCGGGCCGGTCGACCTCACGGTGGCCGACCTGTCGTTCATCTCGCTGCGGCTGGTGCTGCCGGCGTTGGCCGGCTGCACCCGCGACGACGGTGACCTGGCGTTGATGGTCAAGCCGCAGTTCGAGGTCGGCAAGGACCGGGTCGGCGCCGGCGGTGTGGTCCGCGACCCGGAGCTGCGTGCCGAGGCGGTGCTGGACGTGGCGGCGGCGGCCGCGCGCCTCGGCCTCGGGCTGGCCGACGTGGCGGCCAGTCCGCTGCCCGGGCCCAGCGGCAACGTGGAGTTCTTCGTATGGTTGCGCCGGGGCGCCGCACCAGCCGACCCGCAGCGGGTGCGGGCCGTGGTGGCGGCCGGGCCGGACGGTCCGACGACGGCCGGCGACGTGCCGGGCGTGGCGGCGGCGGAGGAGGTCGCAGGGTGAACACGCGTAGCGAGGGCACGGGCACGACACGCGGTGGTGCCGGTGCGACGGTGGCGCATCGCCGCCCGGTCGGGCGGGTGGCCCGATGAGCCGGACCGCTCTGCTGGTGACCCACACCGGGCGTCGGCGCAGCACCGAGCACGCCCGGTCGGTCGCGGCCGACCTGATCGCGGCGGGTTTCGAGGTACGGGTGGTGGCCGACGAGGCCGACGACCTCGACCTGCCCGGCGTGGTGCCGGTCGCCGGCCCGCAGGCCGCCGAGGGCGCCGAGATCGTCTTCGCGCTCGGCGGGGACGGCACCTTCCTGCGTGCCGCCGAGCTGGCCCGGCCGGCGAAGGCGCCGCTGCTCGGCATCAACCTGGGCAAGGTGGGCTTCCTGGCCGAGGCCGAGATCGACGACCTGGACAGCGCGGTGCGGGACGTCGTCGATCGCAACTACAGCGTCCACGAGCGGCTGACCCTGGACGTGACCGCCGAGTTCGACGGCGGGCCGACCATCGAGTCCTGGGCGCTCAACGAGATCAGCATCGAGAAGGGCGAGCGGGCGCAGATGCTCGAACTGCTCGTCGACGTGGACGGGCGACCACTGTCCCGCTACGGCTGCGACGGTGTCGTGTGCGCCACCCCCACCGGCTCCACCGCGTACGCGTTCTCCGGTGGCGGCCCGGTGGTCTGGCCGGAGGTGGAGGCGCTGCTCCTGGTGCCGATCAGCGCGCACGCGTTGTTCAGCCGTCCGTTGGTCACCGCCCCGACGTCCACCTTCGTGATCACCGTCGACCCGTTCACCACCCTCGCGGTGCTCTCCTGCGACGGGCGGCGCGTCTACGACCTCCCGCCCGGCGCCCGGGTGACGGTGCGTCGGGGTGCGCTGCCGGTGCGCATCGTGCGGCTGCGGGCCCGCCCGTTCACCGACCGGCTGGTCGCCAAGTTCGGCCTTCCCGTGCACGGTTGGCGTGGCAGCCGCCGGTGACCGCGGCGCACACGCTCGGTGGACGGCGGCTGTCCACCTGACGACATGTCGCCGCTACGGCGGCTGGCGACTAGTGACCTGGTGACAGGCTCCGTCGCAGACTCCGATCGGCCCTCGTCCACGGATGGCGGGCCTGGAGGAGTAGAGGAGCACATCGCATGCACTGGTCCCCACGCTGGCTCGCCGTCGGCGCGGTCGGCGCGTTGGTGGTCGGCCTCGCCACACCGGCGTCCGCCGACCCGCCCGCCCGGCCCACCGGCCCGAGGGCGGGCACGCCCGTCCCCGGCGCCGCGCCCGTTCGTCTCACGCTGATCACCGGCGACCAGGTCGACCTGGTACAGGCCGCACCTGGTCGGGTCGCCGCCACCGTCCGCCCGGGACCCGGGCGCGAGCGGATCGTCTTTCAGACCAGGCAGGTCGACGGCGCGCTGCGGGTGCTGCCCAGCGACGCCCTGCCCTACGTCTCCAGCGGGGTGCTCGACGGCAACCTGTTCGACGTGCAGGAGTTGGCCGCCGACGGCTACGGCGACGCCGCGCAGGGCAACCTGCCGTTGATCGTGCGCTACCAGGAGCCGGCCGCCGGTCGGGTCCGGCCGCTCGCCGGCGCCACCGACGCCCGACCCCTGGAGAGCATCAACGGCGCGGCGCTGCGGGTCGGCAAGGGTGACCTCGGCGGCCTGTGGAGCGCGCTCGCCGGCACGCCGACGACCCGGGCCACGGCCGGCGCGCCGCGGCTGGGCGGCGGCATCGCCCGGATCTGGCTGGACGGGCGGGTCCGCCCGACGCTGGAGCACAGCGTGCCGCAGATCGGCGCCCCGCAGGCCTGGGCGGCCGGGCGCGACGGCAGTGGCGTGACGGTGGCCGTCCTGGACACCGGTGTCGACGCCACCCACCCCGACCTGGGCGGACGGATCACCGAGGCGCGGGACTTCTCCAACAGTGGCAGCGCCCGGGACGGTCACGGCCACGGCACGCACGTCGCGGCCACCATCGCCGGCAGTGGCGCCGCGTCCGCGGGGCTGCGCAAGGGCGTCGCGCCCGGCGCGCGGCTGCTGGTCGGCAAGGTGCTCGACGACGGTGGCTCCGGCTACGACTCGTCCATCATCGCCGGCATGGAGTGGGCCGCCCACTCCGGCGCGAAGGTCGTCAGCATGAGCCTCGGCGGCGACCCGACCGACGGCACCGACCCGATGAGCCAGGCGGTCAACGACCTGACCGCCGAGACCGGCGCGCTCTTCGTGGTCGCCGCCGGTAACGCGGGCGCGGCGCGTACCGTCGGCTCGCCGGGCGCGGCCGCGGCGGCGCTCACCGTCGGCGCGGTGGACCGCGACGACAACCTGGCGGAGTTCTCCAGCCGGGGCCCGCGGCTCGGTGACAACGGCCTCAAGCCGGAGATCACCGCCCCGGGCGTCGGCATCGTCGCCGCGCGGGCCGCCGGGACCACCATGGGTACGCCGGTGGGCGACGCCTACACGACCGCGTCCGGGACCTCGATGGCCACCCCGCACGTGGCCGGCGCGGCGGCGATCCTCGCCCAGGAACACCCGGACTGGGCTGCCGGGACACTCAAGGACGCGCTGGTGAGCACCACGAAGGCCAACCCGGCGCTCACCGTCTTCGAGCAGGGTGGCGGCCGGGTCGACGTGGCTCGGGCGCTCAAGCAGCAGGTGTACGCCTCGGCCACCGTCGACTTCGGACGCATCAGCACCGGCACGGCGCCGGTCGAGCGGACCGTGACGTACACCAACGGCACGTCTGTCGCGCAGACCCTGCGGCCGGCCCTGGAGCTGCGCAACCTGGACAGCGGCGCGGCCGAGACCGACGGGGTCGCCGTCAGCTCCGGCGCGGTGACCGTGCCGGCGGGCGGAAGCGTCGCCGTGGCGCTGCGTGCCGACCCGGCGAAGCTGGCCCGTGGCCCGCACGGCGGCTGGCTGGTGGCGACCGGTTCCGACGGCGTGGTCGTACGCACGCCGGTCGGGCTCACCGTCAACGGCCCCCTGCACCAGGTCACCATCAAGGTGTTGGACCGGCAGGGCCAGCTGACTCTCTCGCCGGGGTTGACCCTCTTCGGTGAGCAGACCGAGTCGGACTACTGGGGCTGGTGGCCGGGCGAGGGCACCCTGCAGGTCGAGGAGGGCACCTACCTGCTCACCGCGATGATCGAGCACGGCGCTCCCCTGGACGAGCAGTTGACCGAGGCCGTCGAGCCGGAGCTGGTCGTCGACCGGGACCTGACCGTGGTGCTCGACGCGCGCAGGGGCACACCGGTGCGGATCGAGACGCCGAAGCCCAGCGAGCAGCAGGCCACCCTCAGCTACTACGTGCACCGGGTGTTGGCCAACGGCCGGCAGATCGACCACGGCGTGATGGCCTACAGCACCGTCGGGCAGGTCAACGTCACGCCGACCCGCCAGGTGCGCCAGGGTGAGTTCGAGTTCGCCTCGCGCTGGCAGCTCGTCGCCCCGATGGTGGACGCGACGGTCAGCGGGGTGTCCGGCCCGTCGGACATAAACCTGCTGGGCACCTCACCGGCGCCGACCGGCCGGCGCAAGCTGCCGCTGGTCTGGGCCGGTGTCGGGACCCCCGCCGAGCTGACCCGGGTGCGGGGCGCCGCCGCGCTGCTCAGCACCGACCCGAACCGTTCCGAGGAGGAGCAGATCGCCGCGGCCGCGGCAGCCGGCGCCGCCGTGGTGCTGATCGTTCGGCCGGCGGACATCTCCGCGTGGACGGTGTGGCGCCCGATCGGGGACCGGCTGCCGATCCCGTCGATGGCTGTCGCGTACGACGACGGGCAGCGGCTGATCGCGGCGGCCCGCAGGGGCCGGGCGACGCTCGACCTGACGCTCACCGTGGACAGCCCCTACCTGTACGACGTGTGGCAGGTGTCGAAGGGCCGGGTGCCGGAGCGCATCGTGCACACCGTGACCGCGCAGAACACCGCCGAGGTGACGGCGAGCTACGGCGACACGGGTGCCGGCTGGGCCACCGAGGAGCGGTTCGGCTGGCGTCCGTGGCAGGAGTACTCCTGGAACGACGACCAGCGCATGGTCCGCAACGGCACCACCCGCAAGGAGTACGTCAGCGCCGGGGACAACTGGTGGCAGCACCGGGTCCAGCACAAGCTCATGTTCCTGCAGTGGGGGCAGCTGGCCGGCGGCCTGACCGAGGCACCCCGGCGGTACGCCGCGGACGACCGGGAGACCGAGACCTGGCACGCCCCGGTGCTCCGGCCGGCCGTACCGGCCAGCGGTGCTCCGGTGCCCACCCGCACCGGTGACAGCCTGGACCTGCGGGTGCCGGAGTTCGTCGACGCAGGCGGCCACTACAGCGTCGCCGGCAACAGTGAGGAGTCGGACACCGTCGAGGCGCGGGTCAGCCGGGACGGCACGCCGATCGCCGACCTGTCCGCAGGGTGGGCCCCGGTGCCCACCACGGCGCAGCGGGCCCGCTACCGGCTGGACCTGACCACCAGGCGGTCCTCGGCCGAGTGGCGCTACGGCACCCGGACCGACACGGCCTGGGAGTTCACCTCGGCCCGGCCGGCGGGTGCCGCCGCCACGCCGTTGTCGCTGCTCCAGGTGGACTACCGGGTGCCGGCCGACCTGCTCGGCACGGTCCGCGGCAACCGGCCGCACGAGCTGGGGCTGACCCTGCGTCAGCCCGCCGGGGTGCCCGCGCCGAGGGGCACCAGCGTCCGTGTGCAGGTCTCCTTCGACGGGGGCGTCACCTGGCGCGCCGCGCCGACCAGGGGATCGGGTACCCGGTACACCGCGACCGTGCCGGCCGGGCGCGGAACGGTGTCGCTGCGGGTGCACGCCGCCGACCGGGCCGGGAACACCGTCGACCAGACGGTGCTCCAGGCGTACGGGCTGCGCTGATCGGCTGGGGGTCCGCCGTCGACCGACGGCGGACCCCCCACGGCGTCAGAGCCAGCCGCGTCGGGCGACCTGGAACGCCAATCCGGGCCGGGTGTCCACACCGGCGGCGGCCATCAGGTCGGCGATGCGCCGCTGCACGGTACGCCGACTCACCCCGAGCTGGGAGGCGATGGACTTGTCCGGTACGCCGGCCACGAACAGCGACAGCAGCCGCGCCTCGTCGGCGTCCGGCTGATAACCGTCGCCCGGCTGATCCGGTGGATCCGGACGTCGGCCGTCGGTCGTCGCGACGACGAACGGATCGTCGAGCCGCAACGGGGTGGCCACCCGCCAGTGGCTCTCGAAGAGGGCGAGCAGCGCGTCGAGCAGTTGGCTGCGGCCGATCACGGCGGCGCTCGGTTCGCCGCCGTGGCGGTCGGGCACCAGCGGGCAGATGGCGATGCGGGCGTCCACGATGGCCAGCCGGACCGGCAGTCGGTCCAGGACCCGGGCCTGCTCTCCGGCGGCGACGCCCTTGCCCAGGTCGGCGAGCGCGCCCGGTTCCAACAGCAGGTCACGCTCGTAGATCGCCCGGTAGCGCACCCCGCGGGCCAGCGCGTCGAACTCCTCGACGTTCTCCGGGCCGGCCATCGCCAGGGGGTGGGCGCGGCAGAACCAGAGCACCTCGGCGCGTGCCGCATTCTGCAGATCGCGCAGACGGTCCCGCAGCACCCGACCGCCGGTGATCACCTCGACGAGGTGGTCGACGTGGTGCCGGCGCAGCCCGGACCGGTACTCCTCGGCCAGTTGGGTGACCCGTCGGCGGGCCGCCTCCAGGTCCTCCTGGCGACGCAGCAGCGTCGCGCCGAGGGCGACGTCCGGGGCGGTCGGGCGCAGCGGAGCGTCCGGGTCGTTGTCGGTGGGCTGCACCAGGCCCTTGCCGCGCAGCGCCTCGACCTGGGCGACGACCTGCTCACGGGGCCGACGCAGACGACTGACCAGCTCGTCGATGCGGGCCGTGGTGAGCTGGAGCAGGCAGCGGTAGAGCTCCTCCTCAGCCGAGGTCAGGCCGATCACGTCCAACACGGGGCAGAACTGTACGTCGGCTGGGTACCGGGCGCACCCGGGCCCGTCGGCTGGTCAACTGTCGGGCCTCGCGTCTACTGTCGGTGGCTGTGCTGGAAGAGCTGCGCATCACCGGACTGGGCGTCATCGAGGACACCACGCTGCCGTTGGCCGGCGGCATGAACGTCATCACCGGCGAGACCGGTGCGGGCAAGACGATGGTGGTGACCGGCCTCGGCCTGCTCTTCGGCGGCCGGGCCGACGCCGGGCGGGTCCGTGCCCAGCCGGGCCGGGCGGTGGTGGAGGGGCGGTTGCGCCTGCGCGGGCGGGTCGCCGACGCCGTGCACGCGCGGATCACCGAGGCCGGTGGCGAGCCCGACGAGGACGGCTCGGTGCTGCTGAGCCGCACGGTGACCGTGGAGGGGCGCTCGCGCGCCCACGTCGGCGGCCGGAGCATGCCGGTGTCGATGCTCGGTGAGGTCGGCGAGCAGGCCGTGGCCGTGCACGGCCAGTCCGACCAGCTGCGGCTGCTGCGCCCGGCCGAGCAACGCGCCGCCCTGGACCGGTTCGCCGGCCCCGCGCACGAGAAGCTGCTCGACGCGCTGCGCGAGGCGTACACCGGGTGGCGGCGGGTGGTCGACGACCTGGCCGACCGGCGGCGCAACGCCCGCGAACGCAACCAGGAGGCCGACCTGTTGCGCCTCGGCCTCGACGAGATCACCCGGGTCGATCCGCAGCCCGGTGAGGACGACGAGCTGAAGACCGAGGCGCAGCGGTTGGAGCACGCCGAGGGGCTGCGCACGGCCGCGCAGATCGCCCAGCAGTGCGTGGCGGGCGGTGCGGAGGCCGCCGACGAGACCCCGGACGCGGCGGCGTTGCTCGGCACCGCCCGGCGGACGTTGGAGGCGCAGTCCGGCACCGACCCGGCGCTCGGTGAGTTGGCGGCCCGCCTGGAGGAGGCGGCCACGCTCGTCACCGACGTGTCGGCGGAGCTGTCGGCGTACCTTGCGACGCTCGACGCGGACCCGGCCCGCCTGCAGCACGTCTACGAGCGGCGGGCGGCGCTGCGCGCGCTGACCCGCAAGTACGCCGACGACGTGGACGGCGTGATCGCCTGGGCCGATCGGGCGCGCACCCGACTGTCCGACCTGGACATGTCCGACGACCTGCTCGACGAGTTGGAGCGCGAGGGTCAGCGGCTCGCCGTGGAGGTGGCCGACCTGGCCGGGCGGGTGTCGGCCTCCCGGCAGGAGGCGGCGATCCGCTTCGCCGAGCAGGTCACCGTCGAGCTGGCCGGTCTGGCCATGCCACACGCGCGGATCGAGGTGGCGGTGCTGCCGCGCCCGGCCGGTCGTGCCGAGCCGACGCTGGCGGTCAACGGCGTCGAGGTGGGTGTCACGCCGGACGGTGGTGACGAGGTGGAGCTGCGGTTGCTGGCCCACCCGGGAGCGCCGTCGTTGCCGTTGCAGCGGGGTGCCTCCGGCGGTGAGTTGTCCCGGGTGATGCTCGCCATCGAGGTGGTCTTTGCCGGCTCGGGCGGGCCGCCCACGCTGGTCTTCGACGAGGTCGACGCGGGCGTCGGCGGGCAGGCGGCGGTGGAGATCGGCCGCCGGTTGGCGCGGTTGGCCCGCAGCCACCAGGTGCTCGTCGTCACGCACCTGCCGCAGGTGGCCGCGTTCGCCGACCGGCACCTGGTGGTGGCGAAGGACACCGGCGGGGCGGTGACGACAAGCGGGGTGCGGGTGGTGGAGGACACCGAGCGGGCCCGGGAGTTGGCCCGGATGCTGGCAGGTTTGCCCGATTCGGATCTGGGTATCGCCCACGCCGAGGAGCTTTTGGCCGTGGCCGCCAAGGAAAGGCGGCTGTGACGCCGCGTATTGTGAGCGCAAGCACACCGGCTTGTGCCGACGTGTGCTTCCCTGGGTAGGCGGCCCTGCTCAGGCATGTCGCGACAGAAAAGCCTGCCTCACATGCCAGGATGGTCACGATGCGTCTACCCACGTTGCGCCGAAACCGAAACTCCGACCCGGGCAAGGTCCTCGGCACCGCGCGCCTTGATCGCCGAACGAAACGCCTGGTCGGTCGGCTGCGCCCCGGTGACATCGCGATCATCGACCACGTCGACCTGGATCGGGTCGCGGCCGATTCGCTCGTCGCGGTCGGGGTCGGCGCGGTGCTCAACGCCAAGCCCTCGGTCTCCGGCCGTTACCCGAACCTCGGGCCGGAGGTGCTGGTCGCCGCCGGCATCCCGCTGCTCGACGACCTCGGTGAGGGCGTCTTCGAGCAGATCCGCGAGGGCGACCAGGTGCGCATCGAGGGCAACACGGTTTTTTCCGGCGACGAGCCGGTGGCCCACGGCAGCCTGCAGGACGCCGAGTCGGTCGCCAAGGCGATGGCCGACGCCCGGGAGGGTCTGTCGGTGCAGTTGGAGGCGTTCGCCGCCAACACGATGGACTACCTCCGCCAGGAGCGTGACCTGCTGCTCGACGGCGTCGGCGTGCCGGACATCGAGACGCAGATCCAGGGGCGACACTGCCTGATCGTGGTCCGTGGCTACGACTACAAGGCCGACCTGGACGTGCTGCGCCCCTACATCCGGGAGTTCAAGCCGGTGCTCATCGGCGTCGACGGCGGCGCGGACGCGCTCGTCGAGGCCGGGTACACCCCCGACATGATCATCGGGGACATGGATTCGGTCACCGACGACGTGCTGCGCTGCGGTGCCGAGGTGATCGTGCACGCGTACCCGGACGGGCGGGCGCCCGGCCTGCCCCGGGTCAACGGCCTCGGCGTGCCGGCGATCACCTTCCCGGCCGCGGCGACAAGCGAGGACCTGGCCATGCTGCTCGCCGACGAGAAGGGCGCCTCGCTGCTGGTCGCGGTCGGCACCCACGCCACGCTCGTCGAGTTCCTCGACAAGGGGCGCGGCGGGATGGCCTCGACCTTCCTGACCCGCCTGAAGGTCGGCGGCAAGCTTGTCGACGCCAAGGGCGTGAGCAGGCTCTACCGGCAGAGCATCTCCGGGTCGTCGCTGCTGCTGCTGGTGCTGTCGGCGATCGCGGCGATGGCGTCCGCGGTGGCTGTCTCGACCGTCGGGAAGGCGTACCTGGGCGTGGTCGCCGAGTGGTGGGACAATTTCGTGTTCCAGCTGTACCGGCTCTTCTAGTTCCCGACCGATCAAGAGGCTGCAAGCGTGATCAACTTCCGCTACCACGTGGTGTCCCTCACCGCGGTGTTCCTGGCTCTGGCGATCGGCCTGGTGGTCGGCACGGCCGCCCTCAACGGCCCGGTCGCCGATTCGCTCGAGGGGCAGGTCACCGGGCTGCGCAAGGACAACCAGTACTGGCGCCAGCAGGTCAACAACATGGAGAAGCAGCTCGGGCTGGAAGAGGAGTTCGCCGAGGAGATGTCCCAGGTCGTCCTCCCGGGCGCACTGACCGGGCGGCGCGTGCTGGTGCTCACCCTGCCCAACGGGCGCGACCACACCGAGGGTGTGCTCAAGAAGCTCCAGCTCGCCGGGGCCACCATCACCGGCCGGGTCGATCTGCAGGACAAGCTCGTCAACCCGGACAACAACTCCAACCTGCTGGAGTTGGCCGTCACCGCGGCCCGCCCGACCGCGCAGACCACCGGCCTGCCCGGCAACGGGCACGGCGTGGAGACCTCCAGCGCGCTGCTGGCCAGCGTCCTGCTGGACCGGGCTCAGGGCGTCGCGCCGGTCAGCGACGCCGACCGGCGGGCGGTGCTCGCCGCGTACAACAACGCCGGCTACCTGACCACCGACAACAACAAGGTCACCGGCTCGGCGGAGGCGGTCGTCGTGGTCAGCGGCCAGCCGTACGTCGACAAGGACTCCGACAAGCGGGACGAGTCGGTCGTCAAGATCGCCGAGCAGTTCGACCGGACCGGCGCGATCGTGGTGGCCGGCAACGGCTCCGCCGGCGGCAACCTGGTCTCGGTGGTCCGCGGTGACCCGGTGCTCTCGCAGACCATCTCCACGGTCGACAACGCCAACACCGTGCAGGGCCAGTTGGTCACCAGCCTCGCCCTGGTGCAGCAGCTCACCGAGAAGAAGGCCGGCCAGTACGGCGTCGGCGACAACGCCGCCTCCGGCCTGTTGCCTAGACTGCCCCAGTGAGCGAACGACGTACCCCCGTGTCCGTAACCGACGAGGCGGACGGAAGGGCAGCGGCATGAGCATCCTGGGTCGGCTGCTGATCGCCGGTGCCGGTGCCGCCGCCGCGCGCTACGCGCTGCGCGAGGTGCGCACCTCCCCGGCCGGACCGGCACTGGAGCGCACCAACTTCCGGGGCCGCACGGTGACCCTCGCTGCCGGGCCGGCGCTCGCCGCCGGGGCGAGCGCCGTCGGCGCGTTCGGTGCCACCAGCGGCGCCTCCGGTGGGGCCGCCCTGGTCGCCGGCCTCGGTGCCGGTGGCGTCGGTCTCTACGACGACGTGGTCGGCGCACGGCCGGAGCAGAAGGCGGCCAAGGGTTTCGCCGGTCACCTCGCCGCGCTGCGCGAGGGTCGGGTCACCGCGGGCCTGGTCAAGGTCGTCGGGGTGGGTGCCGCCGGGCTGGGTGCCGCCGCGCTGCTCGCCGCCGACCCCCGCGTCGCCGCCCACCCGCGCCGGCAGCGCCACGGCGCCGTCGGCCGCGGCGTCGACGTGCTGCTCGGCGCCGGTGTGATCGCCGGCACGGCCAACCTGCTCAACCTGCTCGACCTGCGGCCGGGCCGGGCCCTCAAGGCCGGGCTGCTGCTCGCCGCGCCGCTGACCGGCGGCCCGCACGGCGGGATCGCCGCCGGCGCGGCCGGTGCCGCCGCCGGCCTGCTCCGCGACGACCTGGCCGAGGACGTGATGCTCGGCGACAGCGGCGCGAACGCCCTCGGTGCGCTGCTCGGCGTCGCGCTCGCCGCCCGGACCGGCCCGCTCGGCCGGGCCGCTCTGCTCGCCGTGCTCGCCGGTCTCACCGCCACCAGTGAGAAGGTCAGCTTCACCGCCGTGATCCAGCGGACCCGGGGGCTGCGCGAGCTCGACGCACTGGGCCGGCGCGCCGACTGACGTGATCAGACCGGCTCCCCTCGCCGGCGCCGGCCGGTTGGCCGGGGCAGCCGCGCTCATCGCCGTCCTCACCGTGGCCAGCCGGCTCGCCGGCTTCGGCCGCACCGCCGTGTTCACCCTGGGCCTGGGGCACACCGACCTCGGTGGCACCTACGTGGTGGCCAACGCGGTACCCAACTTCATCTTCGAGATCGTCGCCGGGGGAGCGCTGGCCAGCCTCGTCGTACCGCTGCTGGCCGGCGCGGTCGCGGCGGGCGACCGGACGGCCGTCGCCCGGACCACCGGGGCGCTGCTGACCTGGACGTTGGCCCTGCTGGTCCCGCTCGCGCTGCTCGTGGTGCTCGCCGCCGGGCCGGTGATCGGGCTGCTCGGCGACGGGCTGACCGCCGCCCAACAGCAGAGCGGCATCCGGATGCTGCGGGTCTTCGCGCCACAACTGCCGCTGTACGGGGTCGGCATCGTGCTCGCCGGGGTGCTGCAGGCCCACCGCCGCTTCGCCTGGCCGGTGCTCGCCCCGTTGCTGTCCAGTCTGACCGTCATCGTCGTCTACCTCGTGTTCGGGGCCACCCAGGGCCGCTACGCCACCGTCGCGGGGGTCAGCGCCGGTGGCGAGTTGCTGCTCTCCGCCGGCACCACCCTCGGTGTGCTGGTGCTGTCGCTGTCCCTGCTGATCCCGGTCCGCCGGCTCCACCTGGGGTTGCGGCCCGGCTTCGGGTTCCCCGCCGACGTGCGGGCGCGGGTCGGCGGGTTGGCGGTGGCCGGCGCGGTCACCGTCGCCACCCAGCAGATCGCCCTGATCGTCAGCCTCAACCAGGTCACCTACGGCGCGGCGACGAATCCCGCCGTCTACAACCTGGCGCAGACCGTCTACCTGCTGCCGTGGGCGGTGCTGGCGGTGCCGCTGGCCATCGCGGCGTACCCGACCCTGGCGGCGGCGCGGGCAGCCGGCGACGAGGACACCTACCGGTCGACCCTGGCGCCGGCCGTGCGCGGGGTGCTCCTGTTCAGTTGTCTCGGCACGGCCGCGCTGATCGGGACGGCCGGACCGGTCGGGCACTTCTTCTTTCCCGCGGCCACCGCCGCGTCCGCCACCGCCGCGATCACCGGGTACGCCCCGGGCCTGATCGGTTACGGCCTCTTCGCGGTGCTCACCCGGGCGCTCTACGCCCGGGGGGAGACCCGGGCGGCCACTGTCGCCACCGCCGTCGGCTTCCTGGTGGTGCCGGCCGTCGCCCTTCCACTGGGTGCGTTGCTGCCGCTGCGGGACCGGGTGCTCGCGGTGACGTCC
The DNA here is from genome assembly GCF_040648275.1 of Micromonospora sp. NPDC049171. Classification (NCBI taxonomy): domain Bacteria; kingdom Bacillati; phylum Actinomycetota; class Actinomycetes; order Micromonosporales; family Micromonosporaceae; genus Micromonospora; species Micromonospora sp. NPDC049171. The sequence continues at coordinate 18,793 of NZ_JBEZDJ010000013.1, forward strand.
GCGAACTCGGTGGGGATGCTGGTCCTCGGGGCGCTTCTGCTCCTGGCGGTGGCGCGCAGCGCCGGCCGTCCGGCGTTGGCCGGTGCGGCCCGTGCCGGGGCGGCCGGTGGCCTCGCCGGAGTGCTCGCCGCGCTCGCCGGGCTGGGCGTCACCCGATGGCTCGACACGCCGGGCGGCGGCACCCCGACGACGGCCGTGGCACTCGGTCAGGGCATGCTGTCCGGGGTTCTGGTTGGGGCGGTGTTCCTCGCGGTGCTCTGGTTCGTCGACCGGCGAGACGTGCAACCGCTGCTCGCCGGGGTGCTGCGGCGTCTGGGTCGGCGGGGGCCACGGGGCGACGGGCCGACGCCGGTCTCCCCGGAGCGGGGCGACGGGAAGGAGACGGCAGCGCGATGACTGAGCCACCTCAGCCTGCCGACTGGTCGGGCAGCGTCGCGTTGGTGCTCGCGTCCAGCACCGGCGGGGTCGGCCAGCACGTCCGGTCGGTGGCCCGTGGCCTCGTCGCGGGCGGCACCACAGTCCTGGTCTGCGGGCCCGCCGCCACCCAGGAGCAGTTCGACTTCACCGGCGTCGGTGCGCGGTTCGAGCCGGTGGAGATCCCGGCCAGCCCGACGCCGGCCGACGCGCGGGCGGTGCTCGCGCTGCGCCGGGTGCTCACCGCCGCCGGGGTCGACGTGGTGCACGCGCACGGCCTGCGGGCCGGCCTGGTCGCCGTGCTGGCCCGTCCGGCCGCCCCGCTGATCGTCACCTGGCACAACGCGGTGCTCGCGGGAGGACTGCGGGGCGGGGTGTCCCGGCTCGTCGAACGGGTGGTGGCCCGGGGCGTCCGGGTGGCGCTGGGCGCTTCCGCGGACCTGGTGCGACGGGCCGCCGAGGTGGGCGCCGCCGACGCCCGGCTCGCCCCGGTCGCCGCGCCGACGCTGCCCGCGCCGCGTCGCCGTCCAGCGGCGGTACGCGCCGAGTTCGGCGTCCGCCCGGACCAGCCGTTGATCCTCTCGGTCGGCCGGCTGCACCCGCAGAAACGCTACGACGTGCTGATCGACGCGGCGGCCCGCTGGCGTACGCGTACCCCGCCGCCGGTCGTGGTGATCGCGGGCAGTGGGCCGGCGTATCTGCCGCTTGCCGCACGGACGTCGGCGGCCCGCGCACCGGTGACCCTGCTGGGGCACCGCACCGACGTGGCCGACCTGCTCGCCGGCGCGGATCTCGCGGTGGTGACAAGCGACTGGGAGGCCCGACAACTCTTCGCCCAGGAGGCGCTGCGTGCCGGCGTACCGCTGGTGGCCACCGCGGTCGGCGGGCTCCCGGACCTGGTCGGCGACGCCGCCACGCTGATCCCCGCGGGCGATGTGGACGCGGTCGACGCGGCGGTGCGGGCGTTGCTGGACGATCCGGCGGCACGCGCCGAGTTGGGCCGGCGGGGCGCCGAACGGGCGGCGACGTGGCCGACCGAGACGGACACCGTGCGCACGCTTGCCGCCCTCTACGCCGAGCTGGCCCCGGACCGCACCGGTCCGGCGGCCTCCCCGGACTCCGACGCCCCGAGAACGGGACACCGGTGATGCTGCGCCGAATCGCCCCCGCCCTGTTGACCGTGCTCGTGGTGGCGCTCGGTGTCACCGCGCTGGCCGCCCGCCCACCCCAGGGCATCCCGCGACGCACCGCCGACTTCGTGGTGCTCGCCGGGATCGCCGGGCTGCGCTGGGAGGACGTCGATCCGCAGAGCACCCCGACGCTGTGGCGGATGGCCCGCGACGGGTCGATCGGCTCGCTGTCGGTGCGTTCCGCGCACCGCCCCACCTGCCCGGTGGACGGCTGGCTGACCCTGGGCGCGGGCAGCTTCGCCGCGTGGAACGGCAGCCGGCCGCCCGACGGTTGCCCGCCGGCCGGGGTGGTCGTGGAACAACCCGACGGCATCGGCGCGAACCTGCCCGACCAGGAGAGCGTGGTGCAGCACAACCAGCAGCGACTGTCCTGGGGTGCCATGCCCGGATCGCTGTCGGAGTCGGTCCGCTGCTCCGTCGCGGTGGGCCCGGGTGCGGCGGTGGCGGCGGCCCGACCGTTCGGCCGCGTCGACAGGTACGCCGCGGCGCTGCCGACCGATCCGCGGACGCTGCTCGGTTCGTGCGTGCTGAGCATCGTCGACCTCGGCACCGTCGAGGGGGACGACCCGGCGGCGCGCGCGTCGCAGGCCCGCGCGGCGGACGCCCAACTGGCCCGGGTGCTGGCCGCACGGCCACCGCGGTCGTTGGTGCTGGTCGCGGGGATCTCCGACACCGCCCAGCCGTCGCGGCTGCACGTGGCGGTCGCCGACGGTCCGGGCTGGGAACGGGGGTGGCTCACCTCGGCCAGCACCGGCCGCGACGGGTACCTGCAACTCGTCGACCTCGCGCCGACCGCGCTCGCCGCGCTGGGCCGGCCGATGCCGGAGCGGCTCTTCCTCGGGCGTCCGGCGGTCAGCACCGACGGTCGACCGGCCGACCTCGCCGACGCGATAAGCGCCCCGGCGGACGCCGATCAGGAGGCGGCCGCCCAGCGGACCGTCTCCGGCCGGTTCTTCACGCTGCTCGCCTGCGTGCAGGTGTTCCTGGCGCTGGCGATCCTGCCGCTGCTGCGCCGTGCCCGCCCGCACGCCGGGCCGACCGGCCCGACCCCCGGGCGGATCGTGGCGGTGGCGGAGCTGCTGCTTGTCGCCGCCGCGTTGACGGTGCCGGCGGCGCTGCTGGCCGACGCGGTGCCCTGGTGGCGGGGCGACCACCCCGGCTGGCTCTTCGCCGGGATCACCGCGCTGCTGGTGGCCGCCGGCACCGCGGCGGTCCGGTTCGTCCCCGGGTACGCGGGCACTCTCGGCCCCCTCGGCGCGGTGGCCGGCCTCACCACGCTCGTCGTCGGCATGGACGTGCTCACCGGGGCCCGACTCCAGCTCAACGGTGTGGTCGGCTACTCCGCGTTGCAGGGCGGCCGGTACGCCGGGCTGAGCACGGTGGGGCTGGGAGTTTTCCTCGCCGGTGCGTTGCTCGCCGGGGGATGGTTCGCCCAACGGGTGCACCGAGGCTGGCGGCCCGCGGTGATGGTGGCCGTGGGCGGTCTCGCCGTGGTGGTGGTCGGCAGCCCGTACCTGGGCGCCGATCCGGTCGGCGCGATCGCGCTCACCGCCGGGGTGAGCGTCGCCGCCGTGATCAGCGCCGGCGGCTGGTTGACGGTCAGCCGGCTGGCCTGGGCCGCCATGGCCGCCCTCGCGGTCGGCATCGGGTTCGCCGTGGTGGACCTGCGGCGTTCGGCGGCCGAGCGGGGCAGCCTGGGCAGGTTCCTCTCCGCGCTCGGCGACGGCACCGGCGGGTTCACCGTGCACCGGTCCAGCACGGAGAACTTCGAGACGTTGGTCAACAGCCCGCTGACCGTGCTGGCTCTTGTCGGTGGGCTGCTCGTGTGGTTCGCCCTGCTGCAGCCGTGGGGCGGGCTGATGCGGTTGTTCGGCATCTACCCGGCGGTCCGGGCCGCGATGGCCGGCACCGTGGTCGCCGCGGTGCTCGGTGGTGTGCTCGACGGCGCGGCGTTTGACGTGCTGGGCGCCGCCGCCTCGCTCGTGGTGCCGATGGCCGCCCTGGCGTCGTTGCGGGTTCTCGGACATGCCGCCGACCGGACCCGCCCGCTGCCGGGCCGCTCCCGCGCGGACGGCGTCGACGAGTCCGGGTCCGGCGGGGCCGGGCCGACCGGCGGGGTCGGTCCGACCGGTGGGGGTGACGGCCCGACCGGTGGCGGCGGGCCGCTGGGCGCGGTCCATCCCCGTCCGATCAGCGGCCCACCCTCGGGCTCGGTGACGGCTGCCGCGCCGCCGGAGACCCCGGACGACTCCACGACCGACGCCGACGACCCGGCGGCACCGACCGCGAGCGGGTCGACGCCGGACGCCGCGCCAACGGTGCCCGTGCCGCCCCGGCAGGTCAACAGGTCATCGACCGAGGTTGCCGCTTCCTGAGCGCGGGCCTGTTCGCGGACGACCCGGTGGTGTCGCAGCCGGGGTGCGGCCTGCGGGTCCCCGCCCGGGAGGTGTTACCGTCGAGTCCCGTGGATCGCGATCACTGAGCTGATCAAGCACGGCGGTCTGCATGACCGCGACGGACGACACGGGAGCAGGCCTTGGCCCCATCAGCACGGACGACCAGGCACATTTTCGTCACCGGGGGCGTCGCCTCCTCGCTGGGTAAGGGCCTCACCGCCTCCAGCCTCGGCAACCTGCTGACCGCGCGCGGGCTGCGCGTGGTGATGCAGAAGCTCGACCCCTACCTCAACGTCGACCCGGGGACGATGAACCCGTTCCAGCACGGCGAGGTCTTCGTCACCGAGGACGGCGCCGAGACCGACCTCGACGTCGGGCACTACGAGCGCTTCCTGGACCGGGCGCTGTCCGGTAAGGCGAACGTCACCACCGGCCAGATCTACTCCGACGTGATCGCCAAGGAGCGGCGCGGGGAATACCTGGGCGACACCGTCCAGGTCATCCCGCACATCACCAACGAGATCAAGTCGCGGATCCTGGCGATGGCCGACCCGGACGAGGACGGCCAACTCCCCGACGTGGTGATCACCGAGGTCGGCGGCACGGTCGGCGACATCGAGTCGCTGCCGTTCCTGGAGGCGATCCGCCAGGTCCGCCACGACCTGGGCCGGGACAACTGCTTCTACCTGCACGTCTCGCTGGTGCCGTACCTGGCGCCGTCGGGTGAGCTGAAGACCAAGCCGACCCAGCACTCGGTGGCGCAGCTGCGCAACATCGGTATCCAGCCGGACGCGATCGTGCTGCGGTGCGACCGGGAGATCCCGGTGAAGCTCAAGGAGAAGCTGTCGCTCTACTGCGACGTGGACACCGAGGCGGTCGTCGCCGCCCCGGACGCCCCGAGCATCTACGACATCCCGAAGGTGCTGCACCGCGAGGGCCTGGACGCTTACGTGGTGCGTCGGCTCGGGCTCTCCTTCCGCGACGTGGACTGGGCCAGCTGGGACGACCTGCTGGAGCGGGTGCACCGCCCCCGGCACACGGTCACCGTCGCGGTGGTCGGCAAGTACGTCGACCTGCCCGACGCGTACCTGTCGGTGAGCGAGGCGATCCGCGCGGCCGGGTTCGGCCACCGGGCCCGGGTGCAGCTGCGCTGGGTGCCCAGCGACGAGTGCGTCACCCCGGCCGGTGCCGCGGCGGCGTTGGCCGGTGTGGACGGCATCCTCATCCCCGGTGGCTTCGGCGTCCGCGGCATCGAGGGCAAGATCGGCACCGCCCGGTACGCCCGCGAGACCGGCATCCCGCTGCTCGGACTCTGCCTCGGCCTGCAGTGCATGACCATCGAGGTGGCCCGGCACCTGGCCGACCTGGACGGCGCCAACTCGCTGGAGTTCGACGAGCAGGCCGCGCACCCGGTCATCGCCACCATGGCCGACCAGGAGGACATCGTTGCCGGCAAGGGTGACCTGGGCGGCACCATGCGGCTCGGGGCGTACCCGGCGACGCTGACCGAGGGGTCGATCGTCGCCGAGGCGTACGGCAGCACCGAGATCAGCGAGCGGCACCGGCACCGGTACGAGGTGAACAACGCCTACCGGGACGCGCTGACCAAGGCGGGTCTGCACATCTCCGGCACCTCGCCGGACGGCCGGCTCGTCGAGTTCGTCGAGCTGGACCGCAGCCTGCACCCGTTCTTCGTGGCCACCCAGGCGCACCCGGAGCTGAAGAGCCGCCCCACCCGCCCGCACCCGCTGTTCGCCTCGTTCGTCAAGGCAGCGGTCACATACTCGCAGGCCGACCAACTGCCTGTCGACCTGGACGGGGCGACGGAGGCCCTGACGACGCGCAAGGCCGCCCGCAACGGCGCCGCGACCAAGGCGTCGTCGGCCTCGTGAGCGAGCGCAGCGAGCGAACCAGCAGGCTCAGTAGCGGGGCGTCTCACGCCGTGGCCGAGCGCAGCGAGGCGACGGCGTGAGCGAGCGCAGCGAGCGAACCAGCAGGCTCAGTAGCGGGGCGCCTCGCGCCGTCGTCGAGCGCAGCGAGGCGGCGGCGTGAGCAACCTGGAGCACCGCTACGAGGTGCGGTCCCGCGAGGAGCGGTACCGGGGGCGGATCTTCGACGTGGTCACCGAGGAGGTGACCATGCCCGGCGGCGGGACCGGGGTGCGTGACCTGGTCCGGCACGTCGGGGCGGTGGCCGTGGTGGCGCTCGACGACGCCGGTCAGGTGGTGCTGATCCGGCAGTACCGGCACCCGGTCGGGCGGCACCTGTGGGAGCTGCCCGCCGGGCTGATGGACGTCTCCGGCGAGGAGTTGCCGGCGGCCGCGCTGCGGGAGCTGGCCGAGGAGGCGGACCTCACCGCCGGGCAGGTCGACGTGCTTGTCGACCTGCACAGCTCGCCCGGGTTCACCAACGAGTTGGTCCGGGTCTTCCTGGCCCGGGACCTCGCCGAGGTGCCGGCCGACGAGCGCCACGAGCGCCGCGACGAGGAGGCCGACCTCCAGATCGTCCGGCTCGACCTGGACGAGGCGGTGGCCATGGTCCTGGCCGGTGAGATCACCAACGCGTCCGCGGTGGCCGGGCTGCTGGCCACGGCCCGCGCCCGGGACACCGGCTGGTCGGCGCTGCGCCGGGCGGACGCGCCGCTGCCCCGCTGAGCGCCGCCGCCGGTCCATCCCGGCGAGGGAGTACGCGCGACGGGGTCCCGCGGTCAGCCGCGGGGCCCCTCGCCGCCGGTCCGCAGCGGCATGCGGCAGATGGGGCGATAATGGCCGAACCCTGTTCCGACGGCGGAGGTGACTGAGCACCGGCGAATCCGCCAGGTGCCCTGACACTCCGTCAGGACACCCGGGCACCGGATGCCACTGTGCTGGCTCACGGCGGCATCGGGCGCGCCTAGACTGCCGCCGGCGGGACCGGTGGACCGTGGTGGCAAAGGGGCCGCCGCGGCACCGAGCAGTCGGGGGAGCGCAGCCCCGAAGAGAGGTGTCTGCATCGTGAAGGTCGGAATCCCACGCGAGGTCAAGAACCACGAGTACCGCGTGGCGATCACGCCAGCGGGCGTCAACGAGTTCACCCGCAGCGGTCACCAGGTCTTCGTCGAGTCCGGTGCCGGTGTCGGCTCCAGCATCACCGACGAGGAGTTCACCGCCGCCGGCGCGACGATCCTCGCCACCGCCGACGAGGTGTGGGAGACCGCCGAGCTGGTGCTCAAGGTCAAGGAGCCGATCGCCGAGGAGTACCACCGGATGCGCGAGGGGCAGGTGCTCTTCACCTACCTGCACCTGGCCGCCTCCAAGGACTGCACCGACGCGCTGATCGACCGCCGGGTCACCGGCATCGCGTACGAGACGGTCGAGCTGCCCGACCGGTCGCTGCCGCTGCTCGCCCCGATGTCCGAGGTGGCCGGCCGGCTCGCCCCGCAGGTGGGCGCCTTCTACATGATGCGTACCGGCGGCGGGCGCGGTGTGCTGCCCGGCGGTGTCTCCGGCGTGTACGCGGCCAAGACCGTCGTCATCGGCGCCGGCGTGTCCGGCATGAACGCCGCCGCGATCGCGCTGGGCCTGCAGTCCGAGGTGCTGCTGTTGGACAAGAACGTCGCCCGGCTGCGGTCGGCCGACGCCATCTACCGTGGCCACCTGCAGACCATCGCCTCCAACGCCTACGAGGTCGAGCGGGCGGTGCTCGACGCCGACCTGGTCATCGGCGCGGTGCTGGTGCCCGGCGCGAAGGCGCCGACGCTGATCTCCAACGAGCTGGTCTCCCGGATGAAGCCGGGCAGCGTGCTCGTCGACATCGCGATCGACCAGGGCGGCTGCTTCGAGGACTCGCGCCCGACCACCCACGCCGACCCGGTCTACAAGGTGCACGAGTCGATCTTCTACTGCGTGGCGAACATGCCCGGCGCGGTCCCGAACACCAGCACGTACGCCCTGACCAACGTCACCCTGCCGTACGCCCTGGAGCTGGCCAACCACGGCTGGCGCGAGGCGCTGCGCCGCGACCCGGCCCTGGCGCTGGGCCTGAACACCCACGACGGCCAGGTCACCTACGGCCCGGTCGCCGAGGCGCACGGCATGGACGTGCTCGCGCTGACCGACGCGCTGGCCTGAGCGGTGGCGGGCTGACCGGCGGCACCGACTCCGGCGCCGGCGTGGGCACACCGCCCACGCCGGCCCTGCGTCGTGCCGTGCGCGGCTACCTCGACCACCTCACCGTCGAGCGTGGACTGTCGGCGAACACGCTCTCCTCGTACCGTCGGGATCTGGACCGCTATCTCGCGACCCTGGCCGACGCCGGCGTCACCGACCTCGCGTCGGTCGGCGCCGGGCTCGTCGAGTCGCACCTGGCGCGGCTGCGCGCGGGCGACGACGCGCACCCTCCGCTGGCGGTCTCCTCCGCCGCCCGCGCCGCCAGCGCGGTCCGCGGCCTGCACCGCTTCGCGCTGCGCGAAGGGCTGGCCGGCGCCGACCCCAGCCGCGACGTCCGCCCACCCACGCCGCCCCGCCGGCTGCCCCGGGCACTCGGAGTCGACGACGTGATCCGGCTGTTGGAGACCGCCGGCCCGGTCACCGCGACCGGCGCGGACGCCCCGCTCGCGCTGCGTGACCGGGCGCTGCTGGAGTTCCTGTACGGCACCGGCGCGCGCATCTCCGAGGCGGTCGGCGCCGCCGTGGACGACCTGGACACCGACGAGGGCACCGTGCTGCTGCGCGGCAAGGGCGGCCGGGTGCGGCTGGTGCCGATCGGCGGGTACGCCGTCGACGCGGTACGCGCCTACCTGGTCCGGGCCCGCCCCGGCCTGGCCGCCGCCGGTCGGGGCACCCCGATGGTCTTCCTCAACGCCCGCGGCGGCGCGCTGACCCGCCAGGGCGCCTGGGGCATCCTGCGCGGCGCCGCCGGTCGGGCCGGGCTGCCCGTCGACGGCCCCGCCGCCGTCTCCCCGCACACCCTGCGCCACTCGTACGCCACCCACCTGCTCGACGGCGGCGCCGACGTCCGGGTGGTCCAGGAGTTGCTCGGCCACGCGTCGGTGACCACGACGCAGGTCTACACGTTGGTCACCGTGGAGCGGCTGCGCGAGGTCTACGCCACCGCCCATCCGCGCGCCCGGGACTGAACCCGGTCGCGGTCGGCTCCGACACGCCGGGCCGGTGCCGAACCCCCTGCTGGTCGGTGGCGTACAGTCGGCATCGGCGCGGACCTCCTGGAGCGACACGACCGGGGTGCGCAGCGGCGCCGCGAAGGACGTCGGACGGCTCCGACGCCGGGTGGGTCGTCGGGAGGGGGCAACGAGCACATGGCTGGCAACGGTGACCGTGCCGAGACCTGGACGTCGGAGCTCCGCGAGCAGCAGGCCACGCTCGGCGCGGACCTGGGTCCCGCGGACCCGGCTGCCTACACGATGCGCAAGCCCATCCCCGAGCCGATGCCCACCGACCGGCACGGGCCGGCGCGCATCATCGCGATGGCCAACCAGAAGGGTGGCGTCGGAAAGACGACCACCACCATCAACCTGGGCGCGGCCCTCGCGGAGTACGGCCGCAAGGTGCTGCTGGTCGACTTCGACCCGCAGGGCGCCCTCTCGGTGGGGCTGGGAGTCAACCCGCACAACCTCGACCTGTCCATCTACAACCTGCTCATGCAGGACGACATCATCGCCGAGGACGTCGTCATCAAGACCGACGTGGCCGGCCTGCACCTGTTGCCGGCCAACATCGACCTCTCCGCCGCCGAGATCCAGCTCGTCAACGAGGTCGCCCGGGAGATGGCCCTGGCCCGGGTCCTGCGCACGGTCCGCAAGGAGTACGACTACATCCTGATCGACTGCCAGCCGTCGCTCGGCCTGCTGGCGATCAACGCGCTGACCGTCGCCCACGGCGTGCTCATCCCGCTCGAGTGCGAGTTCTTCAGCCTGCGCGGGGTGGCCCTGCTGCTGGACACCATCGACAAGGTGCGCGAACGGCTCAACTTCGACCTGGAGCTCGAAGGCATCCTCGCCACCATGTACGACAGCCGCACCACGCACTGCCGTCAGGTCCTGCAGCGGGTGGTCGAGGCGTTCGGCGACAAGGTCTACCAGACGGTCATCACCAAGACGGTGAAGTTCCCCGAGTCCACGGTGGCCGGTGCCCCCATCACGACGATGGACCCGGCGTCCTCCGGGGCACGCAACTACCGTCAGCTGGCCCGCGAGGTGATCGCCGCCCAGTCGGAGCGGTAGCCGGAACGTCAGGTGCCCACCTCGTGGACTACGGTCGTGCGGTGACCGCGCCACCCCTGGACCCGCCCGAGACCGCCGCCACGGCGGTGGTCGACGGTGTGCCGCCCGCGGACCTGGCTGCCGACCTGCCTGCCGAGTCGGCTGCGACCGGCTTCACGGTCCGGCTGGCCAACTTCACCGGCCCGTTCGACCTGCTGCTGCAACTGATCGGCAAGCACAAGCTCGACGTCACCGAGGTGGCGCTGCACACGGTCACCGACGAGTTCATCGCCTACATCAGGGCGATGGGCGACGACTGGGACCTCGACGAGGCCAGCGAGTTCCTGCTCATCGCCGCGACCCTGCTCGACCTGAAGGCCGCCCGGCTGCTGCCCTCCGCCGAGGTCGAGGACGAGGCCGACCTCGCCCTGCTGGAAGCCCGGGACCTGCTCTTCGCCCGGCTGCTGCAGTACAAGGCGTACAAGGAGGCGGCGGCACACATCGCCGAGTTGGAGGCGGTCGGCGGCCGACGGTATCCGCGGGCGGTCAGCCTGGAGGCCCGCTACGCCGACGCGCTGCCCGACCTGGTGCTCGGCATCGGCCCGCAGCGGCTGCTGAAGCTGGCCGTGAAGGCGATGACCCCGAAACCGGTGCCGGAGGTCTCCATCGCCCACGTGCACATGGTCCGGGTCAGTGTCCGAGAACACGCGGCGATCCTCACCGCCCGGCTGCGCCGGGCCGGCACGGCCACGTTCTCGCTGCTCTGCGCCGACTGCGAGGCCACCCTGGAGGTGGTGGCCCGGTTCCTCGCGCTGCTGGAGCTGTACCGGGAGGGCCTGGTGTCCTTCGTGCAGGAGCAGGCCCTGGAGGAGCTGACCGTGCGCTGGACCGGCCCGGCCGACGGCGACACCGAGCTGCACGTCGACGAGTACGCGGGCACCCCGGCCGACCCGGAGTCGTCCGCGCTTGGGCCTGAGCCCGCGGGGGTTGGGCCTGCGTTGGTGGGGGCTGAGTCGGCGGCGGTTGGGGCTGAGTCGGTTGGGGCTGAGCCTGCGTCGGTGCGGGTTGGGCCCGAGTCGGTGCGGGAGGCCGGCGGGCCGGACGGGACGGGAATGACGGAGGGTGCGCGGGATGAGTGACGAGGAACGCAGGGACTCGCTGGCCGACCAGGCTGCCGCCTGGGTCCCCCCGTGGGACCGCCCTCGCCCGCCCGCCGCCGCGAACACCCCCGACAACACCGACGCCCCGCCAGACGAGCCAACCCCACCGCCAGACGAGTCAGCTCCGCTGTCGGTCGAGTCGGCCACGCCTCCGTTGTCAGATCAGGGAGATCTTGGAGGGAAAGCGCCCCTCCAGGGGCCGAAATCTTCCAAGATCTTCGCCGAGCCGAGCGCGAACGCGTCGGGCTCGGAGTCGGGCTCGGAGTCGACGGAGTCGGGCTCGGGTTCGGTGGCGGGGACCGGTTCGGCGGTGGGGGAGTTGGGTGGGGTTCGGGGCGTACCCCGTCGGGAGGGTGTGGGACGGCGGCGGGTGCCGGTCGCGCCGGAGCCCGCGCCGGAATTGTCCGACGCCGAGCTGCGCGGCGCGTTGGAGGCGATCCTGCTGGTGGTCGACGAGCCGGTCAGCGAGTTGGTCCTGGCGCAGGTGCTCGAGCAGCCCGCCGAACGGGTCGGGCCGATGCTCGACGAGATCGCCGCCGGCTACACCGCGGCCGGGCACGGGTTCGAGCTGCGGCGGGCGGCCGGCGGGTGGCGGCTCTACACCCGGCCGGAATACGCTACGTACGTCGAACGGTTCGTGTTGGACGGGCAATCGGTGCGGCTGACCCAGGCGGCGTTGGAGACGCTCGCCGTGGTCGCCTACAAGCAGCCGGTGACCCGTTCGCGAATCTCAGCCATCCGGGGTGTGAACTGCGACGGGGTCATCCGTACGCTGGTCACCCGCGGCCTCGTCGAGGAGTGCGGCACCGAACAGGACAGCGGGGCGTTCCTCTACCGGACCACCACGTTGTTCCTGGAAAAGCTCGGGCTGAACACCGTCGACGAGCTGCCGCCCCTCGCACCCTTCCTGCCCGACGACGTAGAAGAGCTTGCTGATGCGACCCGATAACCGTTCCCCGAAACCCAACGCGCCCGTCTACGAGGGGGCTGAGCGCCTGCAGAAGGTGCTCGCCGCCGCCGGCGTGGGTTCCCGGCGCGCCTGCGAGGACCTGATCTTCCGCCGCCGGGTCACCGTGGACGGGCGGGTCGCCAAACTCGGTGACAAGGTCGACCCGGCCACCGCGGTGATCCACGTGGACGGGGAGCGCCTCCAGGTCGACATCCGCCTGGTCTACGTGGCGATGAACAAGCCGCGCGGGGTGGTGACCACCATGGCGGACGACAAGGGCCGCAACGAGCTGGCCGAGTTCATCGGCAATCGGGTCGAGCAGCGGGTCTACCACGTCGGGCGGCTCGATGCGGACAGCGAGGGCCTGCTGCTGCTCACCAACGACGGCACCCTCGCGCACCGGCTCATGCACCCCTCGTACGAGGTGCTGAAGACGTACCTCGCCGAGGTGGTTGGGCCGATCCCGCGCAACCTGGGCAAGCGGCTGCTGGCCGGCGTCGAGCTGGAGGACGGGCCGGTCAAGGTCGACTCGTTCAAGGTGGTGGACACTCTGGGTAAGAGCGCCCAGGTCGAGCTGAGCCTGCACGAGGGCCGCAAACACATCGTTCGGCGGCTGATGGAGGAGGTCGGGCACCCGGTCACCCGGCTGGTGCGTACCTCCATCGGGCCCATCCGGCTCGGTGACCTGCGCACCGGGCGGATCCGGCGGTTGACAAACGCCGAGGTCGCCGCCCTGTTCAACGCGGTGGGTGACTGACCCCGGGGGTTGCGGGTACGGCTGCCGGTAGGCTCCACCGACGGCCGGGACGCGGCAGTCGGAGGTGGCGTGGATCGCCTCCGGCGGCGTCGCGCGCGGGTCCGCCACGGACCGCGGGCATGATTGATGACGATTGACGAACCGCTTGCGGCGCCACTCACCGGGCGATCCGTGAGGTACGGGCTGAGGAGGACACGGTGCAGGAAAACGTACGGACCGGGCGATGTGTGGTCGCTGTGGACGGGCCGTCCGGTTCGGGTAAGTCGACCGTGTCGCGGCGCCTCGCCGTTGTCATCGGTGCGCGCTACCTGGACACCGGGGCGATGTACCGGGCGATCACGTGGGCCGTGCTGCGCTCCGGCGTGGACCTCACCGACACCGCGTCGGTGGCGAAGGTCGCCGGCGAGGTCAAGCTGCACATCGGCACCCACCCGCAGGGGTACGCCGTGACCGTCGACGGCGTGGGCGTGGACGCGGATATCCGGGGCCCGGAGGTGACCGGCGCGGTTTCCGCCGTCGCCGCGGTGCCGGCGGTCCGCGAGCTGATGGTCGCCCGGCAACGCGAGATGATCGCCAACGCGGGCCGGATGGTCGCCGAGGGTCGTGACATCGGCTCGGTCGTCGCCCCGGATGCGGACCTGAAGGTCTTCCTGACCGCCTCCGAGGCGGCCCGTGCGGCCCGACGCAGCGCCGAGGACGCCGCCGACGTGGCGGCCACCGCCGCGGACCTGGCGCGCCGGGACCGTCTCGACTCGACCCGCAAGGTCAACCCGCTGACCCAGGCACCCGGCGCGGTGGTGCTGGACACCACCGAGTTGGGCATCGACGAGGTCGTGGCGCGGCTGCGTCACCTGCTCACCGAGCGGGGTGTGGCATGAGCGAGCGTGGCGAGCGAATCATCAGGCTCAGTGCGGTTGTGCCTCATGGCGGTCCGGAGCGAAGCGGAGGAGCGGCATGAGCGAGCGTGGCGAGCGAATCATCAGGCTCAGTGCGGTTGTGCCTCATGGCGGTCCGGAGCGAAGCGGAGGAGCGGCATGAGCGAGGGTGCGGGCTGGGTGGAGTTGCGGGAGCCCGACGTCGCCGTCGAGGAACCGAGCGGGCCGCAGCCGGTGGTGGCCGTCGTCGGCCGCCCCAACGTGGGTAAGTCCACGCTTGTCAACCGGATCATCGGCCGCCGCCAGGCGGTGGTCGAGGACGTCCCCGGTGTGACCCGGGACCGGGTGCCGTACGACGCGCAGTGGAACGGCCGGGCGTTCACCGTGGTGGACACCGGCGGCTGGGAACCGGACGCGAAGGACCGGGCCGCGGCCATCGCGGCGCAGGCTGAGACGGCGGTCGTCACCGCCGACGTGGTTCTGTTCGTGGTCGACGCGATGGTGGGCTCCACCGATGTCGACGAGGCCGCGGTGAAGATGCTGCGGCGCAGCGCCAAGCCGGTGATCCTGGTGGCCAACAAGGCCGACAACACCTCCATCGAGATGGAGGCGACCTCGCTCTGGTCGCTCGGCCTCGGTGAGCCGTTCCCGGTCTCCGCGCTGCACGGACGCGGCTCCGGCGACCTGCTGGACGCCATCCTCGCCGCGTTGCCGGAAGCTCCGGCGATCGTCGAGAACCGGCCGCGCGGACCTCGGCGGGTGGCGCTGGTCGGACGGCCGAACGTGGGCAAGTCCAGCCTGCTCAACCGGTTCTCCGGTGAGGATCGGGCGGTTGTCGACTCGGTGGCGGGCACCACTGTGGACCCGGTGGACAGCCTGGTCGAGATCGGTGGTCAGACCTGGCAACTTGTCGACACGGCGGGGCTGCGCAAGCGGGTCGGCAAGGCCAGCGGCACCGAGTACTACGCCAGCCTGCGCACCGCCGGTGCCATCGAGGCCGCCGAGGTGGCCGTGGTGCTGTTGGACTCCAGCGAGCCGATCAGCGAACAGGACCAGCGGATCCTGTCCATGGTGACCGAGGCCGGCCGGGCGATGGTCATCGCGTTCAACAAGTGGGACCTGGTCGACGCCGACCGTCGGTACTACCTGGACAAGGAGATCGACCGGGAGTTGCGCCGCATTCCCTGGGCGATCCGGCTGAACCTGTCGGCGATGACCGGCCGTGCCGTGGACAAGCTGGCCCCGGCTCTGAACAAGGCCCTGGCCAGCTGGGAAACCCGGATCCCGACGGCGCAGCTCAACCAGTGGTTGACCGCGCTGGTGCAGGCCACCCCGCACCCGGTGCGCGGCGGGCGCGCGCCGCGGATCCTGTTCGCGACGCAGGCCGGAGTGGCACCGCCACGGTTCGTGCTGTTCACCACCGGCCCGCTCGACGCGGGATACCAGCGCTTCGTCGAGCGCAAGCTCCGTGAGGAATTCGGGTACGAGGGCAGCCCGATCGAAATCTCGGTCCGCCCCCGCAAGAAGCTCGGCCCCGGCGGTCGAGGCAAGGCGCACGGCTGACCTGATCGCGAAAAATGCCGGATGGGCCCTCGCCGTGGCCCATCCGGCATTTCCCTACCCCACCCTCCTAGGACGCTCTAGGGGTTGTGCGGTGGTTCAGTAACGTCGCGACGCAGGTGGGGCCTGTGCGGACGAGCCGGAGCCGCTGCGCTAAGCTGTACCGGCTGCCGCGGGGGAAACCGCGCGGGGGCGGGACGTGGCGCAGCTTGGTAGCGCACTTGACTGGGGGTCAAGGGGTCGTCGGTTCGAATCCGGCCGTCCCGACAAACAAAAAGCCCTGACCAGCGGAAACGTTGGTCAGGGCTTTAAGTTTGTCTATGGGGTTTTGAACCGCCCCCCGAAAACCCCCCATTTACCGGGGTCGGCAACCAGGTTCGTCATCCCTGCGCATCGTTGGGCAATGCGGGTGTGGGACGTCGTTCGCGGTCGGTGCCGAGTCGCTCGAGGATGTCGGAGACGTCCGGGGCTTGGGCGGGCTTGGCGATGTAGTACGTGGCGGTGACCTCCTCGCTGGAGTGTCCAAGTTGTGCTGCGGCGCTTTTCGTGTCGGTCTCTTCCTTGATGAGGGTGGCGACGGTCTTGCGGAAGGTGTGGGGGGTGACCCAGGCGAGGTCGGTGTCGGCGCGGGCCTCACGCCACTGACGGCGGACGTTGTTGGGGGATAACCAGGTGCCGCGTCGGGAGGTGAAGATCGCGTCGTGGGGGTTGTCGGCGGCGACGAGCTTGCGGGCCATGATCATGCCGACGGCGAATTTGGGTAGGACGACCATCCGCCAGCCGGCGTCGCTCTTGGTCCAGGGTTGGCGGAAGAAGCCCTGGCCTTTGACGAAGACGAGCGTGCCGCAGATCGTCAGGGTGGGGCGTTCGGCGGCGAGGTCGAGGTCTTCCCATCGCAGGGCGAGGATCTCGCCGATGCGGGCGCCGGTGGCGAGCATCAGGTCGACGATGTCGGCCAGATCGCCGCTGTGCCGTGGTCCAGGCTTTCCGGGGATCGGTCGCTGCCAGTCGCGGATGGCCGTCCGGACGGCCTGGAGGTTCTCGTCGGTGAGGGCGACGACCGTGCGGCGGGGTTTGCGGAGCCGGCCGGTGTCGCGTACGGGGTTGGTGGGGATCGCGCCGTGACGAACGGCCAGGGCGAACATCTGGCTCAGGACGACTTTCGCGCCTTTGGCTGCCGAGGGATGGTCCTTGGCGATGTCGCGCAGGAACCGATCCAGGCGCCCGACGCTGACTTCTCTGATTCGGAGGTTCCCCAGGGCGGGCAGGATCGCGTTCCGAATGCTGGTCTGGTATCGCTGGATGGTCTGTGGTGCGATTCGCTGCTCGGCGGTGATCTCTTCGATCCACAGGTCGGTGAGTTTGCTGATGTGGGTCTCCCGGGTGATCTCGTCGTCGTTGGGGGTGGCACGGTCACGAAGCTTGACCTTCAGCGTTCGTTCGGCGGCCGGGCCAGTGGTGCCGGTGGCCTCGATGTCGCGGGTCTTGCCGTCGTAGTCGCGGAACCGCGCTCGGGCGCGGAACCGATTGGGTCCGAGTTTCTGGGTGCGGATCTTGCCCCAGGTGCCGATGGGTAGTTCAGGTCGGGCCATGGGGGTCAGCGCTCCGCGTCGGTGTGGTCGTCGAGCCAGCGTTCGACCTCGCTGCGCCGGTAGCGCAGGGTGTTGCCGACCCGGATGGCGCGGGGTCCCTTGCCTCGGCTGTGCCAGGCGTAGAGGGTGTTCTTCGGCTTGCCCAACCAGGTCGCGACGTCATCGATGGTCAGGAGGGGGTCGGGTCGCCACTCGGCGGGAGTCGGGGCGGTCATCACTGACCCGCCCTGACGGGCGATCCGGGCTGCGGGTATCGCCTGCCGGGATCGGTGGTTGCATCGGGCCGTATGACCTCGGGGGTGGGCTGTGAGTTGGGCGGGCACGGATCGGGTGTCCTTTCAACGTCCCGGCCCGCGTGGGACCGGGTGTCGGTGGCGCTGCCGTTGGGATTGCTGTTCGCCGGGCGCGCCGGGTGTGCACGTCGATCCATCCGGGACGGCGTGAAGGCATCAAGCCGATCAGCGTGCGCACGGGCGCTGGCTGATCGGCTCTGGGTGAAGTCGTGCCGGGGTGACCGCGGGGCGCGGAGGACCACGACGTCTTCGTGCTGGACGAGCCATTGCGGGTCGCCGGTGGCGATGGCGTCACGGGTGTTCTTCTGCTGGAAGAACGAGGCCCTGGGAATGATCACGCTGTCGCGGACGCCGCAGATGAGGGCGATGCATTCCTCGACGAGTTCGAGGCCGGCGTTGATGCCGGCGGCGGCGACCATGCCGGGGATGTCGATGAGTTCGCCGTGGCGGCGGTAGGGGCGGGCGGTGACGACGACGTGTCCGCCGGGCCGCAGGAGCTGGACGCATCCGGCGAGGATCGCGGTGAACCCGTCGGCGAGCTGGCCGTGGCTGCGGTAGGCGAGGTTGTCCGTGCCGCCGTACCTGTGGTTGATCTTGCGGACCTTGCCTCGTCTCGGGCCGGGGGTGCGGACGTGGCCATGGGTGGACGGTCCGTACGGCGGTGAGGTGATCACCAAGGAGACTTGCCCGTGTAGGCTCGCCGGCAGCAGGGACGGCAGCGCGGTGGAGTCCCCGTGATAGATCTCGCCCCGGCCCGGTGTCCCGGCCTGGAGGGTGTGGCGGATGTTGTCCGCTGCCTTGGTGACCCATTCCGCTTCGTACTCGATCCCGACGCCGTGACGGCCGAGACGCATGGCCTCGATGACGGTGGTGCCGATGCCGGCCATGGGGTCGAGCACTACGTCACCGGGGTTGGTGTAGGTGCGGATGGCGTAGCGGGGGATGGTCGGCAGCATCTTGCCGGGGTGCGTCAACGACTCTGGGGTGTACCGGCCGCGACGCAGGTCCCGCGATGTGGTTTGACCGGTGAGCCAGACCGAGCCGAGGTAGCCCTCGGCGAGCAGGGCTGCCAGGTCGGATGCGCTGGGCTGCGGCGGTTCGAGGTCGTTGGGCTCGGCAGGGGGGAACGGCGGACGGGGCTCAGGCACGGGCGTTCTCCTCACCGGTGGCGGTAGTGGCGAACACGAGCAGGTCTCGGAAGGTCGGCAGGTGGCGGCCGGCGAGCAGACGTCGGCCGTCGTCGGCCTCGTCGGGGTGTTCCGGGGCGGTGCGCGGCTCGTGCTCGGGCAGCGGGACGAGGACGGCGGGGATGTGCTGGTGGTAGAAGAGCCCGGCGGCGCGGGCGGCGGCGACGACGGTGGCGCGGCGGCTGAACTCACCCGGTTGAGACTGCGAGGCGGTGAGGCTGACGAGCAGGAACCCGCCGGGGCGCAGCAGAGGCCGCCAGGTACTCATTGCTGTGGCGATGCCGTCTCGGGCGAGGCCCTGTTCGCCCTGCGGCAGGGCCGTCAGGATCAGGTCGACACGTGGGCCGGGGCGTCGCATGGCGTGGCGGGTCCGGTGTTCGGGGGCGTGCGGCAGAAGCCGCACGTGCAGGCCGTGACGACCGGTGACCAGTCGGGCCGGTATCCGGTCCAGGTAGGCGGTCGCGGCGATGGCGGCGGGGTGCGCGTCGAGGTCGAGCACCACGTCGCCGACGCGGGTGTAGCGGCGGATGAGGTAGGCGAGGTGGCTCGGGGATAGCCCGTGCCAGTCCGGCATCCCCGTTCGAGGCGTGCGCGGGACACGGGTGCGGGGCAGGAGCAGCCCAACCGGTGCCGGCTGAGGCCGGTCACCGGGGGCGGTGGAGCTGGGCTTCGGCATGGGCGTGTGGGCCACGTCCGCCGACAAGCGCTGACACTAGGGGATTACAAATCCGAGCCTCGGATTGGAAACCGCGCTCGCTGCCGATCCGGGTGCGTCGCTCGACGCCGCCCGGTTGAACAAGATCCTCGCTGGCTTGAACAAGATCGTCTTCTGCTTGAACACGAGGCGGCCAGCCACCTCGGGACCTTGAACAAGATCGCGATGGGAGGTGAGTGCGCCCGGCGAGCGCCGCTCGTGGCCGTCCCGCTTCATCCCGTGGCTGCATCGTGGGCGCGCGTGTTCAAGGGTGCCGTTCCGGCGTGGCTGCGGCCGGCACAGAGGGACTTGAACAGCCTGACCACGGGTTGCACACCCCGGCTCGGGGTGTCCGCCGACTGACGTCGAGACGCATTGACGGGGACCGACGACGGCCGGGTTGAACACCTGTCGAGACACCTTGAACAAGATCAAGAGTGTTCATGATCTGTTCAAAGCCCCTGGTGGCGTGGTGGCACAGCGCCGACCGGCATTCCCGCCGGACGGCAACGGTCACCACGAGGGAGCACCACCATGGACCGTCGTACCCCCGCTAACGAGCCAGCCGTCTCCCGGCGCGGCGAGACGCTGCTCAACGACATCGAGTACCGATTCCGGCTGATGGAGCAGGGGCCGAGCCCGCTGTCGGTGGACGGCCGCAGCCTCGGCCATGGCCTGCCCAGCCGGGCCATCGCTCTGCCCGAGCTGTCGGCGATCCTGATGCACCCGTCCTGCGGCTACGCCGCCCGGGACGCCGCATGGCGGCTGCTGGTGCAGCACGCCCGTACCGGCGACCCGGCATGGCGTGCGGGTGCGGTCGGCGTCGCGCTGCCGGGCCTGCGGTTCAAGGCATACCTGCTGGCCAAGCTGTCCACCGGCGACGTGCAGGCCGCCATCGTCGAGCACTTCCTCCGCGCCCTCGGCACCGTCGATGTGTCCAAGCCTGGCGTGGTCGGCAACCTGCTTTCGGCGGCGTTCTCCAAGGCCCGCGCCGAGCTGCGCGACCTGGAGCCCGCCTCGTCCGGGGCGCCGAACCACGCCCCGGGGGCGGTGTTGCCGCCGACCCCGTACGGCCACCCGGATCTTGTCCTCGCCCGCGCCGTCAACGCCGGGGCCATCACCTCGCAGGAGGCGGAGCTGATCGGCGCGACGTACCTGGAGGACGTCAGCCTGACCGAGTACGCCGAACGGACCGGCCAGCCCCGCTGGAACCTGTACAAGCGGCGCACGGCCGCCGTCGCCCGACTCAAGGACGCGATCGAGTCCGGCGAGCTGTCCGACCCGTACGCCGACGCGATCAACGAGGCCACCGCAACCCTGGTCCTCGACGCCCCGACCGCCCGGAAGCGTCCGTAAGTAGGCCGCCTGAGCTGCGGCTTTCCAATTCGAGGCCCGGATTTGTAATCCCTTAGTGCGGGACTCTTCCGCGCAGGTGACCTGCTCCGACCGGACCCGTTGACGGCGCTGACACCCCGTACGGTCCCCGGCTCACCGCCTTCCCAGTGAGGAGGACGGCCGCGCCGGTCGGCACCACAGGTCACCCACGAGCGCACCGCCCGGTCCCGCCTTCGTCGCCCACTCGCGCACCCACGCCCCGCTGCGGGCTGCCTAGGCGTGCGCACCGGAGGTGCCCAATCCCATGAATCACAACCCCTTTGCGCGTCCCGAGGCGGCGGCTCGCCGCCGCCTCGGAACCGCCGGGCGGGGACGGCCGTCCGTCCGCCGTCCCCGCCGAGACCTCTCTCGTCCGGCCCGCGCCTCGCTGATGCTGCTCGGGGTCGCCGCGGTGAACATCGCCTTCGTCGCCGCCCCGGGAGCGGCGTACGCGGCCGAGCCCGCCCCGGTGGTGCTTGCCGTCGAGTCGATCACGCAGGTGATCGACAACATCCGTCTCTGGCTGCTCGGCATCCTCGCCGCCTGGGCGACCCTGTGCCTGACGGTGGGGTTCCTGCGCTACACCAGCGGCGAGCCCGGCGAGGTCGAGAAGGGCAAGCTCGCCTTCCGTAGCGCCGTCATCGGCTACGCGGGAGCCCTGCTCGCCCCGCTGCTGGTCACGATCGTCGGTCAGTGGGTGGCCTGATGACCATCCGCATCGTGACCCGCCGCGTAGCGCTGCTGCTCGGCGTGGTGATCCTCGCCGGCCTGACCTTCGCCTCTGCCAGCCCGGCGCACGCCGAGCCCAGCCCGGCACCCGGCCCGCCAGCAACCGCGCCGGGGACGCCGCCGAGCCCTGGCGTGCCTGACCCTGGTATCCGTCCGCCGGGCGTGGAACCGGCTCCGTCCACGCTGCCGACGCCGGCACCCACGCCCGGCCCGTCCCCGACTCCCGGCCAGCCCTCCTACGACGATGATCCGGCCTGGTACGACATCGGAGGCCAGATCCGCAAGGCCGTCGTGGACCTGGTCGTGTGGGTCGCTGAGCAAGCCCTTCAGCCGGTGATGGAAGCCCTCGGCGCGTCGTGGCTGTCGACCCCAGACCTCACCACCAACGAGCACGTCAAGGCGATCTGGACGACCAGCCTGATCGTCGCCAACGGCGTCATCGTGCTGTTCATCGTCGCTGGCGGATTCCTGGTCAGCGCCCGGGAGACCCTGCAAACCCGGTACGGCCTCAAGCAGGTGTTACCCCGCATCGCTGTCGGCGTGGTCCTCGCCAATTGCAGCCTGCTCCTCGGGCAGAAGGCGATCGAGCTGACCAACGCGCTCACCGTGGCCATCGCGGGTAACACGATCGACGGCCCCACCGCCGCGACCGCGATTCGGCAGATCGTGGACAACGCCTTGCAAAGCGATGGGTTCTTGATGGCCCTGATGGCCATCGCCGTGATCGTGATGTGCGTCGTCCTGGAGTTCACGTTCGTGCTGCGGCTCGCCGCGTTGATCATCCTGTTCGGTTTCGCCCCGGCGGCGTTGATCTGCCACGCGAGCCCGCTTACCGAAGGCGTGGCGAACCTGTGGTGGCGCTGCGTCCTGGCCTGCCTGGGACTGCAACTCGGTCAGGCCGTCATCGTCATGGCCAGCATCAAGGTGTTCCTCACTCCCGCCGGGCCGACCGTGATGGGCGTGCCCGCGACCGGAGCCGGACTTCTCGGCGTCGTGGTCTGCCTGACGATGCTGTGGCTACTGATCAAGCTGCCGGGCTGGATGCGTCAGTTCATCCTCGGCCCACTCGGACAGCGCAGCGGCCGAGGACTGCTCGGCCAACTCGTCCACGCCGTCCTGATGATCAAGACGCTCGGCACGGCGGCCGGCTTGCTGGGCGCAGCGAGCACGGCCGGGGGCGGCGGACGGACGGCTCCCCGTCCGTCCGGCCCCCGTCCGTCACCCGGTGGCCCCCGTCCGCCTCGCCCGCCTCGTCCGCCTCGTCCGGGACGGGCTCCCGTCCCGCCACCCCCGCCCGGACCGGTGCCCTTCAGTCACGCCCCGGTCACCCACACTCCGCTGCCCGCGCCGTCCGGGACGACCGTCCCCACCTTCAGCCACCCGGCGGCCCCGTCCACACCATCCGCACCGCCGTCCGGCGGTGTCCCGGCCGCGCAGTTCTCCCATCCGGCCCCGCCCCAGCCGAGTTCGCCGTCCCCGGCCGCACCACCGGCACGCGTCGCCTTCAGCGATGCCACGACGACCGCGCCGAGATCCGCACCCAGCGGTCTGGCACCGGCGGTGACGTTCTCGGCCGCACCAGCGAAGCAGAGCGCGCCACGCCGGGCACCCGTCCCGGTCACGCCGGTGTTCTCCGCAGCTCCGACGGCATCGCCAGCCGGCGGGCCACGACGTGCCTCGACCCCGGGGACACGGCCCACGGCGGCGAGGCGTGCCAGCCCGAGCGGGCAAGCCTCCGGCAACGGAGGAGCCCCGGCGGTTGTGGGCACCACCGCCGCTCGACGGACACCGGCGGCGAGTACGGCCCGGCTTCGTCCGGCGGTCCCGTCCGTACCGCCGTCCCCGGGCGAACGCGGATCGGTCGTCCCGGTCCCGCCGTCGCGCCCGTCCGCGCCTGCGCGGCCGAGGCCGTCCCCGGCGGCCAGTACGTCTCCAGCGCGGTCGACAGCCGTCCGTCCGGGGCCGTCCCCGTCCCCGGTGATTCGGCCGTCCGCGCCGGTCGTCCGCCCGTCATCGAGTTCGAGGGGGGATCAGTAGTGAACCGGCTCAGCGACGAGGCCCCGATGCGGGCTCGGGTGCCCGCCGACATCGAGCGTCCCGACCGGATCGCGTTCGGCATGTCGGGACGGCAGGTGGTGATCCTGGCCGTCACGGGACTGCTGCTCTACGCCGCGTGGACGGCGGTGGCGACGCTCGTGCATCCGTTGGTGTTCTTCCTGGGGGCGATGCCGATCGCCGCCGGGGCGTTCTCACTCGCGGTCGGCCGCCGGGACGGCATTCCGCTCGACGCCTGGGTCCTCGCGGCGCTACGGCACCGCCGCAGTCCGCGTCGACTCGTACCGGCCGACGGGCCGGTCACCCCGGCTCCGGCGTGGGTTGCCACCACCGCCGGGCCGGGCGACCAGCTACCGCTACCCGCACCGCTGCGGCTGCCCGCGAAGGGCATCACCGGCGACGGGCTGATCGATCTCGGTTCGGACGGCACGACGAGCCTGGTCGCCGCCTCCACGGTGGCGTTCGGGCTGCGGACCCCGGGGGAGCAGAACGGCCTGGTGGCCGGGTTCGCGCGGTGGCTGCACAGCCTGGACGGGCCGGCGCAGATCGTGGTGCGGGCGCAGCGGGTCGACCTGAGCTACCTCGCTGACCGGTTCCTCGCCGCTGCCCCGGGGCTGCCGCATCCCGCGTTGGAGGAGGCCGCCCGCGCGCACGTGGCGTTCCTCGATGACCTGGCCGGGCAGCGCGAGCTGCTGCACCGGCAGGTCACCGTCGCCGTGCGCAGCCGACGCGGCGCGCAGCACGCCGCGCACCACGCGGCCGAGGTGGTCCGCGCGCTCGGCGGCTGCGAGGTTCCCGCCCGAGTGCTGGACGGGCCGGACGCGGCGGTGCGGCTGGCGGTCAGCCTCGACCCCACCGCCCCGACCTTCACGCCCTACGCCACATCTGACGGAGGTGACGGCCTGTGAGCCCGCTCTCCGCGCTGCTGCCGAAACGGCGGCGTGCCATGCCCGAGTCGACCACGATCCTGCCCGGCTCGCCGGACGCCGTCGAGGTCGACGGCCGACACGTGCGGGTCGGGGACGGCTACAGCGCCACCCTGGCCGTCGTCGGCTACCCGGCCGAGGTCGGCCCGGGGTGGGCCGAGCCGATCCTGTCCTACCCGGGCCTTGTCGATGCCGCCTTCCACATCGAGCCGCTCGCGCCGGCGGTGGCCTCCGAGCGGCTGCGCAAGCAGCGCGGCCGGTTCGAGTCCTCCCGCCGCCACGACGCGGCCAAGGGTCGACTGGACGATCCCGAACTTGACGCCGCCGCGGTTGACGCCGCCGAGTTGGCCGGCCGTGTCGCACGAGGCGAAGCGAGGTTGTTCCGGCTCGGCCTGTACCTGACCGTCCACTGCGCCAGCCCCGACGACCTCGCGCAGCGGGTGGCCGAGGTGCGGTCCCTGGCCGCCTCGCTGCTGCTCACCACCGCGCCGGTGACCTGGCGGCAGTTGCAGGGCTGGATCAGCGGCCTACCCCTCGCGTTCGACGCGCTCGGGATGAAGCGGGTCTTCGACACCGACGCTCTCGCCGCAGCCTTTCCGTTCACCAGCCCCGACCTGCCCGACACCGCCGGGGACAACGGCATGGGCGTGCTGTTCGGGCTCAACCTGCACTCGGCCGGAGTCGTCGTCTGGGACCGGTGGGCGCAGTCCAACTACAACGCCGTCATCCTCGCCCGATCCGGGGAAGGGAAGTCCTACCTGGCCAAGCTCGACCTGCTGCGCAACCTGTGCCTCGGGGTGCAGGCGTTCGTCATCGACCCCGAAGACGAATACCTCCGGCTGGCCGATGCGGTTGGCGGTACCGTCATCCGCCTCGGCGCGACCGGGGTGAAGATCAACCCGCTCGATTTGCCGACCGATGACGACGACGCCCTCAACGACCGGGCACGGTTCCTGCACACGCTCGTGACCGTGATGGGCACCGGTGACACCGCCGTCAGCGCGCCCCTGCCCGGCGACGAAGCCCGCTCCCTCGATGTGGCGGTCCTCGCGGCGTACCGGGCCAAGGGCATCACCACCGACCCGCGCACCTGGAAGCGACCGGCGCCGCTCCTCGCTGATGTGATGGCCGCCCTGGAAGACACCGACGACGCGGGCCGCCGAGTCGCCGCCCGCCTGCACCCCTACGTCGCCGGCAGCATGAAGGGCCTGTTCGACGGGCCGACCACCACCGTCGCGCAGGGGCACCTTGTGGTCTTCGCCATCAAGGACTTGCCCGAGCAACTTCATCCGGTCGGCACGCTGCTCACCCTGGACACGATCTGGCGCACCGTACGCGGCGCGACCGCCTCCGGCGCTCGCCCGGATGTGCTGCGGATGGTGTTGGTGGACGAGGCGTGGAAACTGCTGTCCGGCGGACGCGGCGGCGTGTTCCTGGAGACCCTGGCCAAGTCCGCCCGCAAGCACGGCGTTGGTCTGACTGTCGTGACCCAGGACGCCGCTGACGTGCTCGCCACGAAGACCGGCCGCGCCGTCGTCTCCAACGCTGCCACGCAGGTGTTGCTGCGGCAGGCGCCGCAGGCGATCGATGCCGTGGCCGAGGCGTTCGGGCTCACCGACGGCGAGCGGGCGTTCCTGCTGTCCTGCCAGCGCGGGGACGCGCTCCTCGCGGCCGGGTCGGCGCGGGTGGCCTTCCACGGTCACGCCTCCGCGACCGAGCACGAGTTGATCGTCACCGGCCCGGTTATCGGCTCGCCGGCCCGCCGCCGCTGACCCCGGCCCTGGCCTTGGCCCACGAGCCTCCCTCCTTCCGTCGATCGGAGTCCCCGATGGTTTCCATCCCTGCCCTGCCCCTGTCCCCGCCTCTGGAGCCCACCGGGTGTGTGCCTGGTCAGGGCGGCGTGCCCGACTCGGTTGTGGGCGAGTTGCTGTGCGGATCCTGGGGCGACCCCACCGACTTCGTATGGCGTCTCGTCCGAGACCGGTGGCCGCTACTCGTCGCTGCCGTGGCGGCGCTCATTGCCATCCGAGTCCTGTGGGCGGTGTGGCGGCGGCGCGTCTGGCGGCGGCATGCCGCCGGAGCACGGTGGCTGCGGATCATCCCGCCCGTGACCGCCACTCCGGCCGCGACGATCGGCCTGTGGCGGCTGCTCGCCACCGTGCTGCCCGCGCCGCGCCGCTGGGCGCTGCGCCCGGCACGGCTCGTCTGGGAAGTCGCCGCCGACCCCGACGGGATGAACTGCGGGCTGTGGATACCGCCAGGGGTCAATCCGACCGCAGTGGTACGGCTGCTGCAACGCGGCTGGCCCGGCGCACGCGCCGAACAAACTCGACCACCAGCCGTGCCCACTACCGGGGCCATTGTTGCCCTCGCGGTCTGGCCCACCCAGCAGGAATGGCTGCCCCTAGTCGAAGACACGTCCCTACCGGCACGCCGGGGCGTGGACGCCGGTGCCCCCGAGGACGACCGGCTCCGGGCCGTTTACGGCGGGCTTGCCTCGGCCGGGCGCACCGGCGGCGCGATCCTGCAAGTCCACCTCGGCCGAGCACCAGCCCACCGGATACGCACGATGCGGCGCGCGATGACCAACCCATCCCGCGCTCGCCGCCCCCGAGGAACCGCCCGCGCTGCCGGGCTGCTCGTCCCTGGACTACGGGCGTTGATCCTCGGCGTCCTGGACATCGTCACCCCCGGCCCGTCGAGCCCGAGGCGGCACAGCCGTGCGACCGAGCCGTACACCGCCGAGTTGGCCCGGCAGGCGCGGGCGAAGTACGCCGACGCACCACACCTGCTCGTTGCCGTGCACACCGTCGCCGCCGGCCCCACCAAGGCCGCCGCCCGCGCTGCCGCTGCTGATGTCAGCTCCGGGTTCGGACTGCTGTCAGCCCACTTCACCCGCCGTCGGCTCCGTTCCGGCGCGCTGGCGGCGGCCGACCGGTGGGTGTCCGAGGCTCGGATGAGCCTGGTGTCGGTGGCGGAAGCCGCCGCCCTCGCCGGGTTGCCCGCCGAGCCGGCCGCCTATGGCCTGCCCGGCGCGGCGTCACGCCGCCGGGCCGCGACCCGCGACATCTTCCGGGCTACCGAGCGGGACACACACCATCGCGCGGCAGAGCAAGCCGCGCCCAACGCCGACGACCCGCCAACCGTGTGGAGTACCTCATGAGCAAGACCAACCCCATCGCCGTGGCTCCTACCCCTCGCCCGCAACGGCGCCGGCTGAACCTGGTGCCGGTCGAGGATCGGCAGGGCCTGGGCGGCAAGGTTATCGGCGTTGCCAACGCCGGCCCCGCGATGCGGGTGGGGATCTCTTTGGCGGACTGCCGGTTCCACATCCATGCACTCGGACCGACCGGCACGGGTAAGACGACGCTGCTGATGCGGATGATTTTGGATGACGTGGAGGCCGGGCGTGGCGTGGCCGCGTTCGACCCGGCCAAGGGCGACCTGATCCGAGACCTCCTGGCCCGGCTGCCCAAATCGTGCGGTGACCGCCTGGTCCTGATTGACCCGGACGAGCGGGCCGCGCCACCGGCGATCAACCTGCTCGACCCGAGTGTGCATGGCGGCAGTCCGCATGACGTGGCCGCGAATCTCACGGCGGTGATGGCGAAGGTGTGGTCGCGGTGGTGGGGCCACCGGACCGCCGATATCTGCTACCACGGCCTGCTCACCCTCGCTCACCTCGACGGCGCCACCCTCGCTCAGCTGCCGCGGCTGCTGTCGGACTCCGCGTGGAGGGCCGTCCGGGTCAACGCCGTCACCGGCAGGTTGAACGCGTGGGAGGGCAACACGTTGGGCGAGTTCTGGGAAGGGTTCAACGAGTTGCCCGCCGCGCAGCGCTCCGGCCTGGTGGCCCCGCTGCTGTCCCGGCTGCGTCTCGTGCTGGCGCACCCGATGGCGAACAGCCTGTTCGGGGTGCCGGCGACCACGTTCTCCTTCGCTGACATTCTCGACGGCGGCATCATGCTCGCGCGGCTACCCAAGGGCGTCATCGGCGAGGACGGCACCCGCCTGGTTGGCTCCCTGCTCCTCGCGGGGCTGTGGCAGGCCACCGCCGCCCGCGCCCGGATTCCCGAGGACGAGCGTCCCGACGCGATGATCGTGCTGGACGAGTGCCACAACTTCCTGCACCTGCCCATCGGCATCGACGACGCGCTCGCCGAGGCCCGCGGCTTGCACACCTCGTTCGTCCTCGCCCATCAGTACCTCGGCCAACTGTCCGGGGACATGGTCGAGGCGATCGACGCCAACGCCCGCAACAAGGTGTACTTTGCCCTCGCCCCCCGCGACGCCATCGATCAGGCCCGGCACCTGCGGCCGTACCTCGATGACGGAGACCTGATCCGCCTCGGCGGCTACGAAGTCGTCCTGCGACCGGTCGCTGGTGGCCGCGTCGTACCACCGGTCACCGCCGACACAGAGCCGCCACCACCTGCCGTCAAAGGGCGTGCCGGCGAGCTGCGCCGTGCGGCCCGCGATCACACCGGCCTTACCGGCGAGGACCGTCGTCGGTTGCTGGGCGAGTCCGCGACCGCTGCCGCAACGGCCGAGCGGTCGACATCCGTCGAGGCAGTGGTGGAACTGGTTGGTCGCAACACCTTCGCTGTTGAGGGCGAGTGGTCTAACGAGACCTCTAACGAGTGGTCCAACGAGGAACCCAACGACCACGAACAGCCAGGTGAACACGCCCCCTTGAACACGCCGTACGCGCACGTGGACGGCGGTGAGGAGGACTCGTGGACCGGAACCGACTGATAAGAGATATCCCTCCTACCCGCACATCTGCCAAGGGCAGTCTTCGCCTCACGGCGTCTGTCGTGGCCGCCGAACTCGGTCGACTCACCCCCCGAGACCGGCTCCTCCTGGACCTGCTCGACCAGCACCGGACGTTCACCACCGAGCAGCTCGTCGACCTGGCCTTCGGCTCCGTCGGTCGTGCCCGCAACCGGCTCAACACCCTGCACAGCAGGGACATCCTTGACCGGTTCCGCCACTACCAGCGGCCCGGGTCGCAATCCTGGCGGTGGACCCTCGGGCCGGTCGGCGCGGCCATCATCGCGGCCGGACGAGACGAGGCGCTGCCCCGTCCGGCCGTCGTACGCGACGCCACCGCACGACTCGCGATGTCACCGACGCTGGCGCACCTGGTGACCGTGAACGGGTTCTTCGTCGCGCTCACGGCTCATGCCCGCACGCACCCCGGCGCGCGATTGGTGCGCTGGTGGAACGAGGCACGCTGCCGTGAGGCGTGCGGCAACCTGGTCCGCCCGGACGGGCACGGCGTATGGGCCGACAACGGGCGGGCGGTGCCGTTTTGGTTGGAGGCTGACCTCGGTACCGAAACGCTGGGCCGGGTGGTGGGCAAGCTGACCGGCTACGCCGCACTACCGCCCCGGCGGGCGTACCCGGTGCTGTTCTGGCTACCCACCGCCGCCCGTGAGACCAACCTGCACGCCCACCTAAACCGGGTCGGGGTGCCGGACGGGGTGACCGTGGCAACCGCCGCCGCCGACCACGCCGCCGCGTCCGGCGGCCCGGCGGGGCCAGCGTGGCGCGTCGTGGGGCACCCCGACCGGGTGAGCCTGACCGGGCTACCCGCGCCGACCGGCGACGGTGGCACGCTGTGGGACGGGTAGTCGGGTGGGTCGCGTCCGGGGTCGCCGTGGTGTTGCTGCTGATCATCGCCGCTACCGCCGGGGTCGTCTCCTCGGTGTTCGGCGGGGGCGGGGGCGGCAGTAGTTGCGCCGGGGTGGTCACCGTGCCAGGTGCCGCCCCGGCGGGGTTGACGGCGGAACAGGCCCGTAACGCCGGGGTGATCGTGGCCGTGGGTGAGCGGTTGCGGGTGCCGGTGCGCGGGTGGGTGATCGCGGTGGCCACCGCGCTCCAAGAATCCTCGTTGATCAACCACGGTGACCTCGGCCCGAACAACGATCACGACTCGCTGGGGCTGTTCCAACAGCGACCGTCGCAAGGATGGGGCACCCCGGAACAGATCATGAACCCCGAATACGCCGCCGGGAAGTTCTACGAGCGTCTCCTCACCGTCCCCGGGTGGGAACGGCTACCGCTCACCGAGGCCGCACAGAAGGTGCAACGGTCGGCGTACCCGGACGCCTACGCCAAACACGAGAAACGGGCAACCGAGATCGTCACGGCCTACACCGGCGGAACGCTGCCCGTCTGCGACGGTGCGCCGATCAGTGCCTCCGGGTGGACCCGTCCGGTGGCGGGCACGGCCGGGTCCGGTTTCCGCACCGGCGACCGGCCCGGCCATGACGGGGTCGACATCATGGCCGCGAAAGGCACCGTCATCCGTGCCGCGTCCGGCGGTGTGGTGGTGCGCGTGCGGTGCAACATCGGGGGCGACTCGTGGGAACCCACCGGCGGCCCGATGCCGTGCGACAGCGACGGCTACCCCGGCCTCGGCGGGTGCGGCTGGTATACGGAGGTCCGCCACGCGGATGACATCGTTTCGCGTTACTGCCATATGGTGCGACAGCCGATGGTGCGCATAGGGCAAACGGTGATCGCGGGGCAGCCAATCGGCAACGTCGGCAGTTCCGGAAACTCGTCCGGCCCTCATTTGCACTACGAGATTCACGAAGGCTATCCCGCCACCGAGAACAATGCCGTTGACCCGGTTCCTTTCATGCGGCAAAAAGGCGTGGCCCTATAAATTCCTGAAGTGACTTTCCGCACAATCCAAGAAGGCCCCGTGGGTTGCCGTGAGCGCCGCGCGTCCGGTCCGCCGGGCGCGCGGCGTAGTCGTTTCAACCCGGAAACCACGACCCCGTAAGACGGTGTGAGCGGCCCCCGCACCGCGCACCCTATGCGGCACTAGGGGGCCGCGCCGAACGCGTCGCAGCGTCGGGCACGGGGCCGTCAAATGGCGTTTCGGACGGCGGTAGCGATTCCTGAATCGAGAATGGAAGCGGCGCGGCGCTGCCCCCGTAAAGAGTCTTGCGCAACGGGGTTGACAATCATCGGGTGCAGAGGGTCCATGGACGTGGGCAACAAAAACCGCCCCGGCGGAACCGCAAACAATGCGCATCACGCGTACGCGGAATCGCTATTTGTCGACCCCTTATGTGGAGGTGTATTGCCATGACCGCAAACATCGTTCTCACCCCCGGCACCGACGAGGCCCGGTCCGCCGTCGCCGAGGCGCTGCGCGATTACCCCGGCGTCACCGCCCGCAAGTTGGCCGGACAAGCCAACCTGCCGCTACCGGTCGTCACCGAGGCGCTCACCGCCATGGAGGCCGCCGGGACCGCCACCCGCACCCCCGACCCGGCCAAGGGCAACCGCAAGAGCGCCGACACCTGGCAGACCACCACCGACCCGGCGGCCGAGGACGCCCCGGCCACCACCACCGACCCGACGGCCGAGGACGCCCCGGCCACCGACGCGACGCCGGACGCGGCCGACGAGCCCACCGCCGACAACGACGGCCCGGCCACCGCCGACGAGCCGACGGCCGAGGACGCCCCGGCCACCGACGCGGCCAGCGACGAGGCCGGCACGGACACGACGCCGGACGCGGCCGACGAGGCGACGCTGCCCGAGGCCCCAGTGTCAGGCGCGCCCGTATCCGGGGCACCGGTCGGCCCGCGTCAGCCCGACCTCAAAGTTTTGATCATGGCGGGGGTGCTGGGTGGGCACCCGGACGGCGTCACCGCCGACGCGGCAATCAACGAGAGCGGCCTGTCCGTCGCGATGGGCGACACGGTCCTCGCCGCAATGGAGGTTGCCGGTGCCGCGCGTCGCCTGCCGGTCGGTGAGGACGGCGAGGAGCTGTGGGTGATTGCCGATGGTGACCTCGCCACGGTGGACCCGGCCAACGCGCCGACGCACACCACGTGCCCGACGTGCGGGCACACCCGCAAGATCCGCCGCCCCTCGGTCCGGCGTGCCGCCGGCACCGGCCGCACCACCGGTGAGATCAACAGCGACGGGTCGGCGAAGTTGGGCAAGAACGAGTTGCGCAACCGGGTTGAGGCGTTCATGCGTGACCTCGGCCCCGGTCACGACGTGACCCCCGGCACCGTCGCCCGTGAGATCGGCGGACGTAGCCCCGGCGCGGTCGGCAACGGCATGCGGAAGATGGCAACGGCCGGGGTGCTGGTGCTGACCCGTGAGGCCCCGGAAACCTACGCCCTCGCCGACGACGCCCCCGCCCCGACCTCCGAGGTCCGCGCGTTTATGGCCCCGTCCAAGGACACCACCGCCGGTGACGAGGCCCGCACCGACGAGGCCGCCGCCGCCCCGGTCGCGGCCTGACCGATCACCCCGCCGGGGCCGGGCACCACGCCCGGCCCCGGCATCCGCACGCCCCCAACAACCGGAAGGGACAACGATCGATGACCACCGCACACAATCACCCCGACCACGGGCAGACAACCGGCCCGGGGTCGCTGCGCTGCCCGGAATGCGAGCAACCGGCCCGGCTGGTGCCGCCGCGTGACTGCCCCCTGAACGGGTTCGCCGCACGTCCCGGCGCGTCACACACCGACGGCACGCCGCTGTGCCCGGTGCCCGGCCCGAACGGGTCGCAACCGGCCGACCCGATGGGCGCGCCGGCCCGGCTGACCCACAGCCGCCCCGGACCGGTGGACGGCCGATCATGACGTACCCGTCCGGCGAGGTGCCAGAGCTGCCGCCCGCGCTGGCCGCGCGTCCCCACGACGCGCGGCGCGGCCTACCCATCCCACCGATCAACATCCATCCCAACCCGACCGACGACGGGTCGCACGTGGACTTCACCACGATCAACACCACCACCTCAACCCGCCTCGCCATCGAGCGCCGGTGCTCGCTGTGCGGTGAGCCGATGGGGTACTGGGTGGCGTTCCTCGGCGGACCTCGGGCCGCTGAGTTGATGCGCTACGCCGACCCGCCGGGGCACCCCGAGTGCATGACCGCCGCACTGTCGCTGTGCCCGCACATCGCGCTCGGTCGGCACCGCCGCGCCCGCGCCGACCGGCCCGGGGCGGGCATCATCCCGCCGGGGTCGCACGGCGACAAACCTGACCGGTATCTGTTGGGCATCACCCGTGACTACCGGACCCGGTTCATCCCCGAACACGGGTTCAGCGTGTACCTACCGGCCCCGTTCAAAACGGTTCACGTGTACCTGTACGGCCCGGACGGGCGGCTAAACCCGGCCACCGACACCCGGTAGGCCACGCCCGGCGGCGGGCGTCAGATTCGCCGCAGAAACCTCGATCGACTCCAACCGATCGTCTTGATCCGCTGGTAGAGGTAGGAAACATTGTTAGTGACGGCGTGGCCGGGGTTGCAATCCCCGGCCCGCCGCCCGCCAACACACAACCTGGAAGGGGTGCCGCCGTGGCACACGAACTGGAAACTCTCGCGAATGGGCAGACGGCCTTCGCCTCAGCGCGGTTGACCGCGTGGCACCAGCTTGGCACCGTGGCCGACGAGTGCATGACCGCCGAGGAGGTCATGAGCAAGGCGTGGCTCGGCGGGTGGGAGGTCCGCAAGATCGCCCTTCAGGGCATCGAGGTCACCGAGCGGGGCGTGACGAAGGTCGACTGCCCCGACAAGTACATGACCGTTCGCACCAACCCGGCCACCGGCGAGACCGAGTACCTCGGGGTCGTCGGTGAGGACTACAGCGTGGTGCAGAACGAGCAGGTCGCCGAAACCCTCAACCTCCTGGTCGACGCCTCCGGCGCGCACTTCGAGACCGCCGGCTCGATGCGCAAGGGACGCTCGGTGTTCGTCACCATGAAGCTGCCCACCGCGATGCAGATCGCCGGGGTGGACGACATGGACCTTTACCTCGCGGCCACCACCTCCCACGACGGCACCGCCGCCCTGCGCCTCGATGCGACCCCCGTGCGGATCGTCTGTAAGAACACGCAGAACCTGGCCTTCGCCCGGTCGGTCAGCTCGTACACCTTCCGGCACACCTCGAACGTCACCAGCAAGATCGCCGAGGCCCGGCAGGCCCTCGGCCTGATGTGGCGCGCGTTCCACGACTTCGAGACCGAAGCCGAGAAGATGATCAACGAGTCGTTGACCATGGGTGAGTTCGAGAAGGTTGTCGCGCAGGTGTGGCCGGTGGCCGACGACACCTCGGACACCGCGAAGAACAACGCGAAGCAGCGCACGGCCGCGTTGCGGTACCTGATCCGGGACGCGGACACGCAGAAGGCGATCAAGGGCACCCGGTGGGCCGGCTTCCAGGCCATCACCGAGTACGTGGACCACTTCGCCCCCGCCAAGACTGACCTCGCCCGTGCCTCGCGGGCGCTGACCGGTGCCGGTGCGGACCTCAAGGCCCGCGCGTTCGAGCTGCTGGCGGTCTGAGATGGCCCGGCACGGGGGCCGGGCCACCACGCCCGGCCCCGGTACCGGCGAGCACCCCGCCACCGGCACCGCACCCGTCCCTACGCCTGCGGCCGAGCCCATGCTCGCGCCGGAGCCCACCGCCGCCTCCATGATCGGGCTGGCAAACGAGGTGTCCCGCCACTTCGCGGCGGCTGAGGTCGCCCGCGCGATGGCCGAACACTCGACCAGCGAGGCCGAACACGCCCACCTGATCGCCCGCGCCGAGCAGTGGGAAGCCCTCGTCAACGAGCAGTGGAACGCACTTTGCTCAGCGATCTGGGCGACAGCACCCGGCGGGGCGACGGTCGAGCGGTTCATGCCGGTCCGGCCGCTGACCAACGGCCACGTCGAGCTGCACACCTACAGCACTGAAGGCCGCCGGCTCGTCGTGCTGCTCACCGGCGCGCAGGCCCTCGCCGTCGGCGCGCACCTGACCGCGTACGGGGCGCTCAGCCTCGACCGCAGCGGCCAGAAACTCGACCCCGGCCTACCCCACGTCAAGGCCGCACCACCCTTCGCCGACGGCACCACCGAGGCGTGCACCGCCCTGGACAACGCCGCCGGACAGCCACCCGCCAACTGCTGACCGCCCCGACGAGCCGCGCGGCCACGGTCGCACCCCGGGCCGCGCGGCACGCCCCGGCGGCATCCCCTCGACATCATCGCGGAGCACCCATGAACAACCCCGATCACCTGTTCACCGTCGCCGCCGAATTCGCCCAGGCGACCGGCAACGCCGAACGCTTCCACGCCCGCGCCGCCAGCGTCACCGGCGACGACCGCATCGTCCTCACGCAGAAGGCGTCCGATTGGGAGGCCATCGCCGCGCGCCGACGCGAGCAGCTGCGAGCCGCGCTGCGCGAGGCCCTGCGCGGAACCCTCATCGCCGAGCCAGACACCGAGCAGCCCGCCGCGCTCTGGCGGCGGCGCCACGTCGAGGTCCGCGCCCGCACCGACGACGGCTCCCGCGTCCGCGTGCGCTGCACCCCGGCGCAAGCCGTCGCCCTCGGCACCGCCCTCATCGGCCTCGCGGCCCTGACCGACCAACTCGGCGGCGGCGTCCTGGGCGAGACCATCGCCACCTTCCCACCCACCCTCGGCCCCACCGCGGAGCCCGAGGCGAGCGGCGAGAACGGGGAGCCGGCATGACGACCTCGATCGACCCCTCCGAGGACACCGACGGCATGGGCGATGGCCAGCGCATCCTCGACGGTCAGCAGCTCACGGGCGCACTCGCTCTGCTCGGCGCGGTCGACCCTGTCTGCGTCGAGGTGCTGACCCGGCTCAACCTGCGGGTTTACCCCGGCGAGCCCGGCGACCGCACGGCCTACGTCGTCCTCGACGTGCATGGCGTCTCGATCGGCGTCAAACGCCGCGCCGACGACCTCTACCTGCACGCCGACACCACCGAGACCGACGACCGGTACATCGCCTTCGAGGTCAACGGCTACGGCGAGACCGACCACACCACCAACCCCTCCCACCCCGGCCTCTGAACGGAGCACCGATGTACCGCTCCTTGGAATACGGCGACACCGCCCGCGTCATCACCCCCGCCGACGCCACCGAATACCGCCTCGGCACCGTCACCGACGTCACATACTCGACCCCGCACACCACCCACGCACGCCGCTACACCCTGCGCTTCCCCAACGGCACCGAGCGCACCTACCCGGCCGACCGCGTTGCTTGGCGTACTCGCGCCGACGACCACGCTGCCCTGGAGGCCGCCTTCACCCAAGCGAGCGCGGCTCTGCGCGACGCCTGCCGCATCGCCCACGACTACAACCCCGACCTCAGTGCGGGCACTGCGAGCCTGCTGCGGAGGCTGGTCGACCTCGCCCGCCTGCGCCTCGGGCTGACCCTCGACCCCGCCCGGCCACACACCGGTACCCAGGACGGAGGCGACCAGTGATGCCACCGCACTTCCCACGTCCCGAGGAATTCGCCCATCCGCCCGAGGCCGCAGCGCTCGATACGGGCATGACGCCGGGCCAGGAGCCGATGTACTGCCGCCGCTGTCGTCGAGGGCTCAACATCCGCTTCAACGACCTGGGCCTGATCGTCGGGTACCTCCACGCGGCCGAGCAACGCGGCCAGCAAAGCGACCACCGCCCCGAGCCCGCACCCATCACCGAGATCCCCGATCCGATCATCGAGTGCGACTTCTGCTCCGCGCCCGAGGCGGCCTGGATCTACCAATGCGCCAACCAGGTCACCGACGCGCGTCGGATCACCGGGCAAGTGGTGTCCGTCAACGACTACCGATCCCGGCACCACGCGGCCAGGGTGCGCCGTACCGACACCGAGCACGCCATCACCCAGGCATGGGGCGAGCGCTGGACGGCCTGCCAGGGGTGCACCGACCTCATCGAGGCCCGCGACCTGTACGGGCTGATCCGCCGGGTGACCGACGCGATGCCCGCGAAGCTCACCCGAGGCAAACACCTGATGCGGACCCGGGGCGAGCTGCACGACAGGTTCTCCGCAGTGTTCGACACCCTCGCACCCAGCCGAGGCCAGATCACCCCCGGCCACCCCCTCGGCATCTGGCCCGACACGACAGAGAAGACGTCATGACCAACGCCGCGCGGCATCAGCGGCCGACGTTCATCCACGCGAAGGCCCAACGCCGCCTCGGCCCGGTGTGCGGAGCCGACGACGAGCCGCTGACCGGCATCACTGACGACCCGCACCTCGTCACTTGCCCGGACTGCGAAGGACTGGTCGAGTTCGACGCGCTACCCGACGACGCCACCGCAGGCGATCCGCGCGTCATCGAGGTACTACGCGAAGTCACACGCGGCAACTGCCGCAAGATCGACGGGGTGATGGTGGACATGACAACCGCCGCCGCGATCCTGACCGTCTACGACGCGCTCAAGCCCGCCACACGGGTGAAACTGGTCGCGCTGCGCATCGACCGAATGGCGCAGGTGGCGTGGCGGCTGCTACGCCCGCACGTCTAGGCCGAGTGGGTCGGTGGCCGGCGGGCACACCCGAGGGTGCGTGCAATTCCCGACCGGCCACCTCGCCCACTTCGGGCCGCCTGCGGACACACGGCCGCTTCTACCCGAGCCAGGGCGTGCCGCCGATCCTACGGCGAGTCCTGCCCTGCCCGCCTCGGCGGCACGGCGGCGGCAGCGAGCGACCACCGGAGGGAGGATGGGGGCGTGGCACGACGCGTGATCGGCGGACGGACCGCCCTCGACCGGGCCGAAGTCGCCGCGTTCACCGGTGCGGCCTACTCCACGGTCAACCACTGGCACCGCCACCGCGCCCGGTTCGACTTCCCCGAAAGTTTCCAACACGACGGCCGCGAGTGGTTCTGGCTCGACGACATCAAGGCGTTCCACACCGCGCACCAGGCGGCGAAGCGCGCCGAGCTGACGAAGGTCGACCGCCGCGGCGACTCCGAAGACCTCATCGGCTCCGGCGCGGCGGCGAGGGTTCTCGGCTACGGCTCGTATCGCAACCTGCCCGACACCCTGTATGACCACCCCGACCGAGTTGAGGTGCTGCGGGACGGGCGGGTGCGCCGTCTGTGGTTCCGGCGCACCGTGTGGGCCGTGGCCGACGCCCGCACGGGCCGGCAGTCCACCGGCCGCACCCCCGGCACGACCGGTGCCCGCAAGCCGCACCCGTACGCCGACGATCCTCGGCTTCCGGTCGCCATCGCGCTCCTGGCCGAGGCCGACCGCACCGGGCGTGACCGGCGCGGCCTCGGCGTCGCGCTCGCTCAGCAGCTCGGCATCACTCAACGCACCGCGCAGCGACTGCTCGCCACCGCACACGCGGCGACCGATACCTCTGCTGGGCAAACGGCCTGAGCACGACAGGCGCCGCCGAGTCCGTCAGCCCGGCCTCGGCGGCACCTGTCCTGCGAGCTGTTCAGTCTTCGTCGTCGTCCTTGGCAGCAGGCCGAGGCGTCGGAACCTCGATCAGGTAGCGCAGCGCGCCGTTGATGTCGGTGTCTCGGCTGTCGGCGGTGCGCTTCAGCACGTCGTACACGTCGTCAGCGACCTCGATCGTGCGGAGGCCAGGCGTTCTGTCGGTCATGTGTGATCCCTTCTGGCAGCGTTCGGCGTGGTGCCCGTACGGGCAGCCGTGCCTATCCACGCTGACCTCGACGGTGCGATCAAGACCGCCGCTGGTCCCAGGCCGGGGTCACGACACACGGTTGGCTATGGTCGCGAGTTCCGGCACCAGATGTCGCTGAGTTTCGGCATCAGTGAAATCTCACCGAGCTCGATGTTCGCGAGTCTGGCGCCACCCCAATTGGACTCACTACGCCCGAGCCGGCCAGCGCACCGCTCACGTACGGTGACGGGTCTCGAAGATGAGGTGCGCTTTGTCTGCGGCATGAGAGTGCACTACAGCGGGTGTCTTGCGTCTGCAGTGGGCACTCACCTGGTCCAGCACGTTGGCTGTCTCGTACGATGCCCGGGTTGGGCCGCCAAGCCCGTTGATTCTGGAAGGATCCGATGCCAGATCGGTTGCGACGCGCGGTCGCCGGTCGCGGACTGCCCGACTCAGCGCAGCAGGAGACCCTGCCTTCTCGATGGTCGGCCGTGCTCGCAAACATCGTGGCGCCGCTAGGTGTGCTAGTCGCGTATCTTTATTGGTTCGCGTATGTTCGGGCAACTGCATACTACGGCTTCTTCGGCGTTAACGGAGCGATCGGCTTGCAGTTCCAAAGCAAGGAGAACGCTGCCGACAGCATCATGGCGCTCGTCTCGCCGGTCGCGGTTGTCGCGGGGCTAACACTGGGAGCGGCAGCATTCCACCGCTCATTCACCGGCTACCTGGAGCAGCAGGGGCGCGGTCGGACTCTGCGATGGCGCGCGGTATTCCTTATGGCTTCGGTGCTTGCAGGAATATTCCTACTGCCGTTCCTGATCGAGTGGCTGCCAGCCGTTCTCCTGGCCGACTGGTCGGGCGGCCCGAGTTGGCCGGAGTATCTTTCGGCCGCGGTGGCAGTGCTGCTCTTCAACTACGCAGCGCATCTCCGAAATCGATACGA
Organism: Micromonospora sp. NPDC049171; assembly: GCF_040648275.1. Lineage (NCBI taxonomy): Bacteria > Bacillati > Actinomycetota > Actinomycetes > Micromonosporales > Micromonosporaceae > Micromonospora > Micromonospora sp. NPDC049171. Next base: position 58,522 of record NZ_JBEZDJ010000013.1, read on the forward strand.
GATCCCGGTCGCTCGGGAGCAGCGGCTCGGGCGGCTTAGATCGTGGGCATCGGTGGCGCTCGTCGTGGCACTTGCGACCGCTGCCACCGGCTCGTATGCCTCGGATCTCGGATTCGAGCAGGCGCTGCGTGTCACTCGGTCCGGGGAACTGAGAAGCGTGACCGTGTACTCCAAGGAAGATCAGTCTCTCACCGGCCACGGCATAACGACGACCACGCTACCTGTGAGCGACGGGTACAAGTACCGCTACACGGGTCTCCGCCTGCTGGCGGCCCGGCGCAACCAGTTCATTATTGTGCCGGATGCGGAAAGGGCCGGTCCACCCACGGCCATCCTGATAACGGCGGGCGACGGAGTCCGGATCGAGATCGCGCTGTCCTGACCCCTTACTCGGCACACTGTATTCGGCAAAGGCGCGAGCCTGGCTACGTCCCGGAGGCCATGTAGGCGGCGAGGATGTAGTTGGGGTGCCGGTCGAGGTTCTTGCGGGCTCGGTCGTAGCGCATGGTGGTACGCGGGTCGGCGTGACGAGCGGCGATCTGCACGTCGCGCAGGCTGACGCCGGCGCCGAGCATGGTGGTCACGAACGTGTGGCGCAGCATGTGGGGGTGCATCTTCGGCATCCGGATCCCCGCGATGTGGGCTAGGTGCTTGAGCCGACGAGTGGCGGCGTGTCGGTCCATTCGCCGACCTTGGGTGTTGCGCAGGAGCGGCCCGCTGGTGCGCTCATCGACGGCCCGGTCGATGGCTCGGGCGACTGCGGGTGGCAGCGGGACGAGCACGGCCTTGCCGCCCTTGCCGCGCACCCGTAGGACCCGGTGGCCGTGTTCCTCTCCCAGGTCGGCGATGTTCGACCCGCAGGCTTCGAAGATTCGTAAGCCGAGCAGGCCCAAGAGGGCGACCAGGGCGAAGTCGTTCGGGTTGGCCGACAGCCGGGCGGCGGTGATAAGGGCCTCGAACTGCAGGTGGCCCAGTCCGAGTGTCGGTGACTCGGCCGGCACTGTGGGCCGGCGGACGTAATCGGCTGGCGAGTGCTCCAGGATCGCGTCGATAACACAGACCCGATAGAACCCGACCACGACCGACAGCCGACGGGACACCGTCGAGGGCTGGTACCGGCGAACGTCTTGCAGCCAGCGCACGTACCGCTCGAATTCCACCCGAGCTGCGGAGAGCGGGTCAAGTTCGTGGTCGCTGCACCACCGGAGGAAGACCCGTAGGTCGGACTCGGTATGCACGCGGGTCTGCCCACGGTAGCGGCCCAAGAAGGCGGACACCGCGGCGCGCACGACAAGTTGGTTGGCAGGTACGACACTGGAAGCCGAAGCAGGAGAGGTAGCCATACATCACCGTGCGTCACCACCAACGATGAACGCCAGCCCTCCCGGAGCGGCATGAAAGTATGACGAAGGCGGCGCTCGATGCCTTCAGTCGTCGGCGCTAGGTCTTTGAGGTCAACGGCGTTGATGAGTGAGGCGCGGTCTCAGGCTCGTTGGTCAAGTCAAGTGGGCTAAGTTCCTTGCCTCGCCCCTTCTGGATCAACAGCACGGTCATGTCGCACGTCCGCCGGAGGACGGACCGCAGCTCCCGCCGAGGGTCGCTCCGCTCTACCCGCGTGATTGGTTGCGGGTACACGCTAAGATCATCGAGTGCCACGCAGCTACACGGATCGAACGCTAAAGCTCCTCTTTGGCACGGCGGCTCACTGCGCGTACCCCGGGTGCGCGAGCCCGATCATCTTCGAGGACCGAGGCCTGCTGACCCCGACGGCGCAGATCGCGCACATCCGGTCCGAGTCGCCCGAAGGGCCGCGCCACGACCCGGCGTATACGGACGTCATCAATGGCTTCGAGAATTTGCTTCTCCTCTGCGGCCTGCATCACCCTCCGGTCGACCAGCATGATTCGGCCTACACGATCGAGGAACTGTTGGAGTGGAAAGAGCAGCAGAAACGCCAAGGTGACCGCTTGGTGCGCGACGCGGACCTCGCGGCGATCGCGCGGCGCATTAACGGTGTTCCGCCAGTCACGTCAGACGCGGTGCTTCGCGGTCCGATCGCCCATCTGGGCGAGGCGGAGCGGCTTCAGCAGGCAGAAGATCGGGTGGCGGAGTCGCCTCTGGAGGCGGCGTCGCTGTTCGCCGAGGTGGCGTCGAAACTCGAGGCCTCGCCGTTCGCCCGGCATGCGATCCTGCTCCGGACCCGCCAGTGCGAGGCGCTCGAATCCGGCGGCGACTTCGAATCTGCTGCCGCCCTGCGCCTCAACCTGGGATGGGTTCTCCACACCTACGGAAACTCGTTCGCCGTGGCCGAGCACATACGCAAGCTGGACAGCAATCGCCAACACCTGACCGAGTCGATCCTCCGGTCAATCAGCGCGCTTTCCTACGTCGCCGCATTCGGTTATGAGCGTTCCGTAGACATCGATGACGTCGCTTCCGCTTTTGATGCGCTCAAGAGCACTGACATGAAATATATCGAATGCGCATTGGTGCTCGCGGAGCAATGCATCGTCTGGCGCCGCGCCGACCTCTTGACCACGCGGATGGACCGCCTGCGCGATGCTGCTCTGACTACCCCTCTCGACGATGATCACCTGACGATCCGTGCGCGCATTCTGATGTGCCTCGCCGAAGTGGCCGACGACTGGAGTCAGCTTGACGGCGCTAAAGGGCACTATCCGCCGAACGCCGTCGCATGGATCGCCGCTCGTCATGCGCGGCATCTGGCGATCAAGGGGCGGACGGGCGAAGCGCTCCGGCGATGGCAAGACGCCATCGACGTGGCGGTCCAGGCCGGACTCAACGACTCCGCCGCGTCCTGGCTCTACGCCTCGGCCTGGGTAGCGAGGCAGAACTTCGGCCCGCAACTGAAGGCGGCGGACACTCACCTGGTCGCACAGGCGCTCAAGGTCGGCGGCAGCGGCTCAGTGCTGCCGGAGCCACAGCCGTACGCCTCACGGGCGACGTCCAACATCCTCGACAAGCGGTGGCCCGACGCCCGGCACAACCTGCACCAGCACCTCTCCTATGCGGTACTGGGCGCCGACTGGCAGGAAGAGTTCCTGGCACACCAGCGGTTCGGTGACCTGTACACGGAAACCGGACAGTGGACCGGGGCGATCAGGCACTACGTTTACGGCAGCTACTGGCGGAAGTTGAAGGCCCTGGTTGGCCGGTTGCCCGACGAGCCGCTCGACTTCCATCCACCGTTGGACGATCAGCCGGCCTGGGAACGCGCGGCGTCCTTCCGCTTCGCGTCGGTGGCCGCCGAGCTCATCCCGGAGGAGACGGCCCGGGAGTGGGCAAGCGCGTCGTATCGCGAGCTCACCACGAAGGAGTTCTCGCGCTCACCCAACAACACGTGGGGGCCCGCCTTTGGAGCGTTCGCCGGAACCTGCGGCGCCGCATCGCTGGAAGAGGCAGAAGGATTCCTGAACCTGACGCAGGACCACCTAATCGAGTCGACGCCCGACTCGTTCTTCGCGTTCTATGAGGAATACATCACGGCAGCGGTTGCCATTGCCGAAAGTCACCCTTCGCTGAGCGCCCGGGTGATCGACGCTCTGTGCGATGCCGTGCTGCTGAACAATCATATTGCCGACTACGCGTCCGACAAAGGAGAGCTTCTCTTCCGTTCGAACCCACCACGCGTTTCGCAGCGCCTGGCGTCAGCGGCCTCAGAGGGGAATCGGTATGCCGCTCTCACGCTCGTGCTCGCCGGTAGCGACGTCGAGCCGGTATTGGCGGTTGCTCGCTCTAGCTTCGAGCGCGACTCGCAGCCCTTCGTGTTCAACCCTAGCGTTACCACCTTCGGCACGGCACTGAAGGAAACCGCCCTGTTGGTGCGGACTCTTGACGACACGGACCGGACTACCTTCACCGATGCAATGCTGGACAGGGTGGCCGAGGTGCGCGACGCCGCCGAAAATCGTTCCGATGCCCTCGGAGCGATTCTGTACCTCGCGCCCACGTTGCCGGCGGTGACGCGGTCCGCGACGTTCGACGCGCTGATGAGCTTCGTCCGGGAGCCGACGGAGAGCTTGGTCGCGTTCGGGATCGACAACGGCCCGTTCGCCCGCTTCAAGGTCACCGGTGGCACGCCGCCGCTGGCGGCTCTCGCCTTGCGCGTCGCGGCCGCCCTCGCGACCACACAGGAGCAGTTCACGCAGGTGCAGGAGCTGGCGATCTCCTTGATGTATGGGGCGCGGGACACCGACTGGCTCCACATCGCGCACGCACTGATCGCTCTCCCAGTGGAGTCCCTCCAGATCGACCTCCCGGTCTTCGCCGCGCATCCCAATAAGGCGCCCCGGGCTTTCGCCGCGCGTGTGTGGGTGCGCGGACCCAGCCAGTGGCCCGACCTAGGCGTCAAGCTGGCGAAGGACCCAGAGCCGGCCGTCAGATATGCGCTAGCCAGCTCTCTGAACGACAGCCCCGAGCACGACGAGGTCCGGCACCTGCTCCAGGCCGACCACCGAAGGCTGATTGCCCGAACCGCAAGAACCCAAGCTGGTCGCCCCAGGGCCTGACGCCACGGGTGAAGCTGACGGTTGGTGCCGGACCTACCTCGCGCCGGCCCGCCGCCGGTCACCTCTCGAAACTATCTAAAACGCTCGGTTTCGTAGCGGGGTGGGTGGGTTCTGACCGCTGACGGTCTGGCCGAGCGCCCAGATAGCGTCTTGATGCTGGCGGGCCAGAGCCTTGATCGCTGACGCATGACCACCTCTGCGGCGGATCGAGGCGGTCGGGCCGCCGGTGGCCGCGTCGCCGTGAGCCTGACGCGATCCGCCACAGGTCAGCGCGAATCGCGGCATGAGCGTGGACGCGATCTTGTGGACAGCTCCACCGACCGTCGTGGCAAAGTAGTGCTTCGGACTGCCGTCTCATAGTGCCGCAAAAGAGAATTTCGCAAGACGGCTCAGTCCGCGCTACCAGGACCCCACCGTCGGTTCGTGGATGGGTCGCGAACGGGCTTCGGTGTGAGCAGGCAGGGGCATGTCATTATTTCTCGGTGGCTGTCAATGAGAACGTCGACGTCGAAGCGCGGGTGGCGGCTGTCGAGGTGTGGATCGCCGCGACGAAACAGGCGCTCATCATCGGCGACCTGACCTGGGATGCAGCCTGGCCCGACCTTCGCCGCATTGCGGTCAACTACATCCTTCGGCGTCAGCTCGAAGCGCTTGACGCCACCGTGGTGCTGGCCAAGGTCGGGCTAGGTCATCTGGCAGTCGGGTTTGTCCGGCCCGCGCTCGATGAGTTGCTTTGGATGCTGTGGGTGAAGGATCTGCCGCAGCAGGACGCCCAGAATTTGCTTATGGCCATGGGGTGGTCCGACGGTATCCGCTCACTGCTCGCCCAACGTGCCTACGTCGGTGACGCTGTGATGCAGGAGCTATGGTACCCGGTAACGTTTCTAGACGCCCAGGAGCAGCAGCTAACTCGTGCCAACGCCGAGCTGGCGAAGATCCGCGAGCAGTTCAATTGGTCGGGGCGCCCGCTGCCTAGCGCGAGATGGGTAGCAAAGCAGACGGGCCATGAGGACCTGTACGACTACTTGCATGCCGCCGCGAGTCGGGCCCTACACTTCTCGATGGGCGAGGTTTTGCGCAACGGTTGGGGCGAGCCAGGCGGAAAGCTGGTCACCCTGCAACCAGAATTTCGCGAGTATCGGACCAACTTCGCGCTTTACCAGTTACCTTTGTTGTTCCTCGAAACCGCGGACGCTTGCCAGAAGTTCTTCGAACATGCGGGAGTTGCAGGACGAGAGGACGAGATCGTAGAGAAGCAGATTCTCGCCGCAGCCCAGGCCCTCGGAAAGTTCGGGCGCGTACCGCTCGTCCACGCTCACGAATGGAACCTGACGCCGTATGGCCCGCTGCGCCATACTGAGAAGCATTGACGAATCCTGAGGTCGCGAAACGCATCAGCCGGGCAGGCCGGCGAGTGGGTGAACACACGCCTCCGAGTCAACGAACGAATGTCGATCAAGCCTGACCTCAGTTCCCGGCCAGCTTGACAGCTCGATCCTTCGGAGTTCGCCAATCTGCGGGAGCCCGATCGTCAGCGATACCCGGATTGGGGGACGGCAGGTGCCGTTCCTCGATTCCCACCACGTAGCGGTGCCACCCCGACTCTGCTTGAAACCTTGCCAACCATAGTTCCCAAACGCCCAATGGTTGGTCAGTATCCCGCCGTGCTCGACCTCGGAACCAGACGTCCGAGATGCCGCGTGGGAGGACAATGTCAGCGATGTGCTCGATTGTTCCGTCGTCATAAGAATCGGACAGCCGGTAGAAGTAGTGGCCACCTTCCTTGTGACCCCGTGCCAAGAGGAAGAGGTGCCGCTCATCGGCTGGTTCGGCCAAGAGTTTGTCGAAGTTCTCGCGGGCCCAGTCCTCCGCAAGCATCTCAGAGCAAACCTGCGCCAGCTCGTTCAAGCGCAAGGGGATCGATCCACCCTCGGTCTGGGGCTGTCCTGCCTTCTTCGCGCGTGCCCATTCACCCATCAGGCTTGTGGCTGGTGGTGAGGTGACCTCAACGATGCCCCGGCGCTCCCGGCCATCGACGTACACCCAAGAACCGTCAGGCTTCTTGTCGCCAGCGCCAGCATCCGCGAGCTTGATGTCGACCCCGAGCACCTGCTCTAAAGCCAGAAATGCGATCTCTTCCTCACGGTTTGCCTTCGCCCCGGCCACGTTGCTCATGGCTTGGAGAGTAGCTGGGGCGGGCACGTGAAGCGATACCGGTGGAACCGGTCGACGATATGTCGCAGGAGCGGGTTCCACGAACCTCGACGTCCGCTCTAGGACGAATTAGATAGGCTGGCACACACTGGACGTGGCAGATCCGGGTATCCGATCATCGCTGGGATGGACACCCGGCTCCAACGATGACACCCGGCCGCTGGCGCGCACGGACGGCGGCAGATGAGGCGGTTCAACTCAATTCCGAGCGGTGTGTTCATGTGTTCAAGCTCCTGCTATCAATTAGTCATTCACCGCAGCGTCGGCGTCGCCCCCAGCACTCTCGTCGCTCGGCTTTGGATTAGCAACTTCTTCGCGAAAAAACTTCATCCGCTGCCTTCTCATATAAAGAGCAGACAACTCCTCTCTGTCGCCTTTCAGTCTAGCTGCTATCTCCTCGGGTGAATCCGGATAGTTCCGCAAGAATTCCAAGTGCACGTCAAAATAGCTGTTCGGCTCAAAAATGGCATAAACGCCGTCCAGCGCGACACGACTCAACGGCATTCCCGTGGTGCGAATCTTCACTCCACACTCAGGTTCATCGAAATCTGCCGGGAAGAAAGAAAGGTAGGCCTCGCAGCATTCCCTCTTTCCTTCTCCTTTTCTGATTATCTGAACCCAGTCATCCACCTGCTTTCTCGCGATGACCTGGAAGAGTGCAGATTGGCCCGAGTAGAGGATCTTCTCGCCGTGAATAGTTGTGGCCGGTTCTTTGACTTCCTCTCCCGTGAAGGGGTGGGTGCCGGCATAGAACTGCACGCTTTGCGAAATCACGCGAGCCGGCTCGTTCCCAAAGTTGAACAGCAGCCCATGCGAAACAAAGAAGGCGTCCCAAGCCCAGTGCGGGGTTGAGTCTGCCGAACCCTCGGTCGACCAGTGATCGAGCTTCACTGATGCAGTCATGGACATGGGGGGTAGGGGGGTTGGCAATGCATAGCTGTTCTCCGCCAATCCAGCATAATCATTTTTCTTGAAAATCACTGCCGAGACGCGAGGCAATGAGGCGTCGATCCTCGCTTTTGCGCCCTCCAGCGCTGAGATTTCCGAGGCTTGAATGGCCGTGGACACCTCTGAGCTCGCTGAATACGCCTGCTCTGAGGCTGCGACGGCTTGGCGTTCCGCAGCTTCAGCCTGACTCGCGGCATGGCGTGCTTGGACTTCAGCAGCCCTGGCGCTTCTTTCGCTAGCCTTCATGCTTCGGCGAGATATTAAGGCTGCCCATACGGAGATAGCCAAGGCAAGGCCAGCGAGGGTAATCGGCAGGACTTCTTCGTGAAAGAGGTTCTGCAGCGTTCGCAAGGCATTTTTTATTTCGCCGGGAAGGGTAATGGCCAGCATGGCTCCCAACTGCATCTTCTAACCATAGGGGAAATGCCAGGTTAACGTCCAGAGCCGAGTAGAGAGCAAGGCCGAGCCCTATCCTGATCTTGTGCCCTCAACGTACTCTCATCGGCAGTTCAGGATGCCGGGCCCACGGGACGCCGAACACCGAGCGTGACGGCTCCTCCTACCTGCGCTCACGGACGGCGGCAGATCCGGATGCCATCGGACAACTTTGTCTGCCTGAAGCGGACGCTTGCAGACGCTTGTGACTACGACCGACGTGGACGGCTAGTTGCGCCTCAGCGTCACAAACACGCCGTGATAGGTCTGTGCGTTGGTCCCTGGAACTAACGACACGAATTCCCACCCTTCGCGAGAATAACCATTGATAGTTTCAGTTGCAAGCGGTATGTCCTGAACTTCCCCATCGGTCCAGCTCATGTTCACGTGAATCCAGATGACCTTGTACTCGGGCATTCGTCAATTATTTCGCATTGCTGGTGCGGCATCATCCGCGGTGCGGTCGCCGCGATGAACCGATCGGATGGCAACCGCTCATCGGCAGATCCGCGCACCCCGCACCCGGGTCGCTTCATAGTCATTTGCACGAAGGATGAACGGGCTCCGGAGGGCTACCGCCGGCACCACTGGCGGTCAAGATCCACGAGTAGTGCCGGTTCTCATGAACATCTCGGCACGCGGTGACAGCAAGGTGTCGCCAAAAGTCGCGAACATCTGGCGCCCAATCTCGCGAACGAAGCCACACGGCTCTGTTCGAGGGTGGAGCGTCGCCGCTCACGTTTGGTATGTGCCACTGCGGGGCGTCGCCTCGAGTGGCGGCGTCGGCGGCGCGGAGCAGGGCAACGGCGAGGCCGCGAGCGTGCTCCGGGTTAAGACTTAGTTGTAGGACGCCCTCGGCCGGAACGCTGAACTCGACGTAGGGCCTTCCAGGTCGGCGGGATCGGTGCCGATCCAACTCGGGGCCCCTGTCCAAACGCGACGCGCACGTGTGCCTCAATCAGGAGGCACGCCGGGTCATAGACCTGCACGGTGTCCTCCACGCCTCGGTGTAAGAGTGACCGGGGCGAGAAAGGGTCGGCGTCGTCGTGGCGGCACTCCGTACACCAGGGCGGGCAGTGCTGCTGGTGCGGTGGCCGGGCGGCGCGGGCCGCTCGGGCAGGCTCGCTCACCTACGGCCTCCTCGCGCGTCTGATCGTGTGCGGTGAGCTGGCGATGGCACGTTATACCTTTGCGGTGAAGCGGGAGCCGTTGACCGAACGCGCCTCCTGGCGCAGGGTGGCGAGGAGTTCCGACACGGCGCTGTTGCGGATCGAATGACCGTTCTGGCGTATGCGGCGTGCGAGGGCATCTCGGCTGACGGTCTGGCCTTCGCGGATCAGCGCGTCGCGGGCGTCGCGGGCGGCAGGCAGCAGCGGTACGAGATCCGGGGCAAGATCCACATCGGCGTCGTCCGCGTCGTCGGACGAGTCGTCATCGTGAGATTCCGTGCCGAGGTCGTGACCAGTCTCATTGGTATTTGATTCGTGATCGACCGCCGGGCGTTCGGCGGTGTCAGGAGCCTCATCGAGACGCGACCTATCGACGTCCACATCGACAACGACGTCGACGGGAGGACGCTCGGACAGCGGTCTCCGATCGGGTGGCGGGAATTCGCCGGTGCCGGGCGGGGGCTCGACAGGCGCCGCTGCGGTGCGCTCGGCCGGTGACGGTGCCGCTGCTGCCTCGGCTAGCACGGCGCGCGGATTGCGTTCGGCTTCGCGGCGGCGGGCGGCGAGTTCCACGAGCGATACCGACGCGACGATGATCAGCCCGTCCACCGAGAGCGGTAGGAGATAGGGCACGGTGCCGGTCTCGCCGTATCGGGCGACGACTCCGACCATGTGGTGATAGCTGATCCACGCGGCGATGGCGGCGATAGCCGAGGCGGCGACGACCCGGATGACGCCGAGTGAACGCCGGTGCACGGGTACCCGGGTTACCAGCTCGACGGTGATCAGCAATGCCAACGGTGGCCACGCCGCGATGGCCTGGGAGATCGGGTTTGCTTGCGCGTGCAGGATGTTCGCGGTGACCGAGGCGGCCACGCCGAGTGCCAGCGTCGCCCGCACGGCCCATTGCATCCGCTGGAGCTGGGTGTCGTTCATGGCCGTCCTCCGCTGGCCGGGGCGATGGGTCGGAGCTGCCGTTCGGCGACGCGGCGGGTGGCATGGGACGGTTCGACATCGCCGAGGTCCGCCAGGCGTTCCTCCAATCGGCGCAGGGTGCGCCGCACGGCGTCGGGCCGTTGCTGCCGGCCGTGGATGCGCATGATCCGCTGGTACAGCTCCTCGTTGACCGGGTCGAGGTCGGCGGCGCGTTCGAGGGCGGCGATGGCCTGGTCGGGATGGTCGGGTTCGAGGATCTCGGCGATGCGGGCGTAGACGGTGAGGACCTGATGGCGGTAGCGGGTGGCGTAGTCGGTGGCCCAGGTGTGGTCGTGGCCTTCGGCGAAGTCACCCCCGTACAGCTCGGTTGCCCGGCGCAGCGCGGCGAGCACCGTCGCCTCGTCGTCGGTGGTGGTGGCCTGTTCGATGGCGGTGAGCATCTGCCAGAGGTCCACGGTGACGGTCTCGGGGTCGAGCTGGTACCGGCTGGTGGCGGGGTCGTAGACGATGAACATGGGCTCTTCGTGGCCGGTGGCGGTGCGTAGCACCCGCCGGGCGGAGGTGATGTCCGTTCGGACGCGTTTGACGGCGGCAGTCGGGTCGGTGTCGGGGTGCAGGTCGGCGGCGAGCTGATCGAGGGTGCGGCCGGCGGGGTGGGCGGCGAGGACGGCGAGCGCGGTGTAGGAGCCGCTGCGCATTCCGGTGGCGATCGGACCGGCGTCGGTGGCGACGGTGACCGGGCCGAGCACCCGAAGGCGGACCAGGGCCGCCGCGTCTTCGGGCTGGACCGGTACCGCCTCGTTCGTCTCGACGGTCACCGCGGACGGCGAGATCTCGGCGGGCGGGTCGTCGACGTCGGCGCCGGCCTCGGGGCGGGCTATCGCGTCGGTGAGCATGGAGAGGATGGCGGCGAGGTCATCCGCGCCGAGGGTGGACAGCCGGGTCACCGAGTGCGGTTCGTCGCCGGTGGCGGTGCCCTCGGCGCTGATCTCGACGGTGGGGATGCCGTCGTGCGGGCCGAGGATGACGAGGTGCAGGTCCAGGGCGGCGCGGTGGGTGGCGACGGCCTGGAGGCGGGCGGCGTGCCGGGGGCTGGACTCGATGAGAAGCACGTACGGCGGTTGCGTCTCGGCGTGGTCGGTGCGGGCGTTGAGGTCGGTGATGGTCTCGGCGTCGAAGGTGTCCAGCAGCCGGCGTCGGCCGATCATCTCCTCTTCGGCGTGGGTGACCGCCGCTGCGATGTCGGCGAGCACGATGAGGCGTTCCCCGTCGTAGGCGGTGCCGTCGGGGTCCAGCCCTATCAGCGGGGCACCCGGGGGGAGGAGTTGGGCGAGGAGGTCTGCCGTGGTGATTACTACCGGGCGGGTGGTGACGTTGTCCGTGACGCCGGTGGTCAGGGCAGCGGCGAGGACGGCGCGGGCTGCTGGGATGGCGTTGTCTCCCTTGAGGGCGAGGCCAGGACCGGGCAGGTGAAACAGGCTTACCTCGTTGCCCTCCATGTCGAGGCCGACCGGAGCCGGCACGGCGGGGCTGGTCCGGCGGTGGTCACCGACGGCGGGGCTGGTCCGGCGGTGGTCACCGACGGCGGTGCTGAGGTCGCGGCTGCCGATGGTCTCGACGTGGCTGAGAGACGGCGGTGTCGGGGTGGGTTGCGGCGCAGAGCTGACGGGTGTCGGGAAATTCAGCCGGGCGTGGCGGCGACGGTAGAGACGGAGCAGGACGGCTACTGCGGCGATGGCGGCGGCCAAGCCGAGGCTGATCCAGCCCTGCGTCGACAGTGCGATCCCAGCCTCGTCCCCTGGTTGATCGGGGGGCGATTCGGAGGCGGACGGCGCGCCGTCGGCAGGGACGCTCGGCGTGGTCGGTGCGGGGGTGGGCGGCCTCGGCGTACTCGCTGTCGGGGTGTCGGGGGCCGGTATGGCGCTGGCTGGTGGTACCGGCGATGCGGTCGGCGCGGTGTCGGTGGCCCCGGGTGTCGTGACGTCAGGGCGGTCAGTGGTGGAGGTGGCTGAATCAGGTAATGCAGGTGCTGGCGTGATTTCACGGGCGGGGAGCGCGAGTGTCCATCCGACGTGGATCTCGTCGGGGTCGGTGAGGGCGTAGCCGTTGGCCTGCTTGTGCCCGCGGTTGAGTGTGTAGATCTCCCGCCAGCGGTTCGGGTCACCGAGATGCTTCGCGGCGAGATCCCACAAGGTGTCTGCGGCGACGACTCGGCACGTCTCACCCGGGCCGACGCGAGCCACGTTGGCGCCGGCTTCCTGACGAAGGGCCGGCGGCGTCGCGGATCGGACGGAGGCGGTCAGGGCCGGTGGCGTTTTCAGGGTTTCTGCGCGTGGCACTCGTAATGTGGGTGCCAGCGGGGCTTCCAAGGTGTCGAGGGTGAGTCGCCTCTCGGTTACCGACGAGGGGGCGTCTGGTGGCGGCTCGGCGTCCATCGCGGTGGTGCTGTCGGCGGCAGCGGGCAAAGCGGCCACGGTGGTGACGGCTGTGCTGCCGAGCAGAACCGCCGTGAGCGTTTGCAGTGGCCGAGGTAAGTGCAGCACGACGTGCCAGCGCAGGCGGTCGGCAAGGTACTGGTGGGTGTGATCCGCGATAGCAGTGACTAGGAGCAGCCACAGCAGCCAGGCCCCGACTTGCCCCAGCAAAGCGAGGAAGTCGGCGCTCAATGGCTGGCTCAGCCACACGCGCAACTGGTCCGCCGACACCACCCCGGGGTCGATCCAGCCGGCCCGGTAGAGCACCACCGGCGGTGCCAGCGCGAGCACGAAGGTTCCGGCGCGCATGAGCACTGCTGAGGTCAGTCTCGCCATGGCGTGTCTCCCTCCCGGAGTGCGCAAGGGGTCGGTGAGACAGACCGTAGGAGCTGGAATCGGTGTTGATACCGATGCCGGTGCTAACAGCACCTCACACGGCCTTACGCGGCCTTACACCCGCAGGTCACGGCCTTGCCGTTCCTCCGTGCCTCCCGACGCGGGGGAGTGAGGTGACGATGCGGATTTGTTGCCGCTTCCTCCTCTCTTCACAAACACGCACTTCGATGGACATGATCGCGGTAGACGATTGCCGTCTACCCGATGTCGAGGAGGCCGCTATGCGGACACGACTCTCTGCCCGCTCCCCCGGCGCTGTGCATGCCGTCGCGGCTGCCGCCGTAGTCGTCGCAAGCGCTGGCCTCGTCGGCGTCAGCGTGCAGCCGGCGTCCGCCACGCCTCCGGGCATTCCATCGAAGGCGACGGCACAATCGCAGCTCAATGCGTTGACCGTGGCCACAGAGGGCTCGACCAGCGGCTACTCTCGGGACCTGTTCCCGCACTGGATCACCATTAGCGGCAGCTGCAACACCCGTGAGCAGGTCCTCAAACGCGACGGCACCTCGGTGGTCGTCGACAGCTCCTGCGCGGCCACCTCAGGCCGCTGGTACAGCCCGTACGATGGAGCGACCTGGTCGGCTGCCTCCGACGTCGACATCGACCACGTTGTGCCCCTCGCGGAGGCTTGGCGCTCCGGCGCCAACTCCTGGACCACCAGCCGCCGGCAGAGCTTCGCCAATGACCTGAGCCGCCCACAGTTGATCGCGGTGACGGACAACGTCAACCAGTCCAAGGGTGACCAGGACCCGTCCACGTGGCAGCCGTCGTTGTCGTCGTACCGATGCACGTACAGCAAGATGTGGATCACGGTGAAGTACAACTGGGGCCTGAGACTGCAGTCGTCGGAGAAGTCCGCGCTACAGGCCATGCTCAACACCTGCAGCTCCTGACCTCAACGTCGGCCAGCGGCGGCATCACACGGGATGCCGCCGCTGGCCGGATGCGTCGTTAGAACTCGTCAGCCACGGCGCGATGAGCTGCCGAGCGCACGGAGGGGTACGCGAGCAGACGGACCGAGGCCGGTTCAGGTTAGGCGGGTCGGGCTACTGCCGGCTGACGCCGGTTGCCCTGCTGTCCCTGCTCGGGAGGCTATCGGTGGCATCGTCGTCGAGCCCTGCCTCCGACAGCAATCGCAGGTAGCGGCCCTGCAGATCGGTGGCCGCTTCGTGGTCACCGTGAGCGGTGAGCGCGCTGCGGGCACGGGCGTGTAGGGCTGCGTTGTACGGGTCGATGCGGAGGCCCGCCTGCAACACGGCAAGGCCGCGCTGCGGGTCGGGTTCGGCGTCGGCGAGGGCGGCGCAGGCGTCGATGACACTTCGGCGGGTCGCTTCGCGAACGGGGTCGAGCCATGGCCAGATGCGTCCGGTGGCGAGGTCAGCGGGGTAGGCGTCAACGATGGCCTGCCAGGCAGCGGTGGTGTTGGTGACGGCGCTGGCGGCGTGGTGGATGGCGGCTTGTAGCTGCCACAGGTCGACGGTCACGTTTGCCGGGTTGAGGCGATAGCGGTCGTCGGTGTGTTCGATGACATGCAGCCCGCTGGCATCTCGGATGGCAGTGCGGAGTTCGCTGAGGGTGGTGTAGAGCCGTCCGGTGAGGGACCGGCGGGGGACACCCGGCCAAATGGCATCGGCCAGCTGTGAGGTGTTAGCGCCGGTGGGGTGGCTGGTGGCGAGGAAGACGAGGATCTGGAGGGCGGCGCTGCGGCGGATGGTGAGGGGTTCACCATCGACGAGGAGGGTGGGCTCGCCCAAGACGCGTAGGCGAAGCCGCGAGGTGGAAGCACCAAGCCGGCTGCGGGGCTCGCCTCGGTTCGCCTGCCGCGGCAGGCGGGCCTTCGGTGGCACCACGTGCGGCGGGGGAGGGCCCGGAGTCGCTGGGGCTGGCGGTGCCGGGTCGGGGTGGACGATGACGGCGAGCAGGTCAGTCGCCGCCACCTGGTCCAGGACACACAGTCGAGGTCCAGGCTCTTCGGGGCGCAAGGGGTCGTGCAGATGGCCTGTCGGTGTGGCCCGCCAGGTCGGGCCCGCCGGCCATCCTCCCAGCACAACGACTCGGCCACCGGCCATGGCCGCGACATCAGCGACGTCTCTCACGTCGTGGGTGTCGCACTCCTCTTCCAGCAGGAGGACGATCCTCGGTGAGAGGGCCGACTCGACGAGCCGCGCTGCGTCGTGGATGGTCTCCACGGCAGTGAGCTGCGGTAGACGCCGTGCGAGCGCCAGCGCGCTGCCGCCCAGGAGGCTGGTCAGCGTTGCCCTGGTGGTGACCACCGTTGGGGTGCGGAGGTGATACCCGGCCAACAGGGCGGTGACCAGCAGACCTCGCCCGATCGACAGAGTGCCTGGTCCGCTGACTCCCAGACCACTGACCGGGAGGGCACCGACGAGGTCGGCGAAGCTGCCCGACGGCTCCGATGCAACCGACGGGGCGGGGGCGTCGGCGAGGGCTGCCTGCACGGCCGCGACGGTCGGGGGCAGTCCTGCGGCATCGAGTTCTTCGCGCCGGCGTGGGTCTGGTGGGCGGGGCTGGTAGTCGCGGCGGCGGCGCAGCCAGACGAGGGCTGCGGCAGCAACGACTTGCCCGGCGACCTCATCAGGCAGCCACCCGCCGGTGAGGTGAATCCCGTCATCGCTCGCCGTCGTGTCGTTATTTAGAGGGCTGACCCCGTCGGAATTCTCGGGCGTCCCTGCGGCGAGCGGAGGCGATGGTTGCGGCGGGGCGGTGGTGGCCGTGTTGGTGGCGATGCCGAAGACTGCGGCTCCGGCCATTCCGCTTGCCGTCGCCTGCAGTGGTGTCGGTAGTGGAAGCCGGCGCAGCCATCCCGCGGTCGTGCGCAGACGGGTCAAGACGCGTATGGCGACGGTGTAGGCGAGCAGCAGCCACAGCAGCCACGCTCCGATCGTCAACGCGGCGGTGAGGGTCTGCTCGGTCAGCGGCTGCTGCACCCACGCCCGTACCTGTTCCGGGCTCGGCCATCCACGTACCGGTGGACCGACCAGAAGTACCAGCACCACGGGCGGGCCGGCCAGGAGCGCGAGGACGACCAGCAGCGACATCAGCTGGCGCGGCCACCGCACCTCACCCACCCCCACCCGACGGCCCGGCACCCGCTGATCGCCGCGCAGTGACAGGGCTCGTGGCGGCGGGGCGGACGATCCTGGTCCACAACCGGGCCGCCCACCACATCGCCACCGCCACGGCGTAGCTGACCCCGAGGATGCCGGCGGCCTGGTTGCTGACGATCGCGGCGGTGATCACCGCGACCGGGGCACCGAGTATGAGGCGGAACATCAGCGGCGCCACCAGCGCCATGACCAACCCGACGCCGAGGAGAAGACCACCGACGCGCCCGGAGATGTCGATCCACAACAGCCGATCCGGCCACCTGTCGGCCGTCAGCGAGTATTGGATCAACCCCATGCCGAGTGCTGCGGTGACGATCGATCCGGTTGGTGCGGCGAGCAGCGCCGACCAGCCGCCGTGCGGGGCACGCCATTGTCGGGCGGCCACCATTGCCATCGCTACGGCCATCAGCAAGATCGGAGTGATCGGCCACAACGCCCACCTCAGGAAGGGGCCCACGGGTTCGCCGAAGTACTGGCTGGTGACGACCGCGTAGAGACCGGCAATCGCCGCGCCGAGGCTCGCTGCGGCGAGGATGCCGATACTGACCCTCCCGCCTTCGGTGCGGGTACTCGGTGTCGGGTTCCGTGCGGCAATCACTGAACCAAGGACGGTTCCTGCGGCGAGGCATGCCAGCAGGGCGAACACGGCGGCCATCGTGAACTCGCCCCAGTTCAAGCGCACCGAGCGATACACCAATACGTTGTGCTCTTCGGCGGTCAGCAGACACTGCCAGATCAGGGCTAGTGACGCGAAGCCGGGCACCGCGATTGCCACGGCCCGTCGCACTGGCGGAACCGGCACCTCGACCGCGACCGTCCCCGCGTTCGCCGAGCCAGCGTCGGCAGCGCCCCGGGCCGCGACCAGTTGAGGTTCGGAGACAACTGTGGGGGTGATGCCCGTGCGCTCGGCGACGACTGTGTCCAGGTGCGGCAGGTGTGCGCTGCCGCCGACACAATAGATCCCCGCCAGGTCGCTGGGGGAGAGTTCGGCGGCAGCGATGGTCTCCCCGACCAGCTCCGCCACGCGTCGAATTACTGGCAGAGCAGCATCGACGAGCATGGCCCTGCTCGCGATGACCGGTGCCTGCCCCGCGAGAGGCACCGTGACCGCGGGGTGGACTCCCAAGGTTTCCTTCGCCGCGCGGACGCTCTCCGCTACCGCCCAATCGCCTACGCCGTCGCTGGGCGCGCTCCGAACGACGGTCAGAGCGGCAGCTAAGGCTAGGTCGACGGCGCTGCCGCCAGCGGCAGAGTCCGCGAGGGTCGAGAGGACCTCAAACCCCGCCGGGCCGCGGCGAAGCACTGTCACCTCCGCGCCCGCGCCGATGTCGCAGACCACGATGAACGCCCCAACCGGCAATTGCAGACCGGTCGCGAGGAGATGTTCGGCGACGGCTACTGGAGCCTCGACAAGACGCGGCTGCGCAAGACCCGCCCGATGCGCAGCCTGCCTCATCCAAGTACGCCGGCGCGGCCCCCAATCTGCCGGTACCACCAGCCGGACATCCCGCACCGGCCCGCCGGCAACCCGCTCGGCCTCGGCCGCCGCCGCGCGCAGCGGCGCCGCCGCGAGCGCGAGTGCCTCTACCGGCGTCTCATCGATCACCACGCCGCCCTCGACGGCGCGGCGAGGGCTCGGAATGAGCCTGCTCGGCTGCTCTACGGCGGCCTGCCACGCCCGCTGCCCCGTCCGTACCTCCCCGTCGGGGCCTACGTATACAGCGCTGGGCAGATACGGCAACCCGTCAAACGACAGCGCAGACGCACTGCCGTCAGCCCAGGCAAGAACAGCCACGGTGCTGGCGTCACCACAATCGATTGACAGCCGCGCTTCCCCCGCCTGCATGAAGACAGTCAAACATGAAGATCTCGTTCACGTCATCTGTTGATCACTCAGAGGTAGCTCGGTGCCGCCCCGTCTGCCGGCGATACCGCTACCAGCTGAGTGGGCGTCGCTGGTAGAAGAGTCCCCCGGTCGGGCCGTCTGGTGGCAGCGTGGCAAGCCATACGAAGGTGTCCGCCGCTTCGTCGGGCGTGGAGTTCGCCTTTCCGTAGGCCAGTCGGGTGTCGACCTTTCCCGGGGACGCCGCGTTTACCAAGATGCCGTCGTCCTTGAGCTCAGCTGCGAGGATGCACGTTAGGGCGTTCACCCCAGCCTTCGACACTCGGTAGGAAACGCTACCGGTTCCCATCTCGCCAAAGGTCCCCATGTGGCTGGTGACGTTGACGATCCTGCCGTACCCGCTCTTCCTCATCTCGGGGATGGCTGCGGTGCAGCAGCGCCAGGTCCCCATGATGTTGGTGTCCAGGGTGGCTCGCACCTTCTCGATGTCGGCGCTGGCCGCTGCCTGGCCTCGGTCGATGGCGATGCCGGCATTGTTGACGAGAATGTCTAGCCGGCCGTGCTGGTAGCCCACGTCCGCCATGGCACGAGCGACGCTGGCCGGATCGGCGATGTCTAGTTGCTGTCCGGATGCCGAGAGTCCGTCCACGAGTAGCTCGTTGGCGGCCCGATGTGCGGCTTCCTCGGTACGGGCGGTGACGACCACATGGGCGCCGGTCTCGGCTAAGCCGCGGGCGATGGCCTTGCCGAGGCCGCGGTTGGAGCCGGTGACAACTGCGACCCTATTGGCCTCACTCATGTCAGCAGACTACGCACGCACTCGTCCAGTGCTGCTGCGGCCGGGTGTCGATGCACCACGAGACGACCGTGAATGTCCAGCAATCGGCGGTGGTTGCGTACCGATCGCGTGGCGACGACATCTGGAGCAGCCTGGGCAACGAGGCTGCATGCCTGCTCGACATCTCCGAGATTCAGTACGGAATCGGCACGCCAGATCAGATAGGTTGCGCGGTCCCGGCTGCGCTCGGCCGGTTGGAGTGCGAGGGTCTGTTGAAGCCAGTAGTCGCTGGCTTGGTGGCGCTGTAGAAGCAGGTAGCAGGCCGCCACCTGGGCGGAGTACTCCGCATGATCAAAGTAGCTGGCCCAGGCCGGGCTTGCTTCATCGTCAGCGCGTGACATCTCTGTGTCGGCCTCTGCGAGTCTTCGCTCGCACGCTACCGATTCACCAAGCACTGCATGTGTACGAGCCAAACGCGTAGTGAGCATGGCTCGCACGCGGGCGGGCGCATCCTTCGCCCCAGCTCGCGCAGCGTCGGCCAAACGGAGGGCCTCGGCGGGGCGTTCAGTGTCGACCCGTTGAAGGCTCATGCACTTCAGGATGTTCGCGCCTGCCGCGCGGTCGGCTGCGGAGTGGGCAGCGTGGAGGGCGGTGAACCAGTAACGCTCGGCCGCCGCGTGGAACCCTGCATCGAAACTGGCCCAGCCAGCGATTCGTCCCAACTCGGCGGCGACAACCAGCAGGCGATTGCCGGCACCCTCTGAGTAACTGCTATGTCGCAGGAGATCCGTCACCAGCCGAAGCTCGGCGTCAACCAGCGACCGCACGCTCCCGCCGCCGAGGCTGGCGTCCATGCGGCGCAGGGCCGGCAGCCGCTGTTCAAAGCAATCTAGGAGATCTGTGTCGACGCGGCCTCCCTCAAGCGCTGCGTTGATCTTAGGAGGCTCGGTTGCGAGCCACCGTTCGGCTATCGCAGCAGCTAACCCGGCCTGCATGATCAGAAACCCTCGGCGGTCTAGCACTGCTGGTCCTGCAGTCTCGTCAAGCAAGTCCACTGCTCCCTTGACGGTCCAGGGCGCTGACGCGCTGATTGCGGGACCGGTAGGGAGCCAGTGAGGCCACCCGAGTGCCTTAACTGTTTGCCTATCAACGCCGAGCTCGTCGGCCAATGCGACCTGCGAATCCTCATCTGGCACCACGCCCCATCGCTCCCAGCGCCAAGCCTTCTCGCGCCGGGCTGCAGTGTTTAGACGGCGCGCGATGGCATCGACGAGATCTTGCTGCGTCCAGCTTCGCTGTTCTCGAACGTAGCTCAACGGATGCACCAAGAGCTGACTCCGTGGCGATGGCGTCCGCGTCATCCTGCCTCCCCGATCGTCGCCACCACTCTAGTCCGATCCGGTCAAAGAAACGTGCTCTCAACTGCGGAAACTGCTCGGATTCGGCATGAGACAACAGCGAGACAACAAGCTAGGCGTCGATTTGCTCTGATCGTTCGGCTTTCCTGAACGGGGCAATCCATTTCGGTGTCGACCGGTCGCTGTCGGTGATTGGACTGCGCAGAACTTAGGTCGCTGGCTCGGCGGTGAGGAGGGATGGTCCCGCCCAGAGGCGTTGGCGAGCCTCTGCCTGGAGGTGCCAAGTTGAGGCGGAGAGAAGGGTGACATATCGATGTGCCGGAGAAAGTGGTTTCTTCCTGCCGACGATCGGTCGTTCGACCCCGTGGGCAGCGACGTGACGCGGCACAGGGCGATCGAGGCGCGGGTAGAGACGTGCGCGGGAGGCCCGAAGACCAGTCGGACACTGCTCAGCGCTCATGGTGTCCGCGTGCCCAGGACGAGCCGGCGCAATGGCTGACCTGGGACTCTTCCTGGCGGTCGCCCTCGCCTCGCACGGCCGAGCCGCCGACCACTTCTGGTCGTTTATGGAGGACCGTAGCGTGCGGCTGCTTCCGCATCAGTTTGCGCCGGTGTTCTTCTCAACGCTTGGCCGGGTGGTCGCAGGTCGGGGTGATCCAGCTGGTCGGCGTGCGGCGTTGGCGGTGCTGGGTCGGATGCACCGGCGTTTAGATCTTCAGTCGTATCACGAGACGGCCATCGCGGCTGCGTTGGTCGATACGGTGCGCCAGTTCGCGGGCGAGGGCTGGGAGCCCGAGCTGGCAGGTCAATGGGAGCTTGGTTGTCGTCGGGCGCTGC
This sequence comes from Micromonospora sp. NPDC049171, assembly GCF_040648275.1. NCBI lineage: Bacteria > Bacillati > Actinomycetota > Actinomycetes > Micromonosporales > Micromonosporaceae > Micromonospora > Micromonospora sp. NPDC049171. The sequence continues at coordinate 79,564 of NZ_JBEZDJ010000013.1, forward strand.
GGCTCGCGGAGCGGGCGGCGGGGGCGTTGGGCGATGGCCCTCACGTGACGTTCGGCGAGGTGGAGGTGTGTGAGCGAGTCTCCGAGGGCGTCGCGGTGTTGACTGTCCGGCCGATGCGGAGGCTTCGGTATCTGCCTGGTCAGGCGATGCCGGTGTGTACGCCTCGGCTGCCGGGGCTGTGGCGGTGGTATTCGCCGGCGAACGTTCCGCGCCCGGATGGGCGGGTGGAGTTCCACGTTCGTAGCGTTGCCGGGGGTGTGGTTTCGCCTGTTCTGGCCGAGCGGGTTACTCCGGGGGAGAGGGTGTGGCTGGGGCCGGCCTTCGACGTCGGGTTGTCGCTGGAGGCCGCTGGTGACAGCGATCTGCTGTTGGCTGCCGGGGGCACTGGTCTTGCACCGCTGCGGGCGCTGGTCGAACAAGTTGCCGCGTCGCCGAAGGGGCGACGGGTGACGTTGGTGGTGGGCGTGCGGACGTTTCTGGATCTTTACGACGCGGTCGCGTTGGACAAGCTCCAGCAGGCGTATGGCGAGTGGCTCACGGTCGTGCCGGCTCTCTCGAACGACCGTGAAGTGGAGCAGACAGCGCAGGGCGACCTGCTCAGCATGGCTCTGTATCACTATCGACCGGGGCAGGCGGTCTATGTCTGCGGCTCACCGCGGTTGATCGAGGCCGCGCGGAAGCGCCTGCCCCTCGCGGGGATCGCTGCTGACAGCCTGCATCTCGCCGCGACTTTCCATCGCGCGCTCGATTCGGCGCCGTGGGCGTCTCGGCAACGCTCAGCACACGCTGCCCACCTGGTAACCGTGCTGGAAGCGGCCGGCGGCGGCAGTGGGCTCGGCCAATCCCAGGGGGATGCGCCATGAGCTTGATGGAGACGGCGGTCCGCCGCGCGACCGGCGAAGACGTTGACGCTTTGTCCTCGGTCATGGCTGACGCGCTGATGACGCAGCCCATAGGTGTTTGGCTGGTTCCCGATGTAGCCAAACGCGCAGTGGTTCTGCGTCGCTGGGCGCGGCTTGTGCTGTTGCAAGGGCTGGAGCGCGGTCGAGTCGATACGACCGACGATCGCGCGGCGGTGGCGGTGTGGTACGCGCGGTTGGAGCCGCCCCCGCCGGCTGCCGCCTGGGTGTACGACCTCTACAGGCTCCTCGGCCCTCACGCCGCCCGGTTCGCCTTGCTGTATGCCTGTGTCGATGGGCTGCGTCCCCACCGTCCGCATCACCAGCTGGCCCACGTCGCGGTCCGTCGCGGGCACGGGGATGCCGCGCGGGCGTTGCTGGCCGTCCATCACCAGACCCTGGACCGTGCCGGGCTGCCGTCGTGTGCGGAACACAGCAGCGACCGGCCCGGAGACGGCCTGCTCGCAGAAGTCGGCTATCAGCCGCGCTCGCCGGTGCTGCTCGCGCCCGGAGGTCCCGCTCTGTGGCGGATGTGGCGCCCCCAACCTTGCGACGAGCAGCCCCGCGGATCGGCTGGAGGTGAGCTGCCGCGACGAGTCCGCCTGGAGCGCACCGCGACTCCCTTTCTTGGCCGCGTCATCCCGGCGGCACCGGCGCGTTCTCCCTGACCACCCAGTAAGACGCCCGATTCATTACCTGCTGGCGGCGACGTCTCGGCTAGCGGGCCACGTCCTCACACCCTCATGCCGAAGGAAGGCACCCTCATGCTGACCCGAGCCCCTCAGCCCACCACCACACTGCGACCACTGAGTCCCGCCTTGGGGCGCTGGTTGAGGTTGGATGCGCCGAACGCGATTGCCGGCACCGGCACCGACCTCACGCTCGCAGGCGACGTGACGCCGTCGGAGTACGCGTGGGGGTATGCGATCCGGCGCGAGTGGCCAGACGGGGCGCACGACCTGTTCGGATTCACGCCCGATACCCACACCGCGATTCGCCGGCTGCACCGCGACCGAAGCTTCTGGCGCGGCGGCCCGGTACGGCCGACGGCGGTCTACCTCGTGCCCACCAACGCCGCCGAGGTGGACGGGCATCCAGTAGATGGCTGCCGCAGGTCGGAGTGCCCGGACTCCCCGCAGCGGGGGCAGCGGTGAAGTCGGCGCAGGTGCAGGTGGGGCTCGCGCGGCGGACGCTGACGCCGTTCGGGTTGTGGGTGTTCGGGGCGGCGGCGTCGGCGCCCATGGTGGTGCTCACCGGAGGCATCGTCGAGACGTACAAGACGACGCAGGTGACCGCTCTTCCGCTGACCTTCGTGATTGTGGCGGGCACGGTCGCGCTGCTGGCGGTGGGGTACGCGGCGATGGCCCGACAGCTCGGGCACCCGGCGGCCTACTACGCGATCCTCGCGCACGGGCTGGGCCGGAGTTGGGGTGTCGCAGCCGGCATGGTCGCGCTGGTGGCCTACAACGCCATCCAGATCAGCCTGTATGGGCCGTTCGGGGCGACGATGGCTGCGCACCTAGGCGGCGCGTGGTGGGTGTGGGCGGGCCTCGCCCTGGCCGTCGTCGGAGTGCTCGGTGTGCGGGCGATCATGTTGTCGACCCGGGTCTTGGCCGTCGTGCTGGCCGTGTCGTTGCTGATCGTCGCGGCGTTCGTCCTCGCCGGGGTGGGGCAGCCAGCCGGCGGGGAGGTGTCCTGGGACGGCTTCCACGTCTCAGGTCTGGCAGTCAGCGGCATCGGCGGTGCGGTCGCCTTCGGCGTAGCCGCGGTGATGGGCTTCGACGCGCCGGGGTCGCTCGTCGAGGAGGCCGTCGACCGCAGGTCGGTTGGCCGGGCCACCGTCGGCGGGGCACTTGTTCTCGGCGGTGTGTATGCCGTTGCCGCGTTCGCGATGGGGGTTGCGGTCGGCCCTGACATCGTTGGGGAAGTGGCCGCTGATCCGGCGGCCGGATTGCCGTTCTCGGTCCTGGCGCGCCTGGGCAGCTGGTGGACGGCCCTCGCGAACGTGGTGCTGATCTTCGCGATCGTCACGTCGATGCTGGCGTTCCATGCGGTGCTCGCCCGGTACGTGTTCGCGATGGCTCGGGAGAAGGTGCTGCCGGCGGGTCTTGCCCGGACCAGTAGCGCGACCCGGGTCAGTGCGCCGCGTGGCGGGTCGTTGGTGCAGACGGCCGTCGCGGTGGCGGTGGTGGGGGTGTTCGCGGTCAGCGGCGCTGACCCGGTGGCGGTGATGTTCACCTGGTTGTCGGCGTTGGGGGCGATGGGCCTGCTGTGTCTGCTGCTGGCCGCGTCGGTGGCCGCGATGACGGCACCAGCCAGGGTGCGCGGCCCGCAGGCCGGTGCGTGGGAGTGGCGGCTCGCGCCCGCCCTGGGCGTGCTCGGTGGATCGGTGGTGCTCGCGCTGATGGTCGGCAACGCCGGGTCTCTGCTCGGTGCCGCGCCCGGGTCGCTGTATCCGTTCCTGCTGCCCCTGATCCTCGTTGCCACCGCCGTTGCGGGCGGAGTGTGGGCCGAGCATCTGCGGCAGGCCCGCCCGGAGATCTACGCCGGTATCGGCCGTGGCACACCAAAGCGACATGCCGTTCCCGACGCCATGAACCTCTCGATCTGAGGAGGCGATGATGAGGACTCACGCGGCTCCGTCACCTGGTGGACACTACGACGTCGATCCCCTGGACCCGCGCTGGCGAGCGGGCTACCCCCCCGCCGCACCACCTGCCAGTCACCCTCACCCAGAGCTTGCGCCCGCCGCGCCGCTGCCCGGCTACGGCACGGCACCTGTGCCCACCGGGTACCAGCGGCCACCCGACGCCGCCGTGCCCCCGATCCCGCCCCCGGGCCCGTCCGGCTATGACCAGCGCTCTGCCGACGGCGAGATGCCGGCTGACCTGCGTTGGGCTGACCTGCGGCTACAGGTCGTGTACCGGTCCAAGCGGCTGAACACCGGCCACCTTATTGAAGCCGACCAGGCATTCGGGGGGCGAGGCGCGGTCGGCCCTCACGCGCTGATGCTGTTCTTCGTCTCCGACGCCCCCAACGAGCCACACGGCTACCGGTTGCACACCGCGCACCGCACGTGGCCGCAGTCGCCGGACTCCGATGTCTTGCCGCAACTGCTCGCGGATATGACCGAGGTCGCCGCGGACAACATCGCCTCCATCGGACGCGGGTGGAGTCCCCTCGGTCCAGAGGGTTCCATGGTCAACGGCGGGGATATGACTCTGCCTCCAGGCGCGTGGTACGTCGGCGTGGGTGTCAGCACCCTCGACTCCGACCAGGGCCGCTGGTACCAAGTCGCCCGGACACTGCGCGACGCCGCCGCCGCTGGCCGATACATGTCGGCGTTCAACCTCAAAGGTCAGTGCTACGTCCTGTTAACCGACGGCACCGCCCTGTACATCGACCGCGACCCGCAGGCCCGCGTCGGCGACGACGGCGTGCGCTGCAACAAAACCCTCAACCCGCACCGAATCAGCTACTACAACCCGTACGAACATCTCACCGAGCAGGGCGACGACGAGACCCGCGACATCTGGCGGCAGCTCACCGCACTGCACCACACCCTCACCACGCACCTGCTCGCGGGGCGGCGGGCGTGACGGGTCACCAGAGCCTCAGCCTCGCCGACGCCGCGGACCTCGGCCACGCGCCGATCGACGTCACGGCCGTGCTCGACCACCTGATCCAGGAGGCCGACGCCGCCGCTGCGACGAGCATCGGGTTTCCCGGCGCCGTGGACCTCGACTACGGCGAGGTCATGACCCGCCTCGGGAACCGGCTGTGGAACAACATCGGCGACCCGGCAGACCTCGGCGGAGTCGCCCATACCCGAGTGCTGGAGAGGGCCGTCATCGCCTGGGTCGCCGACACCCTCGCCATGCCGCGAAACGACCGGTGGGGCTACGTCACAGCCGGCGGCACCGAAGGCAACCTATCCGCCCTGCACACCGCCCACCACCGCCACCCCACCGCCCGCATCTACTACTCGACCGCCGCCCACTACTCCGTACTCAAGATCGTCCGGATGCTCGGGGCGCGGGGCGTCGTGGTCAACGCCGACGCGGGCGGGGAGATGGACTACGCGCACCTCGCCGCGCAGGTGAGCCGCCGCCGACGCTGGCCCGCGATTGTGGTGGCCACCGCTGGCACGACTCTGACCGAAGCCGTGGACGACACCACCGCCATCCGCGCTGTCCTCAATGAGCACCAGGTCGATGGACACCTGCACGTCGACGCGGCGCTGTCCGGCATCCCCCTCGCACTCGACGGCCGGCTACGCCTCGACGACGACAGTGGCATCAGCAGCATCGCCATCAGCGGCCACAAATTCCTGGGCGTGCCAACGCCCTGCGGAGTTGTCCTCATCCGCGACAGCGCCCGCCACGCGGCTAGCCGCGTCACCTACACCGCCACCCTCGACACCACCATCACCGGCTCCCGCTGCGGCCTGGCCGCCGCCCTGCTCTGGCACGCCATCGCCACCCACGGCCACGAAGGGCACCGCTGGCGAGCCACCCAAGCCCGCCGCCTCGCCGCCTACACCGTCGATCAACTGAACGCCGTCGGCTGGGCCGCCTGGCGACACCCGCACGCCTTCACCGTCGTCATACCCACCCCACCCGAGCAGGTGCGCAAGAAGTGGCTACTCGCCACCGACGGAGCCACCAGCCACCTCATCTGCATGCCCGGCGTCACCCACGGCCAGGTCGACGCCTTCGTCGCCGACCTCACCGCTACCGCACCGCCACTGTTGATCCCGAGACCCCGGGCGGACGGTCTATCCACCCCAAGCAGGACGTCATGAGCCCCATCCCCACCAGCCCTCAGAGCTGCCCCGGCGATGACATGGCCGCACCGCGTACTGTCCTTTCGGGCGGTGTGGACACCCGCACTCCGTCTCTGTCGTCCGTCGCCGCCTCTGGCCGGCGGGCACATCACGCGAAAATCGGGGTGGCCGTCCTCGTCACTGCCCTCATCGCCGGACAGGTCCCACCGCCGCCCAGTCAACAATCGCCGCTTCTACTCGCCGCATCTGACGGTTGTGACGTGCCGTCGCCGCGCGATGACCTCGCCGGCACCGCGCACACCCCGATGGCGACAAAGCTGCGGCCTGGCCAACCGGCCCGCCCGTTCCTGCTCCACCTCGCACGCCACCCAGCAGCGGACCCCTGCGATCGGGCGGTCGGCCGATTCAATCTGGTACACCACCGCGCCTGGTACGACAACGAAGGCGAGCGGAGTACACGGGACATCGTGCGCTGGTACGCCGACGACGACTCCGGCGCGGAGCTGATGACCCAACACCCGAGTGATGGGTCCGGTGCCATAGAGGACTTCTGGCCGCCAGGATGGCTACACGACAGGCATCTGCACCACGCCTACCGCAGCACCGATTGGCTCCGCACCCAGTCGAGCCTGCAAAGCGCGCAGATCAACAGGACCACACAGCTCGTGGTCGGTCTCGCCGCACTCGCCACCTGGCACAGCCCCGGCCCGCAGCAACGTGCCCTCGCCGCGCAGGCCCTCGCAGGCACCACCGGGATGACCGCACACCCCAACACGCTCGACCACGCCGGCCGCACCGGCACCGCCGTAGCCACCACCAGCGCCAACGGCCGTGAGCGGCACCTGCTGATCCTGCACCCCAGCACCGCAACTGTCCTGGCCTACGAACACGCCATCCTCACGCCGACCGGCTGGCGCACACGCGCCTACCTGCTCCTGCTCACCCACACCCACGCACCCCACCGCTATTGGGAGCCACCCGCCACCAACACGCCACCCGTGACCTCCCCAGACCAGCGGGAGATGCCCCGCCGGTCCGGTGTGTGGCTTGTCCCCGCCGAGCACCCCTGCACACCCCAGCGCGAACTAGGAAGGAATCACCACAATGACGACCACCCAGAGCGGCCAACTGCGCCCTGCCCGGCTGCGTGAACTGCTCAATCCGATCATCCGGCAGCAACTGGACCGGCTCGACATTCAACCCGGCCAGCGCGTCCTGGAAATCGGCGCGGGCGGCGGTGAGGTCACCGCCCACCTGGCTCGCCTCGTCGGCCCTCGCGGCAGGGTCACCGCGGTCGACAAGGACACCACCTACCTCAACCCCACAGGTGTCATCGACGTCTATCAGCGGGACCTGAACGGTGACGACCTTCCCGGCGAGCCCGACAGCTTCGACGTCGTCGTGGCCGGGTGGCTGCACGGCGAGCTGCCACACCCCGCAGAGGCGCTAGAGCAGATGATCGCCCGGCTGCGTCCCGGTGGCTGGCTCGTCCTGGCCGACGTCACCGACACCCCGCCACGAGTCTTCTGGGCAACCGACGACGACGCCTGGCTGATCCACACCGTCATGCGACGCGTCTACCGCACCATCGCCGGACTTGACGGTGCCGGCACCTGGACGGCGGAGACCCCCGCCCTGCTCGTCGTCAAGGGCATGCCGCAGGTCTGTACCCACGCGTCCACCGAGACCTGGACCGGAGGCGGTCCCGGATGCCAGCTACTCGCCAACGTGGTCGACGACCTCCGCCCCGTCCTGACCACACCCGAGGTCACCGACGCCGACCTCGACCGGTTCGTCGCGCTCATGGCCGACCCACACGTGCTCCTGGGCTCCTACGAGCGCAGGGCCGTCCACGCCCGCAAGGCGACCGCATGACATGCGCCCCAGGGGCGCGGACAGGGCGCCATCCCGTCCCACAGAGTCTGTGGCAGGCATAACGGAAATCAGCGCGCTCTCCTACGCCAAGAACTTGGGCCACCGGCAGGCCGCCACCTACTACCAGCTATTTCCGACCCGGGTAGTCGCCGTACGACGACTACCCGACCGGCCGCCGCTCCACGAGAGATGGGCGCGGTGGCCTGTCCCGGCCGGCGGCAGGGGTGCCCCCCGTCCCCTGCCGCCCCCGGCCTCACGCTCCGCAAAGTCCGTGCCGGTAGCTGCGGGGGCTACCTGCCCACCCATCATCCCAACTCCCTAGGAGGAACCATGAACGACCTGCTCGCCGTCAGCGACGACCCGTTCCAGCTGGACGTCCAGATCGTCACGGAGGGTCCGGTCGCCGCCGCACTGTTGGCCGACACCGACGACGGCTGCGACACCGTGAAGGGCAGTGACTGCTAGTCGCTTGTCCGTGCCGGTTCCGGTGAGCGATCCGACCGCTCACCGGAACCGGCGACCCCTGAAACCGAGCAAGTTCATGTGTAAGGAGAGGATCGTGGCGGCGAGAAGCAGTCTGTACCGGCAGGTTGATGCCGCCACGATCCGCATCGCCGCGCACTCGTGGCGAAGCGGCGACCGGCCGTGGCCGCATCGGGGCGATGCCGCAGGCATTGATGGCTGGCTGCGGGAGACGTGGAAGCTCCCTGGTGTGGCCGAAGCCGTGTGGACCGCCAGTCCTGAGTTCGCCTCCCGGGTCGAGGCGGTGTGCGCCGGCGGCACACTCGATGCCGGCCGCGGCTGGCGGATGGCTCTGGCACTGGCGCGGTACCTCGTGCGTGCTCAGCGACGGGCAACGCCCTTTGGGTTGTTCTCCGGGGTCGCCGCACTGCGCTTCGACCGCACTGCCTCGGTCGTACCGTCAGGGCGCTCGGCCATCCGGGTACGGCCGGACGCGGGCTGGCTCGCGTCTCTGATCGCGCGGCTCGAAGCCGACCCGCATGTGCGCCGCAACCTGCGTGTGCAGGCAAACAACCTGGCGGTCGGGCAGGGGCGTCGGCTCGCGGTAGGGCGCCGGCCGCACGCCTCGCTACCAGCAGACGGCGTCTCCTCGGTGAGAAACACCGCAGCTGTGCGGCTGGCCGTGTCGCTAGCCGCCGCGCCGGTGTCGTGGACGGAGTTGGTCGACACGGTGACCGCCGCGTTCCCACGAACTCCACGAGGGTCCGCGGAAGCATTGGTTGCCGATCTGGTCGACCACGGTGTGCTGATCTCCAGCCTCCGGCCGCCGTCGACCTGCACCGACCCGCTGCGACACATCCTGGACCAGCTCGCCACCGTGCAGGATGACCACCTCAACGAACAACAGCCCGTCGCGGCCGCACTCGGGTCGTTGCACACCGACCTGCATGGCATCACAGCCGGTACGACACAGCTTCGTGAACTGGCGGACCGGATGCGTCGGGTAATACCGGATCCACAGCCGATCGCGGTGGACCTTCGGCTAGCGGATCAGGTCACCCTGCCGATCCAGGCCGCTGCCGAGATCGCGAGCGCTGTGGGCGTGCTACGACGCTTGACGTCCCATCCGGGCGGCCGGCCGGAGTGGCGCACGTACCGCGCCCGGTTCGTCGACCGCTACGGCACGGCGGCGATAGTGCCGCTGGCGGAGGTGCTCGATCCCCTGACCGGGCTGGGCTACCCGGAACACTTCACCCGCGCGGCCGAAGCACCCTCGGCCTCGTTGTCCAGCCGTGACGAGCGGCTCTTGGCACTGGCCCAGCAGGCAGTGATCGACGGTGTCCACGAGGTGACGCTCGATGGCGCTGCTGTGATGGCTCTGGCCAGCTCCGCGCCCGAAGAGGGCCACATCAGCCCTCACGTCGACGTCACGGCAGAGGTTCGCGCGGCATCGCTGGACGCGCTGGCGAAAGGGCACTTTACGATCGCGCTGACCGGCATGGGCCGCTCGGCAATGGCGACGAGCGGACGCTTCCTCGACGTGCTGCCCGCTCCCGACCGGGAGCGAATGTGCAAGGAGTTCGCGCGGCTACCCGTCGCGGTGGACGGGGCCATGCCAGCGCAATTGAGCTTCCCACCACATCGTCTGCATGCGCAGAACGTACTGAATGCCCCGCTGGTCCTTCCGTGGCTGATTCCCTTGGCCGAGCACCGCCCGGCAACCGAGGACATCATCAACATTGGCGATCTTGGTGTGGTCGCGGGTCGGGACCGACTGGTGTTGGTGTCGATGTCGCGGGGGAGGGTGGTCGAGCCGACGGTGGCGCACGCCGCCGCCTTGCACACGATGCCGCTGCTCGGTCGGTTCCTCGTGGAGTTGCCACGAGCCATGGGTGCCCCGCTGAAGCCGTTCGATTGGGGCGCCGCTTCCTGCCTGCCCTTTCGGCCCGCGCTGCGATACGGGCAAATTCTGCTCACGGCCGCCCGGTGGCGTCTCGACCCGGCCCGCCTGCCCGCTGCGGACGCGAGCGACAGCGAATGGTTGGCAGCCTGGGAGGTAGAGCGTTCGAGGCTGCGGCTACCCGGGTGGGTGCAGGTCGGCAGCGGCGACCAGAGGCTCCGGCTCAACCTTGATCAGGCCATGGATCGGTCCCTGTTGCGTGCCCACCTGGACGCCAGCACCGAACCGATCACCGTGGTCGAGGCGGCGGGTCCGGAGGACTTCGGGTGGCTGTCCGGGCGTGCTCACGAGATCGTCGTGCCGGTCGCCTGCACCGTCGAACCCGCCGTGGCGCCGGCCGTCGTCTCCGCACGAGGCTCGGGGCCGCCGCCCGCTCCGGCCCCGCCGACCATGCCCGGCGCAGGCGCCATTGTGTCCGCGTCGCTGGCCGTCGAGCCGCCAATGATGGACCTGGTCTTACTCCGAGGGCTGCCACCGCTGCTCGCCGACTGGCCCGAGCCGCCGCTGCGATGGTTCGTCCGCCTCCGACGTCCCACGCCGCACCTGCGACTGCGGCTGCACACCGACGACTACGGCCACGCGGCCGTACGGATCGGCCGGTGGGCCGCTGCCCTTCGACGGCAGGGCCTCGCCGGAGACCTGAGCCTGGACACCTACCATCCCGAGTCCGGCCGATACGGAGACGGCCAGGCGCTGGTCGCTGCGCACGAGCTGTTCGCCGCCGACTCCACCGCAGCCTTGGCGCAGCTCAGCGCGCACCCCGAGGGTCAGGTCAATCGGCACGTTCTTACCGCCGCGAGCATGATCGATCTGGCAGCCGCGATGCTCGGCAGTCGCAACGACGCATGTGAGTGGCTGGTCGGCCACCCGGAGCAGGCCGGCCCGACGCCCATCGACCGGCATCTGCTGCGCCAGGCAGTCACCCTCGACCCGACCCTCCTGCCGGAGCCGGTCCAGCGGGCATGGCAGGAGCGATCCCGGGCCGCGGCCCGCTACGCCGACACACTGTCCACCTCTCGCGGCCCACTGACCCCTACCGCCGTGCTCACCTCGCTGCTACACCTGCACTTCGTTCGCGCTCACGGTCCCGACGAACGTGCCGAGCAAGTCACTCATCGGCTCGCCCGCCACATCGCACTGGCGACCGTACGCCGCCGCGTCCGCACCGCAGGAGCGCCCCGATGACTGCCGTGCCCCTCGCGAGTCCACTGCTACGGGCAGCCGAAACGATGGCCTCGTGCATCACCGACACCCTCACCCAGCCACCCCCTCCGGACTTCACGGCGGACGACTACGGGCCACGAAGTACCCGCTGGCACGCCCAATCCCTATCAAGAGGTGCCGCCGGGGTAGCGATCCTGCACGGCGTGCGCGCCCAAACTGGGCACGCAGGATGGGAACCGGCCTACGACTGGCTGCGACACGCGACCACTGACACCCTGAACAACGGCAGCGGAGCAGGACTGTGGTTCGGTGCCCCGGCAGTCACCCACGCGCTGACCACGGCCGCGCCGCACGCCCACCCGGCATCCCTCGACGCGCTCGATCATTCGGTAGCGGATCTGACCAGACGGCGGCTGGCAGCTGCGGAGGCGCGCGTCGCGGAATGCACCCGGCCCACGCTGTCGGAGTTCGACCTCGTACGCGGGCTGACCGGCCTCGGCGCCCACCTGCTACGCCGCGAATCAGACGGACAACTGCTCCGGCAGGTGCTGACATACCTGGTACGGCTCACCGACCCGATCGACGCCGACGACGAGGCCGGACGGCTCGCACCAGGCTGGTGGAGCAGCGACCCGCCCGACCCCGACAGCCCTGCATCAGGCGGGCACGCCAACTTCGGCATGGCGCACGGAATCACCGGCCCCTTGGCGCTCCTAGCGCTCGCCATGCGCCACAACATCCTGGTGCCGGGACAGGCCGAAGCAATCGGCCGGATCACCACCTGGCTGGACGACTGGCAGCAGACCAGCCCAACCGGACCATGGTGGCCCGAGAGGATCACCGCAGCCGAGCTGCACGCCGGCAAGCCCGCGACACGCCGACCGGCTCGGCCATCCTGGTGCTACGGCACCCCCGGCATAGCCCGCGCACAACAGCTCGCCGGGATTGCCCTCCCCGATTCCGCCAGGCAGCAGACAGCGGAAGACGCCCTGGCCCGCTGCCTGACCGACCCCGTTCAGCTCAACCAACTCGTCGACCCATCGCTGTGCCACGGCTGGGCAGGACTCGCCGCAACGGCTTGGTACGCCGCCGTTGACGCCCACACCACCAGTCTGCACACCCACATGCCCCACGTGATGCGCCTGCTGATCCAGCACGCCACCGACGCCACCCCAGCGCGATCCGGCCTGATCGCCGGCCACGCCGGAGTCGCTCTCACCCTGCACACCATGGCCACCGGCACCGACATCCGCTGGGCAACCAGCCTGCTCATCCACTAGACGAGGAGACCACCATGAACGTCGACCTCGGCTCCGACATCGCCCCACCCATCCAGGTGAATTCGGTGAGCCGGTGGCGTCAGGTCAATCTGACCTTCGCCGACTGGCAAACCGCCGAACAGTACGCCGCAACCCGACTCGCCCCCGCGCTAACCAGCGCCGACGACAGCGGTGTGATCACCGCCTTCTGGTTCATCCGCAAAACGCAGACATGGCGGCTGCGGCTCCTGCCCGGCGACCGGCAAGCCAGGGTCTACGCCCTCCTCGCCGACCTCACCACCGACGACCGCATCCGCGGCGTCACCGAGCCCATCTACCTGCCCGAGGCATACGCGTTCGGCGGCGACCAAGCGATGTCGGTCGCGCACACCCTCTTCCACGTCGACAGCCGCCATATCCTCGGCCATCTCGCTGCTGGCGGCGCCCATCGACGCGAACTCGGTGTCGTGCTCGCCACCCGCCTCATGCGTGCTGCCGGACTGGAGTTCGCCGAGCAGGGCGACGTCTGGCGACACCTCGCGATTCGCCGCCACCAATCCAACAAGCCAGGACCGAGCCCTCAGCTGATCGCCGCCGTGCAGCGGCTGCTCCTCGCCGCCGACGACGCGCCGGGTACCCCGCTGGCAGCCACCCCCCAATGGCCGCAAGCCCACGCACGGGCAGGCGCAGACCTCGGCTTCCTCGACCGGCACGGCGCACTGACCCGCGACCTGCGCGGGGTGCTAACCCACCACCTGCTGTTCCTCTTCAATCGGCTCGGCATCTCGGCCGCCGACGCCTGGCTCCTCGCAACGGCAGCCACGCACGTCACCCTCCACCACTCGTCCACCGATGCCTACGACAAGCATCAACCCGCCCAAACAACAGAGAGAAGCACACACATGGTCCACTCGCCTCACGCTTCCAGCACGGCCGTGCTTCGCGAACAGCTCGTCAGCACTTTGAAACAGCGCGGCCACGTCCGCTCGGCTTCCGTCGAGCAGGCGTTTCGCAGAGTGCCCCGAGAGCAGTTCCTCCCCGGTGTCGATGTGGAGACCGTCTACACACGCCGCCAAATCGTCACGAAGCGCGACGCCAGCGGTGCCGCACTGTCCTCGGCGTCGAGCCCAAGCCTCGTCGCGGACATGCTCGAACAACTCGAACCGCACCCCGGACATCGCGTCCTGGAAATCGGCGCGGCTACCGGCATCAATGCAGCCTTGCTGGCCGAGCTGACCACCCCCGGCGGCAAGGTCGTCACCATCGAACTCGACCAAGACCTCGCCGACGGCGCCCGCGCCAGCCTCGCCCGCGCCGGCTACAACACCGTCGACGTGATCCACGGCGACGGAGCCCTCGGCCACCCCGACACCGCGCCCTACGACCGGATCATCGTCACCGCCGGAGCCTGGGACATCTCTACCGCCTGGTGGGACCAACTCGCCGACCACGGCCGCATCGTCGTACCCCTGCGCGTACACGAGAGCGGCCTGACCCGCTGCTTCGCCTTCGACCGCACCGCCGCCCACCAACTCGTCAGCACCACGACACCGCTAGTCTGCGGATTCGTCCCCATGCGCGGTACCGCAGAACACACCGCCCACCACGTACGCCTCGACACCGACGTGGCCCTCAAACTCGACGCCGCCGACCACCCCGACCGACAGGCGCTCAGCCGCGCCCTGAGCCACCCCCGGCACGAACGCTGGACCGGCATCGAAGTCGCCGATGCGGACCCCGTCGGCCATCTCGACCTATGGCTACTCGTGCACACCAGCGCACCGTTCGGCCGCCTCGGCGTCGGCGACACCGCCCGCACCAGCGGACTGGTCACCTCGGCCTACCGGTGGGCCGGAGCCGCCATCTACCACGGCGGCACCATCGCCTACCTCGCCTTCCAACCAACCGGCGAAGGCCACCACGAAATCGGCGCCATCGCACACGGACCAGACGCCGACAAGCTCGCCGCCGAACTCACCAACCTGCTCGACCAATGGGACGAAGGAGGCCGCCCCAACCAACCCACCGTCACCGCCCAACCAGCAGGAATGCGACCTGCCGAGCCCGGCGACATTCAGCGGCCCGACACCACCTTCACCATCTCCTTCTGACGGCACACGCCGGGGCGGGGACCAACTCCGCCCCGGCCACCGCAGGTAGGAGCACCATCAGCCGCCAAGCGCCACCGACCAGACCGTGGTGCCACCCCGCAGCCTCCGCCGTACGTGAGGACACCATGCCCCTGTCCCTCGCATCCACCATCGCCGCCCGTTTCCCCCTCGTCCCCCGCAAACGACCACCAGCCAAACCGCTCGACGCACGAGTGAACCGACTCGCTGCACTCGCCGAGACAGCCCACCGCGAACACGACCCGGAAAAGGCATCCATGGTTTTCAACGGAGCAGCCCTCGTCGCCTCCGACTGCGGCGACGCGGAACTCGCCCGCACCTGGTGCCACCAACACGCGAACCTCTACCTCAACCAAGCCCCGCTCAACGGCCACACCGCCCGCTTCGCCCTCGAACCCGTCATCAACCTCGCCCGCCTACGCATCCGAGACGGCGACGGCGACGGCGCCCACCGCCTGCTCACCGACCTACACACAGCGATCGCCAGCGGTAGGCAGGCGGTCATCGACGACCTTGAGATACATCCGCAGCAACTCACTACTGTTCCCGGCGAACTCCAACAGATCATCAGGTGGCTGCGTCGCGTCCTGCTCTCCGACGGAACCCGTGCCCTCATCCTGGCCGAACGCTGGGCGGATACGTTAACGCACGTACATGAGCACGACGGGATCGGCGCCACGCTCCTCGACGGGAGACAGGCAGCGATTGTCGCCCACCTCATGCAGGGTGACGGCATCGAAGCCGTCGCTCTGCTTGACCGTACGATGATCGAAGAGCCGTGGGAGCATACGGTGCACGGGCTTCTTGAGAGTTGGCATGCGACGACAATCAGGGGCCTTCAACCAACTGACTGCGTGAACTTGAGCGACGGGGCATCGTCTGCCATTTCAGGAGCGGGATCTGCGGTCTTCCGTGTACGCCTCGGTCTCACGACTCTAGACCTTGCCAATGTGGTACCGCGGCACGTCGAAAAGGACCTCCTGAAGCTGCTGACGGCACACGTCATCCGTGATGAGGACGCCAATGCGGCGCACGAACTACTCGATTATCCAGGCGTCGGGTCGGAACACCTCGGACCGCTGAGCCAATTGATCACGGCGAGTGGATTGGGCCGAGGGAGCTTGCCGGATGCGGTACAGGAATCACTGTCGCTATCTCTCGCTCTCGCCGGAACGGTAATCGGCAGCGCGCCTAGCCCCGCGTGACCTGCCGAAAGACGGTCCGTGAATCGGGCCGAGTCGCGGCGAGGTCCAAGCGGCGCGGGAGCAGGGCGCTCGACCTCGGACGATGGCGAGAGTCGAAATCGAGCTTCGGCCAAATGTCCGACGTGGCATACGGAGAAGACGCGACCCGACACTCAGGCCGCGCCTCCTTGAAGGACACATGTCAGCAAACTGGAACGATGCCTCTACCCTGAGTTGTCGATCAACTGCGCCCAGTGGTTGCAGTTCCGTGAGTGGCCCCTGGCTGGAGTCACCCCTGCATGGCTTAATCACATGTTTGTCCGGTCGTGACTTGCGCCGGAACCTCGCTTGATCTGAGTTCTGGGTTCGTCGGTGCATCGCAGGTTGTTAGCTAGCTCGATCGCTACGAGACCCAGGCCGACGCTGCATGCCTGGCAGAGACGCCGTAGCACGTCTGAGCAGCGTCACAAGGCGCCTGCATCGAGAAACCTCGATCCGGCTGCGGCCAGAGGATCTTGACGTCGGGTCAAGGCTCTCGTTCCATGCGCAGCGCAGCCACTACAGTGCCATGGGCACTGGAATGCGAGGAGCAGCTTGTGAGCAAGGAAGAGCTTAACCAGAAGGGCTACCTGTCACCGGAGGGCCTGCGCGGCAAACGCTTCGGCGACTTCGAGGTCTTCGACCTCGGCGCGACGAACGTCGCGACCCTGGCGGAGGCAGGACTCGATTTCACGGTTGCGGCCGCAATTGCCTTCCCTACAAGCAAGTACAAGCCACCGAAGAAGCCCGGCCTGGTACGGCCCGACACCGTCTACGTCCATCGCGTCGCGGACCGCCTGATCCCGATCGCGGTGGCTGAGTGGAAGGACAAGTCCCGCCTCGGCAGCGATGATGATGACCTGAAGGCCGCCGAACAGGCGGTCGTCGGGGCTTTGGCGATGGGCGTCGGGATCGGCATCGTCACCGACGGCCAGCGCTACCGCTACCTGGATGTCGCCGTGTCGGCAGCAGCGCACGAGATCGTCGAACTCACCGAGGTGCGAGACTTCAGCCCTGCCGTATTGGCTGACATTTATCGCGGCGAGAGTGATCTCGTCCGCGACCCTAAGGCCCTAGCCGAGACAGTCTGGCAGACCATCTGGCATGCGACGAAGGCCGAACCGAAGGACTGCCTGCTTACCTTCGTTGAGATCTTCATGCTGAAGTTCCTCAGCGACAACCTGCCGCTAAGCGTTCTTCCGGGCGACTATCGCTTCGACACTCTACTTGTTGGCATCGAAGAGTTTAGCAAGCAAAAGGGTGCCACCCAAATAGAGTATTATGTCGACACCATTCGGCCTCAAATCAAGCAGATTTTTGTCGACCGACTTCGCGTCGACGACGTAGAGGTGCGCCAAATATTCGGCATGGAGACAATTACATCTTACACCTCCATTATCAACGGATTCGCCTTCTTGCGCTCGTCGTCTACAGTGTCGGTATCAAGCTACAATCGGACGTTCTGCGAAATTCTTGACGCATTTCAAAACTTTGGCTCTCTTACCAATATTGAGCCGGAGTTCAAGCTTCGCTTGTATGAGATGTTCCTGCGTCGCAGCGCTCGCCAGCAGCGTCTGGGTCAGTTCTTCACACCAAGAAATATCGTGAAGCCAATGATCAAGATGGCTCAACTAAGCGCGCTTCAAGATGGGGCAGTAGTGCTTGATCCTGCCGCTGGTGTCGGCGGTTTCATTCTTGAGCCACTACTGTTTCCGGATGCGCTGCCTGGGAACGTTCGGTTCGAAGATGGTTTACCCCGACAGCGCGTCAAGTTGGTTGGGGTCGACGTCGACACGGACACCAATATCTTGGCGAAGGCAAACATGCTGTTGCATCTCGCCGAGTCCGTTCGCGATCCGGCTACGACGGCGACAGCCCTGAATCAGGCACTGGTCAATACGTTTATCCTGATGAACACCAACGAGACGCTCGGCGCACTCGAGAACCCTCCACGAGAAGCCGTCGATGTGATTCTTACCAATCCGCCGTATGTGACCCAGGGTTCGGCGATCTATCGCAAAGAGATCGACCACGTCGCGGGACTGCATAACGGGGTTTTCTTGAAAGACTACTACGACAACGGTGGCCTTGGCGTAGAAGCCCTCTTTATTAGATATATCTCTGGTGCACTCCGGCCGGGTGGACGTGCTTTTGTTATCGTTCCACTCGGCCTGCTGAACCGAACCGCCCGCACGATGAAGAAGCACTTGCTGTCTGAATGTAATGTGCTCGCCAGTATTCAGCTTCCACGTGGGGCCTTCTTTAACACTGCCCAGCCGACGTATATCCTGGTACTAGAAAAGCGGCGAGTGCGGAATCAGGGCCGCCCGCCGGTCTTCTGCGGTCTCGCGCGTACCATTGGCGAGACCCTAGATCACGAACGGGTCGCGACCCCGGAGCACAATGATTTGTCGAATCTTGCGGATCTTTTCGTGCACTTCACGACTACCGCGTCAGCGACGAAGGTCGACCGGGCGACTAGTTACGCTAGCAGCCCGATCGCCAAGCTCGTACCCGCGAACGAATTCGGGGTGGACGACCGGTGGGACATCGTTCGCTACTGGACCGACGAGGAGTTCGTGAATCTCGGTGTTCGCACCGAGACCATCGAAAGACATGATTTTATCCGCTTGGCCGAGGAGGAGCTAACTGAGCTGCTGGATGAGTTGCGGCAGGCGCGCGAGGAGCTGAGCGTCTTGACCGCTGGGAAAATGATGACAGTCAAGCTGTCCGACGTGCTCCGCTTTCAGATCCGCTCAGGCGTGCGTATCAGGAACATCGACCTACGCGAGAACACCGGCGAAGTGCCCGTCTATAGCGTCTTCACTCGCCGCGACACCATCAAGGGCCGGATCTCGTCTGAATGGCTGTCCGCACGCGGCATCCGTCCGGAACTGTTCCCCTCGGTGACTGTCATGGCGACCGGCGCCTCCGCGGTCGGCACAGTCTTCTATCGCGAAAACAACTGCGTCATGACCGACGATGTCGTCATAGTGCAGCCTTGGTCGATGGCCGCCGAGCGTGAGTGGAAGAGGCACAAACTGGCCGCCTTCCTATGCATCCCAGCCGATGAGGTCTCCGACGATGACATCGATCAAGAGGAAGTGGGACGTTACATTGACCTCGCAAACCTGGCGGAGAACGATCTTCCAGAGAGCAGCATTGACCTGCACTACCTTGCGGTTGCTCTGAGTCAGACAATCGCGCAGGGCGGCTACCTCTACGAAGCCAAGCTTTATACGAAACGGGTGAGCCAGCTCGTCGTCGAGGTTCCGAGGGGACCCGACGACGCTCCGGACCTCGAACGGCAGCGACAGATCGCGGCGGCAGCGAAACGCTTGGACGGCATCCGCAGTCGGCTTGAAGAGATCGGTCGCTGGAGCAAAGCCGTCCGGCTCTCCTGACGGAGGCGATGAGTGCGCTGCCCGCGAGCCTTGCAGCCCTAGAGGGGTTGCACGTCAGCCAAACTCCTCCGCCTTCTAGCCTCCGTCGAGTGCGCTGACCTACGACGTTCGGCGCGTTCCCGAGTTCGACGGTGGACTCACCGAGAACAACACGCTTGACGGCGGGCGGCGTATCGGACGCCGCCCGCCGTCAGCCACTTCTCGGCACGAATTGAAAACCCATCCAATTCCTGTCCTTATGCGAGCCGGAGGACGGGGCGTGCCCCGATCTGTGCCCGATGCAGCGGCCAAAAGCGGCCAAAGTGGTGATTCGAGAGTCATCCGTCGACGCTCCGCAGCTTTCCCGCTGGGTCCCCCAATCGCTTAGGGCCGGTGGTTGCTTCAGGGCGAGGAGTCAAACTCCGTGGTTCTGGTGCCATCCTTCAGAAGTGCCATTGTGTGATGGGGCAGGTCTGCAAGCGTGGACGCTTGATGATGTAAGGGTCTCCCAGCCTCCGAATAAGAGGAGTCCGGTCGTCATCTACGTATTCGCAAACCTCGCGGGACTGAAGTGCATCCGGTTTATAGTGCTTGACTCCACGGCCATCTTGCCAGAAGATAGCTAGGTCGTGATCATCATGCTTCAGAACGTATCCGGTGGCTACCGGACCTTCGCCCTTTACTGCAAGAATCTCAGGCGGTAGCCAGAAGACGGACGTAGTGCTCGACAAAACTAGTATGACGCCTAGCGCAGTAGTGACCATCGGCGCCCGCAGGCCGGCACCGGCCGCGATGAGCGCGCCCAGGACTGCGCCAGCGGGGGATGCGCTGTTGGCGACAGTGCGGAACCCGGCGATGACCCGACCGAGCATGGCCGCTGGTACGGGCAGCTGCCGCAAGCCGGCGTTGACCGTGGTGATGAGGGTCTGGCACGCACCGATCGCGGCGAGCAGCGGAGCGGCGACCCAAGGGCTGCCGGTGGTAGCGATGATGGGCCAGGCGGCGGCGTGCGCGGCCACCCCGATGACGAGGGCCCGTTCGGCGCTGACCGGCGGGTGATGCGGGCGGCGAGCGGGCCGATGACGACACCGCCGGTGGCGAGGGCCGCGATCAGCAGACCCGAAACCCGTGTCGGTCACGGCCAGGCCGTCCTGGTCGGTGGCGTAGAACACGAACACCGCCCACGCGCAGTTGTAGGCGAGGTTCGCGGCGGCGGCCAGCAGGGCTGGGGTTCGCAGCCTGCGGTGCCGGGCCAGCCACAGCAGGCCGTCCTTCACGGCGCGGCCGATCGGCGCGGTGTGGTCCCCGCTGGCTCGGAGGCCACGGGGAAGCCGGGTCAGCAGAGCAGCGCTGGCGGCGAAGCTGGCCGCGTCGACCGCGTAGGGGACCACCCGGCGGCGGTGAGCGCGGCGGCGCCGGCCGGCGGGCCGATCAGGCTCTTACCGGCGGTGTCGAGCGAGAACATGCGGCCGTTGACCTGATGGAGGGTCTCGGGGTCACGATCAGCCAGTTCGGCGACGGCGGCCTGGAGGGCGATGTCGTGGAACACCTGCCCGATCACGACCACGGCGGCGATGACGGCGAGGACACCACCGAGTTGTGACATCAACGCAGCGACCTGCCATGGCGACCCGGCCTCCGGGCGTAACGTGATCAACTCGGGCTGGGTGTGTGTACGGCTCCTCCAGGTTGAAGACGTGGTCATCGGCTATGAGCGCGCACCGCGTCGGGTCGTGGAGGCGCGTCCGGCTGAGAGGGCTCGTGACAAAGACGGGTTCAAGGCATCGCCATCCTCAAGGAGTTGATGGCTCTCGTCCGCCCCAAGCCCGGCAAGGACGACGGCGAAGACAGGCAGCCCTCGTCTGCAGCCGAGATCCTGGACCGGATCAAGGCCGCGCTCGACAAGGGGGTCGAGCCAGGCTCCGCGAAGTACACCGCCCTCGCGGAGCGAATCAGGCAGCGGCGGGACCGGATCATCCAGAACACCCAGGACGCCCTGGACTTCCTCTCGGAGGCACTCCGGGTCGCCCGCGCTATCGTGAACGCCGGGAAACATCCTGAGGAAGTTGTCGTGCTGGACGACGACCATGTAGGCGTCCTGTCGCGAATCATTCACGACCACGCACCCGCGGGCCTCACCATCACGGAGAGAAACTTGGCCGAGGAGATCGACCAGGCGGTCAACCGGACGCTCACCCAGTCGTGGGACAACGCAGACGACCGCAACCGAGGCGTCCGGCGGGCCACTGCCGCCGTCTTCCGGCGGTACAAGTTGAAGCCGCTCGGGGAGCCATACGACTCCACCGTTGCCTACATCGAAGCCCACTACCTCGTTGACTGACGGCTGCGGCGTTAGGCAACCTGAGGGGCGTCCGCCGGAAAAACTTCGCACGGCTCCGGCCTGACCGACAGGGGCGCTGGCGAGGTAGCGAAGGCGGCCGACCCGTGGACGTAGTAGCTGCACTGAGGAGTTCCATTGCGCAGACTTCTCTAGTTCTAGGGCTTCTTGCAGGGGCTGTCGTCGTAGTGCCTGACCCGTAGGATGACACCATCCAATGTGGCCTCGAGGTCCAGAGCGTAAGGGGTGGGGACGTTTGAGCTCCGTCAGGCGTAGGTCTGGTCAAGCGGACACGGCTGTCCAAGTACGACAGGTGGAAGCGGCTCTTCGATCAGTCTACGTGGAGTCAGGCCTCCTTGATCTTAGTGATCTTGATGGCCAGCCTGAAGAGGAGCGCGCGCCACGCGCGCTTTCCCGAGCGCTCGCGGCACAGGCCGTGCGGATCGTGACGGGTTGGACCCCGCAAGACGCGGCTGCTGCGGTCATTGATGGCGATGCCGATCAGGGCATCGACGCGATCGCTGTCGTGGAGGGCCTCAACCCACAGGTCTTCCTCGTTCAGGCAAAATGGAGCAAGAACGGAAATGCCAAGTCCGAACGCTCCGCGGTGATGGAGTTGCTTGCCGGGTTGCGACTTATTGACGATGAGGACTTCATTCCGTTCAACTTCCGCGGCCGGCCCCTCGCCGAGCTGGCCAAGACCGTCATGTCCCAAGGGCCGGTCCCTGTGACGCAGGTGATCGTGCTGATGCGTGCCGAGCCGGTAACCGCCGGCTTTTTGGCCGCCATCGAGGGCGGAGAAAACGAGTTCAACCGCCATGGGGATGTGCTGGGCAGCCGAATCATCCTGTGCGCCGACGTATGGACCTCCGTGCGTGAGGACATGGTGCCACGACCCGTCGATCTGGAAGCGGAGCTATTCCCGTGGTTCCCCATCACTGTGCCCTACGAGTCTTATCAGGGTGTGGTTCAGGCGGACCAAGTCGCCGATTGGGTCGAACACGGCTCTGGTCTCTTTCACTTGAACATACGGAACCCGCTCGGTCGCACTCCTATCAACAACGAGATGATCGAGACGCTGGTCGACGAACCTGCAAACTTCTGGTATTTCAACAACGGTGTCACAATCCTTTGCGAATCAGTTGAACGCGTTCAGCAAAATATGCGTGCACCACAGTCTCGCCCGCTGCGACTGACGTTGAAGAATGCAAGCGTGGTGAACGGTGCCCAGACAGTCAGGTCGGTGGCGGAAGCCCTCAAGACCGACGAGGAAGCCGCGTCGGCGCAGGTTGGCGTCCGTATCATCGTTACCGGCAAGGCTGTCGAATTCGCCAAACAGGCCACTCAGGCGACTAACCGGCAGAACAGGGTCGAATCTCGAGACTTCATTACCCTGGACCCAGTACAGGCGGCGATCTTAGAGGAAATGCGCGCCGAATTGGGTCTCGATTACAGCGTTCGCCGCGGTGAGCTCGAGCCGGAGCCCGACACGGGGTGTTCGGTCGTGGAAGCCGCGTGTGCCCTCGCTTGCGCCCACCCTGACAGCCAATACGCGGCCCGCATGGCGACGACCCTCGACGTGCTATGGGAGCGAGGGACGCAAGGAATTTACGATGTCCTCTTCCGACCGCAGCCGGGGGTTTACCTCCTCTGGAACGCGGTGCAAATCCTACGCCAAGTCCGGCGGACTCTGCACGACCTGCGGCCCCGGTACGAGGGGCGCGGTGCCGCGTTGGCGGACCACGGTGTTTATCTACTGACGCACCTGGTCTTCCAGCGACTCGACACCGAAGCCATTGACGAGCCTGATCCCCGGCTCGAATGGGCTACACAGACCCTTGATCAAGTCGGCGGCCTAGTGGAGACGCTGCTGCCGACGGTCGCTGCGGTGATCGATGCCCTCTATTCGGACCGCTCTCAAATCCGGTCAGTCTGCGCGGATGTCGACCGCTGCCGGGAAGTAACGCAGAAGGTGCTCACCGGCACTGAGGAGGCAGACAGCACGGCCCGCACCAAGTATCGACGCGTACCACCCACCAAACGCAAGCGCCGTCCTAACGCGGTCTCTGTCATCATCGACCGAGGCCTCCTAGACGAAGGTGCGGCTCTCACACTAGTTACCCCGTTGGCCGCCGAAATCCAAGCTACGCGAGATTGGCTGGCCGCAGACCCTCGACGAGCGCGAGCCACGTGGGTTCCTCATCGTTCCAGGCCGATATTATGGTCAGCTGACGGCCAGCAATATTCGCCATCCGGCCTGATCATAAACATATGGGAGCAGGCTGGCTGGGAAAAACACCCGGTTGCCGTCCAGGGAACCGCACGCTGGACCGTGGATTCGGGCGAGACGCTCACTGATCTAGCCTGGCGTGACCTCCAGGATCAGTGAGGACCCTGCGGTTCCTGCCACTTTGCCGTTCAGGGCTGATATTGGCCCTGGTGCAGACGAGCTGGCATCCGCCGAAGCGTCGCGGCTCTGCAAGCGTCGAGGCGCCAGTTGGGAGCAGGCCGACCGGCACCGTCTTGCTGCCGTCGGAGCCAGCCAGACTAAAGGCAGCCATGGAGTCGTTTGTGGTGATTAAGGAACGGTGAGCGACGGCGGGACAGCACGAGACCTGGCCTATCTGCGCCCGGAGGCGTTGCTGTGTCCGAGCCAGCGTTATTACATACACCGACAGGGCAAGCCCGAAGACCGCCCCGAGCCCACCGACCACACTGAAGACCATGTCGGCAGCGTCGAGCTCGGCCACCACCCCCCACACCCGGAGACCGATCAACATCTGCCCTCCGGCGAGGCACGCCCAGCACCGCCATCGTCACGTCACTGGTCCATCATTGACGGTAACCACAACCGTGGGCAGCCCTCGACAGGACACCAGCTATGCCCCCACCGGCGGCGGCACCCGTCATCCCCATTGGCCAGAAGACGGCTGGTTACGTCGAGTCTCATGTCGCCCGTACAAGCGACATGCGGCCAGCATCCGCGTGAGCGGTGGGCGCAGCCCGGCAGGCCGGCGTCTTAGAGTCGCCGCAGGACAACGCCGCGACGCCGATATTTATGGTGATCACCTACTCTCCCTTGGTTCAGGGGTGCGTAGCGATGGCGGTGGAAGATGCCGAACGCTCAGTGGCGGTAGCGGAATCAGAACCAGAGCGAGATCCCGCCGCATGCGCCCAGCCCGTACTCATACGCCGCCGAAGCGTCTCGAAGGTCCGAAGCTACTTCCTCACCTCTTCACAAACACGTGCATCCATGGGCGTGATCATCAGAGACGGTTGCCGTCCGCCCAGTGCCGAAGAGGCCCTCCTGCGGGTAACCCCAGTCTCTGCCCGTTCCCCACGCATCACGCGCCGGAGCGTCGTGGTCGTCCTTGCCGCCGTCGCCGGCTTGGTCGGCGTCAGCGCGCAGCCGGCGGCGGCTACACCTCCCGGGATTCCATCGAAGGCGACGGCGCAGTTGCAGCTCAACGCCCTGACCGTGGTGACGCAGGGTTCGACGAGCGGCTACTCGAGGGACTTGTTCCCGCACTGAATCACGGTCAGTGGTAGCTGCAACACCCGCGAGCAGGTCCTCAAGCGCGACAGCACCTCCGTCGTCGACAGCTCCTGCGCGGCCATCTCGGGCCGCTGGTGCAGCCCCCACGACGGCACCATGTGGACGGTGGCTTCCGATGTTGACATTGACCACGTCGTGCCCCTCGCCGAGGCGTGGCGCTCCGGCGCCAACTCGTGGACGACCAGCCGCCGGCAGAGTTTCGCCAACGACCTCAGCCGCGCGCAATGCTTCGTACGGCGGCAGAAGGCCGAGCGACGATGTTCGCGTTTGACAACGGGTGTAGGCCTCCGACGCCTTTAGGCCTCACCACCCTCACGTGGGGAGCCGGGTGCTCTGACTCACTGTCGGAAATGCGTCACTGTTGGCTGGAAGCCGCTCCTTTGGAGGAGCTCCCCGCGCGGCTCCATCGAATTTCGCAATCTACGCAAGAATTAGCGAAGACGAATCCGTACCCGTCGGCCTGTCGTTGATGCTGAAGGCGGCCCTCGTTTGTAAGGTTTGGCCGGCGTGTAGGTACCGCAGGACTATCTATCTATCTATCTATCTATCTATATCGCCGGAGGAGGGGGCTTTCTCGCTTGCTGGCAGATTTCAATCAGGTAGCGGGCAGGCCCGTCCACCTGCCTGGGCCACGACGGGAACGGCGACCAGCGCGGTCCCCGCCTGGCGCCAGCTTCCGGAGTGACAGAGGCTCGCCCGTCGGCAGGGAGGGTGCCGTGTGGTGGCCGGTCAGTTGGATGACTGGCGGCGGATGTTCGCCATGAACGTCTGCCATGCTGCGTATGGAAACTCGAGCGGCCCGCCGTCGGATGCTGAGTCGCTAACCTCGATCGAATCCGAATACTTCGCGACGATCACGCAATGATCATCTGTGCAGCGCGAACTGCGCCTCATCCACTCTGGATTCGAAGATGATGTGTTCATGGAATCCGCCTTTTCGTGGTTGGCTCAATGGAGGCTATGGAAGTTACGGATGCTGAGTTTGGGAGCATTAACTGTCGAAGCCGGCAGCATGCGGGCGGAAGTAAGGCGTGGCCGGGCGCAGTTCGCGGTGAGGGCTGGTGCTGCCTGCTCACGTGGAACTTCTACGATCTGTTACGCGGCCGGTCGCTCTGAGTAACAGGGTAGCAGGGGGGGTCCCTCTTTATCGAGCGCTGGCATCGACCCCTCGCGGCTTTCCAGCCGGGCGGGCTGTCTGATAGCTTACGGCTTACAGCCGGCAGCAATCAGCCACTACATGAGTGCAATGTGCATTCATCTTATTCCTGATTGCAGGCTGCAACTTGCTGGTGAGGGGCGCGGAATCATGACGTTCGGGCAGGGGCCGACGACGAACCGTAGGCGCCTGCGGCTCAGCCTGCGGAAGTTGCGGGAGGATCGCGGGCTTACGCTAGAAGATGTCCGAAAGAGAATGGAATGGTCTCTTTCTAAGATTCTCCGTATTGAGACCGGCGCTGTCGGAATTTCCGTCAATGACTTGAAAGTTCTCCTCTCTTTCTACGAGGTGTCTGACCCGGTTACCGTTGAGCAACTGCTGGACCTGGCACGACAGTCTAGGCAACGCCATTGGGCCAGCGAGTACCGTGAAGTGGTCTCGCCTGCTTACATGGACTTCCTCGGCTACGAGGATGACGCGTGCCGTATCACCCAGTTTCACCCGTTGGTGGTCCCCGGCCTCCTGCAGACCGAGGAGTACGCGCGTGCGGTCGTCGTGGCAACGACCCTGACGCCGGTGAACGACAGCGTCATCGAAGCTCGTGTGAGATTACGTTTGGCGCGCCAACGACGTTTGTTCGGAACCCTGCGTCATCGTCGAGTGCGGTTCCTTATCGATGACGACGTTCTTCATAAGTCGTTGTGGGACCAAGCGGTAATTTATTCCCAGCTGAGCCGGCTGATCGATCTCTGTGACCATCCGGAAATCGACATGGGAATTGTTCGAAAGGGTGCTAAGGTTCCAGCGCGGCTGACGGGGCCATTCTCTTTGCACGAGTTTGAATCAAACTTGGATCCAGATGTCGTTTACCTGGACAACATGCCAAACGATGTTGCCTTAGTAGACGATAAGCACGTTATCGATAGATATAAGCGAGCAATCGTAGACCTGTTCCAGCATGCGGACACTGGTGACGACGCGCGGGATCGGCTGCGAGAGATCCGCAACAGTTTCCGACCGTCCGAGAATCGCTCGACCGAGGGCGTTGCTTAGATCCCACTGCTGCGGCAGGCGCGCCGTTCCGGCATGCTGCGGTGTCGACGGTGCCTTCCGCCAGAGGGTCTTCTAGGCGGTGTCACTATAGATTCCGCCCGAATGAGCACGACCAGGCCGCTTGGGATTACTGTGATCACACCTACGGTGACGAGACCTGCTGACAGCGTCCAGACGCCAGCGCCATCGGTCGTCGTTATCACGATCATGGCGAGCGCCGAAATCATCAGCACGGGCTTGACGCTGATTGACCGAGCCAGCACTCGGCTTACCCGCACCCAATGGTCGGAAAGTTTCGGGTCTCCGTCTGCCTGCTGATTCTTGGACGAGAGCGTGAGCTTGGAAACGTGAATCGGGCTTCGCTGCACCGGTGCATACCTCCAATCGGGCCTTAGGCCACTGCAGGTGTGTTGCTTTGTCGAGTTGAGTCTTGCGGATGAGGAGGCAACCTGCAAGGTGCGACACGCCGCATCGCTGCTAGTCATCCTGTCAGCTAACCGCCAGTTGCAGAAAAGCATCCTAGCCTGATGGCGCCTCCCGGGCTGAAGGTCAGCGCGCCAAGCTCCGAAGCAAGTTGATGTTCGAGGTGATGGAGCGCGGGGACGAGCCGACGGAAGAGCACTTCGGCGTTCTTGATGAGCGGTGACAGTCCCGGGTTCGCGCAGCCCTCACGCGTGCCGGCAGCGCCCCACGATCTCGTACCACAGGAGGTGATCCGCCCGCCCGCTCCGCCTGCCGTCGCCATGCCGACGGCGTTGGCGCGGCCTCGACATCACCGAGATGCCCACCGACGGCCTCGCGGACATCGGCACGAACCTCGGCGTCGTCCCACGTCACCCGGGCCAGTAGGTCCAGCATCCCGTCCGGGCCAGCGTGCTCGGCGTGCTCGGCGATGCTCCTGCGGATGATTCAACGCGCCCTCACCGCCGGGCTACCGGCAAGGTGGGTCACCGCGGACGAGGCATACGGGCAGGATTCCAAATCCCGGACCTGGCTGCAGTAGCAGCGCATCGGATACGTCCTGGCCGTGCCCCGCAACCAGCGGATCCCGACCACGGCGCGAAGACCGAGGTCGGCCTGGATCACTATCAGGTGCGTCGGTACGTCGTCTGGTACCGCCACATAACACTCGTTCTGTGCGCCCACGCCTACCTCGCCGTCACCGCCGCCCACGCCAAAAAGGGGGCACTGAATCCGATGACGGGCCTCATACCCCTCACCCTTGGCGAGGTCCGACGTCTCCTGGCACACCTGATCACCACCATCCGAACCTTTGATCACATCCATCGATGGTCACGATGGCGGCGCCGACACCAGCACCGCGCCAAAACAGCCCACTACCAGCGAAGACTCCACCTCCACCAGGTGCGGCTGGAGTATTAGAGCAAGTCGACGCTGGCGGCGATATCAGGCAACGTCACGAAGGCGTCGGCGTGAGCTGGCCGTTCGCCTCGTAGTAGGCGGACGTGAGTGCTTCGAGGAGGCTGTCGGAAATGACATTGAGGCGTTGCCCGTGTCTGATAGGCCCGCCGAGCTCCTGCTCCACCATCGGTATGGCGTTGGGTGCGAGGCGGTTGAACACGGACGGCCACAGTTGGAGGTATGCGGCTTTCGGCTCGCAGTAAATCGTCGCAAGCCCTGAGCCGCCGCGAATCAGACGCGGCAGCAGGGTGGTGATCTCGTTCTTGCCGCTGTAGCTGGACAGTGAGATCAGGTGCTTCGCGTCAAGGGCTTCTGCCCAGTCGATCAGTTGCGCCAGCATCTGTTGGTGCTCCGTCGGTGCTTTCGCCGCAGCGGTACGGAAGTCAGCCGAGCCTGGTTGCGGCGCGTTGGCCTGCCGGGCGGCGGCCTCCGCTTCAGATAGCTCCGCCGCTCTGCGGCCGGGATCGATACGCTGGGGCACCAGTACTCGCGACTGCTCGACCTCGTATGCCGTGACGGTGACGAGATCGATAATGACCTTGTCTGCGATCACCTCCAGATAGCCCACCAGCTGCACCAGCTCGTCAGGCACACTGTCGAGCACGATTACCAGGCGGAATGCTCCGTCTGCGAGGCTACGGGCGAGCCCATCAGCGAACGATGCTGCGTCGACTGATCCCTCCTGGTCGTCGTTGCGAACCGCTTCCACGATGCTCTTGACTCTGCGTTGTGTTAGGTGTGCGCCGAGGGTGGCCGACTCAAGGTAATCAGGGTCGAGTCCCTGCAGGTATGCGGCGTAGGAGAAGACTTGGGCAACCACTGCGCGTCGCGCCTCGGGGTTTCCTGCGAGCTTGACCTCGATGACGACAAGCCGCCCTGAGGACTCCACGGCCACGACGTCAGCGCGGCCGGTACCAAGCTGCACTTCCGTGCCGAGCACGGTCAGGCGCGGAGCCCCGGACAGTGGAAGCATCTGCGGGCCCTCAGCGACCAAGTCGTGCAGGGCCTGCTCCGCCGGATACTGACTTGCAGCAAGCGGCTGCCAGTTGCCGGTTGCGTCGGTGCCCCAGATGGCGGTCACCTGGGGACGTTAGCACCTACGCCGCCGAGGCCGCCGGAGTAATGCCTTTGTGGAGTACCCGCACTAGATCTACTTCCAACGCCGGCAGCAGCTGCCGTTGTCGGATTAGTGACGAGATCTTTCCTGAACCTTTCACAGTGCGTCCAGGTAGTCCGTGGCGACCAGCGTGCGTCCATCAATCCTGCTACCAAAGTGGGCTCTGTGCTTTGCCGGATCGGTGGCCACGCCGAGCTGCGTCAGCGGGCGCTGGTCAAATCGGTTTTGCCACTTCGGTGAACGCGGTGGCCACCCGCAGGCGCGGGTGGGACGTCGAGTTCGAGCGCGTGGTGTCCGCGCCGGAGGTTCTGAACAAGGCGTGCCAGTGACACCGACAATCGTCGGCGGGCGGCCTTCATCACCGTCGAGCCCAACCTCCTCCCACCGTTGGAGGACCCGGGCCAACTGCGCATGGTTACCGCCTCTGCGCGATGCCCGATAATGGAGCGATGGCGCGCAGGATCGGCTACCAGGACGCGGTAAAGCTGCTGGGCGGCGACACGGGACGCGTGGTCCGGCTACTCGACACGCTCACCGGCGCCGGCCTGATCACCCTGCTGGGACCGGTGCCCGGGGTGCTCGGCTGGTTCGACGCTAAGACTGAGCTCAGCAAGATCACCGAACGGCTGGTGGCTGGGTTGGTCGAGCATCGGTCCCACCTGAGCCGTTACGAGCGCACCGAGCGGTTGCAGGCGGCCCAAGCGGTGCTCGTGTTGACCGCTTATTTCGAGGCTCTGGGCGACTCCGGCGAACCGTTCGGGCGACGTGAGTGGCGCCTCACCGCCGACGAGCAACGATCGCTGGGCGGCACCGGCTTCGACGCGGCCGGGTGGAGCGCCGCGGTGCCCGGCCCGGCCGAGTCGCACGATGACTTCCGCACCCGCCTGAGGGCCGACGACTACGTCATGTTGACCAGCAAGGTCGAATCCTTCGTCACCGGCCTGGCTGTCTGGGAAGAACTGAACGAGTCCGATCGAGCGGTCGCCCTCGGCCGGCTTCGGGCGGTCCCGGACACGGCGGTGAAGCGTTACGACAGCCTGCTGATCCAGCTCGCGGCGGAATTCCCCGAGGTCGCGTTCTGGGCTGGGATCCGTGAGCAGTCCGCCGTCCAGGCACGACTGCGCGACATGACGACCGCCCTGGACGCTCTGCGGGAAGTGATGGAGACGATTGCGTCCGGTCGGGGACCCGACGAGCGACGGCGGGCACTCGCCCGCGCGTACGCGGCGGCACTGTCCCGGCCGATCGTCGAGCCAGGCGAGACACCGCCCGGGATCACCGTTCCCCAGCTCGGCGAGGCGTTCCTCCCTCAACTGTTCCGGGCGGTCGACGTCACGGACCGAACCCCGCTGAGCGACGAGGACTGGTGGCAGACCCAGCAAGTCCGGGACGAACTATTCGCATTCCTGGGGCGGTTCCTCACCCAGCCGGACGCCGCGCGGGCGCCGATGCTGGTCCTCGGCCAGCCCGGCTCCGGAAAGTCCGTGCTCGGGAAGGTGCTGGCCGCCCGCCTCCCGCCGACCGACTTCCTACCCGTGCTCGTCCCGCTGCGCGACGTCTCGGCCGTGGCCGACCTCCAGGAACAGATCGAGCAGGCCATCCGGATCGACACCGGCGAGCGGGTCGAGTGGCCGGCCCTGGCTCGCTCGGCCGGCGACGCGTTCCCCGTAGTGATCCTGGACGGTTTCGACGAGCTGCTGCAGGCCACCGGCGTGAGCCAGACCGACTACCTGCTGAAGGCGGCCGCGTTCCAGCGGCGGGAGGCCGACCAGGGTCGACCGGTGGCGGTCATCGTGACCAGCCGGATCAGCGTGGCCGGGCGCGCCAAGCCGGCCGAGGGCACCATCGCGCTACGGCTCGAGCCCTTCGACAAGGTGCGAGTCGCTGCCTGGCTCGCAGTCTGGAACCGCGCCAACGACGCCCGACTCGACCTAGAGACCGTCCTGCGCTACCCCGATCTTGCCGGCCAGCCGCTGCTGCTGCTTATGCTGGCTCTTTTCAACGCGCAGGGTGGCAGCCTGCGCGATGCCGGGCATCTCGACTCCGACTGGCTCTACGAGCAACTGCTCGACCGGTTCGCCCGGCGGCAGGTCGACAAACTGGCTACCGGCTGGACCGTCCGGGAGAGGGACCGTCGGGTCCAGGAAGAGCTGCGCAGGCTCAGCGTGGTCGCGTTTGCGATGTTCAACCGCGGCGCGCAGTGGGTGAGCGAGGCCGAGCTGGGGCGTGACCTGGAGGCACTTCCCGGTCTGACCGGCCGCACGCCGGTCCACTCGGATCCAGCCGACCTGCGCACCCCGCTCGCGCCCGCCGAGCTCGCGGTCGGGTCGTTCTTCTTCATCCATCGGGCTCGCGCGACGTCCGACGACGCGAGACTGGAGACCTTCGAGTTCCTGCACGCCACGTTCGCCGAGTACCTGACCGCCCGACTGATCGTCGAAATAGTGCGGAACATGATCAACCGCGAACGGGCGACGACTATCCCCGCCAGCGGTGCGGTCGACGACGACCTCGCCCACGCGCTGCTCTCGTTCGCACCGCTTGCCAGCCGCCGGCAGATCGTAGTCTTCGTCCGGCGCATGGTGGCCGCATGGCCGGAGGCGGACCGGCAGGACGGGATCGAGCTGATCTTCGGTCTATTCCGGGCGGCGACCCAGGAGCGCGCGCCCCGCGAGTTCGCCGCCTATCTGCCGCGCTCCCTAGGCACGCCGGCGCGCATCGCCGCCTACACCTCAAATCTCCTCATCCTGGCGCTGACCAGCGGCAAGGTTGCCGCGTCACAGCTGTTGGGCATCAATCCCGAGTCCGATCAGCATGGTCACGAGACCATCAACTTGTGGACCAGGATCGCCCGGATCTGGCACGCGGAAGAAGAGGCGAGCGGATGGATCGAACTGCTCTACCTGGTCAAGGTTGACCGGGTTAGGGATCGAGGACGGCGTGATCTCGCACTCTCGCTGAAGGAACGGACCCAGAGTCAAAACGCTCCTCCGGTCGACGTCGCCTGGCTGCTCGGCGACGGCCTCCCGGCGCCCGTTCGTGAATTGAGTAACATCCACTCGATCGTGCGAGGCGGAAGCGCGATCCGGCAGGCCGGGTGGCAGGACCACTTCCTCGCCGACACGGTCAACGATCTCGTGCGCGACGCGGTAACGCCGCTGTGGACGGCCGATCTCAACCTTCTCGGTGACGGCGTCTACCACGGAGTCGGTGGGCAGCCGGCGACTGTCCTCTCGGATTTGATCCGCCTCGTCTTCGGCCGGGCCAAGCTCTCCCAGCAGGAGGCCCGAGACCTGTACCGCGCCGCGCTTGTCTGGCTTCCGCACATCAGTGCCCAGGGACGCGTGGTGTTCTTCCGCAGCATGACCGTCGACGCTGACATCGACGCCGAGACAGTTGCCGATGTTCTGGAGGTCCGATTCCTGGCCCCCGATCAAGAGCAAACGGATCACCTTGACCGGATTCGCTGTGCTGCTGCGCACCTCGACCCTGTTCACGATCCAGATGCCACGCTCCGGCTTGCGAAAGTCATACACAGCATGATGCCCGCCTCGGTCGATGACTGGCCGTTGGTGGTGCTGGACGCGGTGGTCCGGTGGTCTGAGACGGACCCGCCTCTGCCGCCACCCCGGCTCTCCGCGGAGCAGGCCCGCATGCTCGTCGACCGGTTCGGCGCCCGGCGGCCGGATCTCGGGCCCCGCATCGCCACGCTCGTCGATCCGAGCCTGCCGAATTAGCTTCATCGTTTTGGGAGGAGGCTCCTGCATCCGGACTGCCAGGTCGAGCGCTGCCTCCGATCATCATGTCAATTACCGCTGGACCAGCTTGTGCGTCTGCCCTCAGTGTGGGGCCGGCCTCCTCGTTCGCTTCGAACATGACTGCTCCCACCTGCCGTGGGAGGAGCCGTGGGACGTGGACTGGTCGTGGCCGGTTGCCGTTGACGGGGTTCAACGGTTGAAAGCGGTTCTTGTCCGGTGTCCGGAACCGCTGCAGCCGTCGTGCGAGTGCCCCGTGCACCGGTCGTTGCGGGACAGCACCGAGAGGCCACCGTCGCATGAGGTTTCGGTGATGGTCGAACTGACCGAGGATGGGCTGCCGCAGGTTCAGTCAGTACGCACTCTGTCAGACGCGTAGGCCACCGGCGGCAGACTAGGCGGGTGCGATCAGGCCTGACCGCATTCTGGGTGACCCCCCGTTTACCCCCCGAAAACCCCCGGCTGAGGTTAACAAAAAGTGACAAGGGGCGACCACTGCTTGTTCGCGTCTGTGCAGCTCAGCGCCTAGTTCTGACAGTCATTGACAAGGTCGGGATGGTTGCGGATGGTAACAAGGGGTCGTCGGTTCGAATCCGGCCGTCCCGACAGAGTATCGGCAGGTCAGGGGCCTTGATTCACTTCGGTGAGTCGGGGCCTTTTGCCGTTTCGTCTCACAACTTCTCACGTACGCACGTACTGCTGAATTTCAGGCCGCTCGAGTCACCCGAACAGGCCTGATTCGAGGTGCTCTGCCGCCACCTTGAGGTGGCTGCTGTCGGGGTGGACGTAGACCCGTTTGGCGAGCGTGCCGCCGTCGGCGTGGCCGGCCCAGGCCGCCAGCACGACATCGGGTACTCCGGCGCCGGCGAGGTAGGTCAGGCAGGCATGCCGCGCGTCGTATGGCCGAACCTTGCGGACTCCGACCTTGGCCATCAGCTCGTAGACCCGGCGGCGGAGCCAGTCGGTGCGCTGCGGCTGGCCGAGTTCGTTGACCAGGACGTAGCCGCTGTCGGTGTAGGCGTTGCCGGCCTTCAGCCGTTCCTTCTTTTGCAGGGTGTGGAGCGCCTTGAGCGCCTTCGTTACCGTCGCCGGCATCGGCAGGCCGCGTTTGCCGGCCGCTGACTTGGCCTCCTTTTCCTCGATCTCGCCATCGACGAGCGTCCGCGTGTTCTCCCCGGCCGCGATCGTGCCAGCCTCGAAGTCGACATCGGACCAGCGCAGGCCACATACCTCAGCGGGCCGCAGGCCCATCAGCGACAGCAGGCATGGGGCGTAGAGGCGCTCGGCGGTGATGCCGGTCAGGAACGCCTTCACCTCCTCCTGAGTCCAGGGCTTGCGCTCGGCGCTCGCCTCAATGGCGGCCTTCGCCGCTGCCCTGGGGATGGCCACGAATGCTGCGACGTTCCGCACCACGAGTTGGCGGCGAACCGCGACGTTCAGTGCGGTCCGGAGCCGGCCAAGCGTCAGGCGCACCGATCGGACACCTAGCCCCGTACCCGGCTTGCCGCCGCGTCGCCGGCCCTCCGTCAGCATCCAGTCGATCAGCGCCTCAATGTCGGCCTCGGTGACGTCCTGGAGCGGCTTGCCACCGAGACGAGCCCGGACCGGGAGGAGTGCGTCGCGGTAGTTCGCGGCGGTGGCCTTCTCCACGTCGCGGGTGGCGGACGCCAACCACTCGTCGAGGAACTCGTCGACGGTGATCCTGCCGGGTTTGACGTATGTGCCGCGGTCGGTCTCGTGCTTGATCCGGGCGTACTCCGCCTTGGCTTCTTTCCTGGTGTCGAAGGTGTACGTCCGCTGGTCCCGACGCCCGTCCGGCTTGCGTCCGACGTCGAGGACGAACCGGTAACGGGTCTTGCCGCTTCGAAGCGTGATCTTCTTGATCGGGTCCGAGGTGCTCATTCTGCTCCTGCGCCTTTCGTAGATGGGGTTCTCGTCCGGGCTTGAGGCGGCGAGGCTGCACATCCAATGGTACCGAATATTGGTACCAATTTTCGGGCCCGATTTCCGCCTAGTGGCGGATGGCGATAGGCGATGTGAGATGTGGGACCCTCGACTCGTCATGCGGCCGTTCGATCTGCTTGCTGAGGAGTTGAGGTATGCCGCGACAGCGCCCTGTCGCTGACAACCTGCCGCCGTTGCCTTTGCGGGAGAAGCGGGATCAGCAGGTCAAGATCAGGCTGACGCCGTCGGAAATGGAGAGGTTGGGGGCTCTGCGGCCCGACCTGACCCCGCCCGGGATCGTCGCCTTGCTCGTTGACGATGTGCTCACCGGACGGTACCGGCCGGCATGGGCTGCCACTGCACCCGACGAGGATGAACCTCAGCGATCGGCGTAGCGCCGCTCTGTCTCCTCCGGACGGTCGTCACGGACGGTCGTCGGCTGCCGGTCGACGCCGATGAGCCGGAGCAAGTCTGCCGTGCGCACGCGGTACGAGGTTCCGATCCGAAGAACTGGGCAGGGGAAGGCGTTGCTCTTCGCCAGGTCGTATGCCTTTGTGCGGCCAACTCCGAGGGCGCGGGCGGCGGTCGCCAGGTCGATCATCGCAGGAAGTTGCAGTAGCTCGTCCTGGTTGAAGCTGCTGGTGGTCATCACCCTGGTCCTTAGGTCGAGGGAGCCGACGCCAGGCGCGTCTGGCTGGAGAGGCACGGTCTGGCACGCCTCGACACGACCATCCGGTTCGGGCGTTGCTTGTGGCGCTACCCGTTTCTGGTAGCGGCGTTCCCGGGAGCGCCGGTAACACGGATTGCGCTCCAAGGTCGAGCCGTGTTTCCTCGGCGGCTCGGCTGTTCTGTCCCTGGCCTTTGGCCGTCTTGCTTCGTGAGTTCGGCGACGCTTCAGGTTGGCGCTGACGGCTGGCGCCGCCTACGGCTGTGAAGGCTCGGACCGCTACGGCCGTCGTCGGAATTACTGGGGAGCGTCCTCCGGAAACCGCAGCCAAGGGGCCGGGTGCCGGCGTGACGCCGCTTGGCAGCGGTCGGGAAACGCCTCGTCTGGAACCTGACGCCGGTGCGGTAGCCAACGGGCTGCCACCGGTGGAGGTGACGGGATGACGAAGTGCGCCGACGGCGGGCTCGGATGCAGTTCGCGCGACGATGCTGCGCCTGACATGGGTCTCGACGCTCTGGGAGGTTGGGTGCTCGATGTTGGCGCTCTGGTCGCGTTCGCGAGGTCGGACATGTTCGTCAGCGCACTGGTCGCATCGTGCCGTCGGCGCGGGCAGACGGTGCTGATCTGCGAGACGAGTCTCGCTCTAGCGGTGCAGGCGGTACCCGAGCAGCACGACCGTCTCGTGGGTCTGTGTCAGGAGCCGAACACGTGGCTTGCGAAATTCGCCGCCGCTGACAGTGGCGCGGTCGCGGCTCTCCTGCCAGCAGCCAGCGGGGACATCGGACTTGCCCAAGTGGTCTACGAGGCCGCACGACGCGGCTACGCCGTTCTCTCGGATCGGCGCGCCAGCGTCTTGGCGATCGATGGATCGCTGCTCGTTGAGGCTGCGTAGCGAGAACCCTGTCGAGCTGGGCACACGCCTCGATCGCCTTGACTCGTCGCACAGTGTCGTGTCCGCGCGGGCAGGTGTCGGCCGGATTACCGTGCTGCCGGGGGACAAGCCGTACGTCGGACTATGCGGGCGGTGAGGCCGACGGGAGACGCCGCCTCCCTGTTCGGCGACCGTCGGCCTGCTTGCCGGCTCGCGAGAGATCCTCTCAGACCACCCTCAGTGGGGTGGCAGTGGTGCGGCTGGGCGTACCGCCGTGAAGTCGGCGTGTTCGTACCGAGTGGCGGGCGAGCAGTAGCAGCCACTCGCCACAGCCCTGCCACGGGTACAGATCGGCGGCTCCGCCGCGTACGGTCCGGGGCCCGTCTCCGGTCCTCCGTGGTCGCGCGTCTGACGGTGCGCCGTTGAACCCGGGGATCCGTACGTCGGCGCAGAGTTCGTTCGCCGACCCCATCGCTGCCAGTCCGAACGTGTTCTCGCGGGCGGCGGTCCGCGTCTCGTCGCCGAATCCGTCGAGCAGTTGGTCCTCGGCGGGTTTGTCGTCACCGTAGAAGGTCAGCGTGGTGCTGCCGGCCCGCGCCGCGTATTCCCACTGCTCCTCGCTGGGCTGCTGGTGCAGGCCAGCGATGCGGAACGGTCCCTGCACGGAACGCGGCACTGTGTTCGAGGTGATCCTTTGCCAAGGCTCCGGCAGCGCCCTCGGTCGGCCCAGCCGCCTTGTGAGCGTGGAAGACGTCGAGAAGGCCAGCCAGAAGTAGGCCCCTGGGCCACCCGTGAGGGCGGCCGGGCGTCCCGAAGTGGCAGAAGCGGTTCTCCCGCCTCAACTGCGCGAGCTCGTCTCGTTCGCTGCTGGTCAGCCCGTCGGCGCGGGTGCCGCTGTCGAGGTTGGCCTGCTTGACCCAGTCACGCACCGGGGTCTCGGTCAGGTCGAAATCCTGGCTGACCTGCCGAAGCGTGCGGTCACCACGCTGGCACAACTCGACGATCTCGGCCTTGAACTCCGGCGTGAACAAACGCCGAGGCTGCGGCCGCTTCTTCCCCATGCTCTCCAAGATGCTGGACATCCTCCCGGAGACCCCAGGTCCCCTGATCTCGGATGTCCGTCAAAACGGGGTAGGCCCACCGGCACATCGGATCACCTGTCGGCTCCGCCTGAAATTGAGGCGGCGTTGACATCGCCCTCGCGTGCGAGGGGAACACGGCGGGGCGGCCACGGCGGCATCGGACCCCGCCGGATCACCCCCGCGTGCGCGGAGAGCACGGGATCTTTTCGGGGCAGGGAAAGACTGATCGTCGTCTCCGGAACGCCGACGTAGAGCAGGATCACCCCCGTGTGCCCCGGGAAGACGGGGCGTTGATCGAGGGCTATGTCGGTCGCCGCGGGATCACCCCCGCGTGCGCGGGGAAGACAGCGGCCTGTCTACCGTCGCCGGCCCGGTCGTCGGATCACCCCCGCGTGCGCGGGAAAGACGTGACCACGGGGACCGTCTCCGCCGCCGTGCCGGGATCACCCCCGCGTACGCGGGGAAGACCCGTGACCGCGCCCCGGGCCTCGGCCGGCAACGGATCACCCCCGCGTGCGCGGGGAAGACGGCGGGACGCCGGTCCTGGAGGACGGCATGGAGGGATCACCCCCGGGTGCGCGGGGAAGATTTGCCTGGCTCCTGCCACTCCGGCGGCACGCAGGGATCACCCCCGCGTGCGCGGGAAGCACAGCACCAGCGCGCAGCTGTGCAGCGTGTACCCGGGATCACCCCCGCGTGCGCGGGGAGCACGGGCGCCGGTCGTGGGGCAGGTGAGACAGGCTGGGATCACCCCCGCGTGCGCGGGGAGCACGCGGCTCTTGGTCATCTTCATGCCGACTTTCCAGGATCACCCCCGCGTGCGCGGGGAGCACGACGCGCCGGACCCGCAGCGCGACCCGCAAGGGGGATTACCCCCGCGTGCGCGGGG
The DNA here is from genome assembly GCF_040648275.1 of Micromonospora sp. NPDC049171. NCBI lineage: Bacteria > Bacillati > Actinomycetota > Actinomycetes > Micromonosporales > Micromonosporaceae > Micromonospora > Micromonospora sp. NPDC049171. The sequence goes on from NZ_JBEZDJ010000013.1 coordinate 118,554, forward strand.
AGCACGACGCACGAGTCGGCTTCGAGGACCGGACGACGGGATCACCCCCGCGTGCGCGGGGAGCACACCACCTCGGTACGGGTGCCGAGCCAGGACAAGGGATCACCCCCGCGTGCGCGGGGAGCACGTCGGCATCAACCTGGACATCACCGCGGACGGGGGATCACCCCCGCGTGCGCGGGGAGCACGCCGCGGCGGTGGCCGGGCAGACCGCGTACGCGGGATCACCCCCGCGTGCGCGGGGAGCACGTGTACAGCACCCCGAGGTCGTCCGCTTGAGCCGGATCACCCCCGCGTGCGCGGGGAGCACAGCGGCACCACCGCGCAGGACGCCGTGATTGACGGATCACCCCCGCGTGCGCGGGGAGCACCGGCTGCCCGGATGCGCTCGCGGTGCAAGACCAGGATCACCCCCGCGTGCGCGGGGAGCACTCACGGCCGAAGATCTTCACGATGCTCCTAGGGGGATCACCCCCGCGTGCGCGGGGAGCACAACCGGCCCAGGGACTCGCCGAGTGGCCCCAGGGGATCACCCCCGCGTGCGCGGGGAGCACGAGGATCGGATCACCCTGGACGGCACCACCGAGGGATCACCCCCGCGTGCGCGGGGAGCACCTGCTGACGGCCATCCGCTCTGGCGGCAACGCGGGATCACCCCCGCGTGCGCGGGGAGCACATTCACGGGACCGGATGTGTCGCACCAGTCTCGGGATCACCCCCGCGTGCGCGGGGAGCACGACTTCACCCAGACGTACGCCACGCCGATCCTGGGATCACCCCCGCGTGCGCGGGGAGCACGCACCGATCAGCGCCGGGTGTACGCCCCGCGTGGGATCACCCCCGCGTGCGCGGGGAGCACACTTCTTGACCTGGGGCGTTAGAGATCGACTTCGTAGTTTTCATTCACTAGGTTTTGCAAGATCGTCCCACTTGGTCTTCGTTCAGGTTGGCGCAGTCGGCATGCAATAAAGAGAATCCTGCTAAGGGTAGTTGATAAGGGCCAGGTGAATCGACCAGCGAACAAGCAGTACTGCAGGACGTGCGCCGAGGTCTACCCAGCCCTGAGCAGGATGGCGTGCTGCGAGGTCACGTGCGGCCACGGACGCCGCCGCCCACAAGTGAGCCGACGCCGCTTTGCGCACCGCCCATCTCCAGAACATAGCCTTCGCCGGCTGACGTTGGCCGGTGACGCTCCACCGGCTGGAAGCCCTCTTTGCCTGACGGGCCCTGGAAGCACCGAACCCACGAGGCGTGGAAGACCGGGGGCGGATGGAGCAAGATATGGCCATTGCTTATCAATCTGCGACCGGGCGCGGTCGCAGATCGGCAATGGGAAGCGGGCGGCGCCCGTCGCGTCGGCCCGGCCGACCCGGGTATTGCTGGCGCTGACGTCGCCGGCAACGCCGTGGGCGGACAGTGGTGGCAATGGACAATGAGCAGCCTGCCCCGCCCCGCACGGCCCGCCATCGTGCCCACAATCGGCCGGGTCGCCCACACGCCGTTCTGCTCAGGCTGTCCGACGAGGAGAAGGCCGCGATCGACGCAGCGGCGGCGATCACGCAGCTGACCACGACCGGCTACGCGGCGAAGGCCGCGGTCGCCGCCGCGTCAGCAGCTCAGGCACCCGGTGCTACGACCGGCGATTTACGCGACCTGCAGCACGAGTTGTTCGCCGCTCGCCGCGCCGTCGTGATGTTCGGCAACAACGTCAACCAGGCCGCCGCCGCGTTCAACGCCACCGGCCAACTGCCCGACTGGGCCGTCCAGGCCGTCCGGCTCTGCGCGGCCGCGGTGGCCCGGCTCGATGAGGTGATCTCCCGGATCGACAGGAAGCTGCGATGATCACGCGGGTGCACCGACGGGGCTCGCGCATCGGTGGCCTGCTGCGCTACCTGTGGGGCCCAGGCAAGGCGGAAGAACACATCAACCCGCACCTTGTGGCCGTCTGGGATGGCGCAGGCCCTCTGGCAGACCTGGAGCCCAGAGTCACCGCCACAGGCAACCTGGACCTCCGCGTGCTGACGGCACTGCTGGAGCAGCCGGTCCGCGCCGGTTACCGGCCGCCGACCAAGTTTGTCTGGCACGCCAGCATGCGGCTCGCCCCGGAGGACCGCCATCGCAGCATGGGCGACACGACGTGGGCGAACATGGCGGTGCAGATGCTCACCGAGGTCGGCGTCGCCACCACCGCCGCCGATCCGGGCCTGCGGTGGATCGCCATGCGCCACGCCGACGACCACGTACACATCGTCGCCACGCTGGTGCGCGAGGACGGCCGTACCAACTGGATGCGCAATGACTACCCGCGTTGCGTCAAGGCCACCTACAACGTCGCCCGCCGCTACAACCTGCACCGTCGGGTCCCGCCGGCTGACCGCACCGCGCACCGTCGCCCCCACCCCGCGGAGGTCAGCAAAGCCCGCCGCACCGGCCGCGCCCGAACGCCGCGGGACGAGCTGCGCCGGCGGGTACGCGCGGCTGCGGCTGCTGCCGCGTCGCAGGAGGAGTTCTTCACCCGGCTACGCGAGGCGGGCATCCTGGTCCGACTCCGGCACAGCAGCACCGATCCCCGCCAGATAACCGGGTACGCGGTGGCTCTCCCCGAGGCCCGTACCGCCGGCAGGCAGCCGGTGTACTTCGGCGGCGGGCGGTTGGCGCCCGACATGACCCTGCCGAAGCTGCGGCTGCGGTGGGGCGCTCCCACGTTCATGCCGGTAACGCCGGCGGTCGGCCGGACCGAGCGGGTCGCCGCGATGCGCCAGGCCGCCAAGGTTGTCACCGCAGCCGCCGACGACATCCGCCGCGACGCCCATACCGTGCCCGGGCGGGCGCAGGCCACCGCGGTCGCCGCAGCGGACCTGCTCACCAGCCTGGCCTACACGATGGAAGGTGACCGGCGCGGGCCGCTGCATCGGGCCGCCGAGGTGTTCGACCGGGCAGCCCGGGACCTATACGGCCGGGTTCAGAAGTCCACCAGCCGCTCCCAGGAGATGCGCGCCATGTCGCGCCTGGTAGCGCTCCTAGGCCGCATCTCCGGCGACGACGACACCATCGCAGCGCTTGCGCTGGTCATGGACCTCGCCCGGCTCGCCGACACCCTCGAACAGTTACGACATGCCCAGCACCGCCTACACCAGGCCGAGGCCGCCCGGACCGCAGCCGACGCCCTTCGGCTGGTAGCGGGCGGCCGGCAACGGACGGTAACGCTGCCGCTAACTCCGACATCAACACCCGCACCGACAGTGGGAGGCGGCCGGCGTACCGCGCGCGGCCGCTGAGCAGGCAAGGGAGGTGCATGTGTCGCACCCGCAGCAACACGAGGACCCGATGGCCGAGACCCGCCAACAGTTCCTACAAGGGCTGGCGACGATGGCGACCGTCGGCGAGGCCGGCGCCCGCTGGGCCGCCGTGGGCATCCAGAACAAGGCCGCCGAACGGGAACGCGATGCCCGCCGCGACATGGCCGCCGCGGCGGCCCGCCGCGAAGCCGACCGACTGGCAGCGAAGGTACGAGCGGACCGGGTACGCATGGCGGCGTCGCTGGACGGCGATTGGCTGGTCAACAAGGCCACCTTCACCGAGGCCGCTGCCGTCTGGCGTACCGCGACGATCCACGCCAGTAGCGACCCGGTAGCCCAGCGGGCGGCCGAGTTCGCCGAGCAACGGCTGCGGCAGATCCGTCCCGACCTGATGGCCGCCTACGACCGCCACCGGCAGTCCGGAGCACCCATCCCTGAGGCCATGCGTACCGCTGCCCGGGAGGTGTGGGAGCGCGACGCCCGCGTCGGTCACCGCGCGTACGGCGGAGCTCGCGCGCACGGCGGTACGCCCGAGCGGCGTGGGATCACCCCGGACGGTCCAGCAGCGCTGCCACCCGGTGGTCGTGCGGTAGTAGACGGCTTCGACGCCGCCGTCAGGCATGAGGCGATGAAGCTGGCCGAGTACGTCCGGCCGGAGGCTCTCGACGAGTTGCAGCGCCAGTGGCGTGCCATGGGAAAGCTCCCCGCTGGCGAACCGGTGCAGCTGCTCCGCGACCTCGCGGCAGAGATGAACCAGGCGATCAGGACCAGCGATGCCGACGGTCAGCCGGTCGAGGCGATCCGCCTCGCGCAGAGCCACGTGGAGGAGACCTTGGCCCGCGACCTGCAGAGTCGAGCGGCTGCCGAGCGCGGCGAAGGAGTCCGTGACGGCGGGACAATCGATGATCCGCGTACCTCGGCTAACGATCACGCAGCCGGACAGTCGGCAAGCATGCTCCACGACGACAACGCCGATCAGTTCGCCGCCTCTGTGGCTGCCGTCCGCCACGCTGACACGCTCGCGACGCCGGCCTGGGTACAGGCCTTCCCGAAGCTTCGCGTACCCCAGGTCAATGCCGCAGTCGCCGGGAAGCAACCCGCGACAGCGGTCACCGCGGTGCAGATGCAGGGCAGGACACGATGACGGCCACCACGTCGCAGCGGACACCCAACCGCGCGGCTAATGGAATCGACGAGCTTAGTGCTGAGGTGGCGAGACTGGCTGCACAGGTTGCTGGTTTGCAGCAGGCACAAGCCGAACGTGCCCCCGCTCGCGACGGGGATGATCAGCCGTCGCTGTACTCGACGGTCGAGCAGTGGGTGGCCACCTACCTGCTGCCGACCTTCCCGCGCCCAGCCGGCGAGGTCGGCATGACCCGGTGGCACTGGTGCGAGCAATGGTGGCGCCACGACGAAGCGGTCACACGGCTGACGGCCCTGTGGTACGGCTGGGAGCAGGCGCGACTACAGCTGACCGGCATGCTGCCCTGGCTGCGGGAGCTCGACCACCAGTTGCCCATCCTGTACGGCGACGATGGGCCATTCCGCAACTGCGCTGCGAGCAGCGACTTGGGTGTGACGCGACACCACTCGTCGCCGGAGATGTCCGGCGAGCCCGCGCCAGCTAACTGGTGGAGTTGGTGGGACTGACGTTTGGTGCGAGCTGGCTGCGCCTAGCAGAATACGCCGCCGTGCCTTGTCTTGTAATTGAGGCGCCGCCAAAGCTTGCGGCGCCTCAATTCCTTGGAAAGGCCACCCGCTTCGACCGCATCTTTCTTCGTGCGGCCGCGGGCAGATCGCGGCATAACAGCGTGCCATTCACTCGGATGCCTGCTTGGGGGCTCTTTTGAGCGTCGCGAGGGGAGGCGGCCTGCCATCTGCAGGACGAGCACGGTAGGCGAGCTCGTGAAGCCCCAAACCGAGAAGCCTGAGAGCTGGCGGGTTCTGCACCGGTAACGTAGAACCGGTGACCCCGCCGGCTGACCGACAGTTCGCGTAGTGGAACCAGGCCGGCTCGACGGTCGGTCGCCGGGCAACAGGAACGCCGCCGTCACCGCCAGCCCCACGGCGACAGCGTCGACCGGTGCCGACACGTTCACCGCTGGCTGCCATCCGTCAGCTTGCCGGTCGAACCGACCGTAGCCTCGCTCAGCAGCAGCGGCTCCCCTGGGAGACCTCTGCCTGTCGGCAATCCGACGGGTTCTCATCTCCTCTCTCGCCCCCGGGTATCCGGTATCGTTCGATGAATGCCAGCAGACTGTCAGGTTGAGGATTGTGGCATAGCCGCGATCGGGCGCTGCTTCGAATGCAACAACGCATTCTGTCTTACCCACCAAGCTCGCACATTATCGACGGCTTTTGTGGACCAATGTCGAATCTGCTATCTCGCTCGCCTGAGGCAGGCTCATCGAGACTCGCACTCCGCACCTAGAGATTTCATTCCATCCGGGGCGCGAGATCTCTTGCTCGAGGTCGGCGCAGAGAAGTGTGACCTATATGTCGTTCGGGAGGAGTGGCAACCCGGCCGGTTCCGCAGCGGCCGCACAGTCGAATATAAATCGAAGGAGAGCGAAGGGTGGATCCTCGGCGAGTTTGAGTGGCGGTACAACGACGGCGGGAACTATGGTGGCACCGACGTGAAGGGGGGATGGGAGACAGCTCTACTCGCAGAGGGTAACAGTTATTGGAGCCTTGGAAGCCATGGACTCGCTCGGGTAACGATTCGACCAAACGGTGTCGTAGCGCTTGAAGGGCAGATGGCAAGTTTCAATGATCAGCAGCTCGGAGCTGTCGCCGATGCGGTGAAAAAATTGGCAGATCAGTATAACCGTCCCGCGCCCTGACCTCGACTGAAGAATGCGAAACACTACCAAGATAATCGCCGGCACCACCTGTGGAGTGCTTGCGTTTTCCTTCCGAGACTTCGATGATCGCAACTTCGCCTTCTGGTCGATGTTGGCGATCGCCGGGAATTTCTACGCCAATGTGGCCACGGATGCCATGGTTGAGGCGTGGCGAGGTCCCCGAAGCGTAACGCCGGCCTCCCATGCTGCGCGACAGCTCCTAGTTTGCAGCCTAGCTTTATTGTCGTTTATTGCGCTTGCGTTTGTTGGTCAATCTGTTCTGGTCACGCTGAACGCTCGGGTATTGCAATTTGACAGTGAGTACTCGGATCTGATGAGTGTGGGTCTACTGATCTTGGCTTGCCTATGCGGCTGGGTTTCGGCGATTGGAGCAGGCTACGCCGCATTCGGTGGAGCAGAAGCCTTTTTCCAAGCAGTAGACCGCCGCTCGAACAAAAGACCCATCTATCGGCTTCTGCAAGTAGCGTCGGGTATTCTTGGGTTCGGCATCGGGGGCTACGTCGCGCTCGCTACATTCTGGGTTAGGTACGGAACATTTTCGCTGGATCAGGTCATCTTATTTCGATCGTGAAGGGCGTGCAGCAATCAGCCCCTGGCATGGCGTCCATGGTAGAAGTTCAGCCACCCAGTTAGATGGATTTGATCTGCGGTGCAGTGACGGGTCGCCTCTACGGAAGTCGTGCTCGACTTTGCGGACGGAGGTCGTGTAGCGCGTCTTCAAGGTGTGCGATGGCGGTGATCGCGACGGTGTCGACCCCGACTCCGGTGTACGTGACGATGCGCCGAGCCACTCTGATCGCCTCATCTGGGCTCGTCGCCTCAAATAGCAGCGGCACGAGGACGCGCACCGTGGCACACCTGCCTTCGACGTCCTCGAGCAGCCGCGGATAGCGTTCGATGAGGTGGGCGATGCGGTGGTCGAGCACCGTATCGAGCATGGGCTGCGCCTGTTGCTGCAGGGCTGTCCGAAGCCGAGCCCTGCCGTATGGCCTGCGCAGCAGGTCTGCCGGGTCGGCGCCGGCGCTGAACTCGGCAGCGAGCAGCGGGCCAGGAGGTCGCGGGTAACGGAGCAGTTGCCAGGCCCGATCCATCGCCGCGTGGCCCGCTGGGTCCGCGTCGAATGCCGCGACCAGGCCCTGCGCGGCGCCGGGCAGCTTCCGCAGGATTGTGGCCTGGCTGCCGGTGAGGGTCGTGCCGCACGGTGCGAGGGCTACCGCTCCGCTCCGGCGGGACCGGGAGTAGGACAGCCACACTGCGAGGACGTCGGCGGGTCCTTCGACGAGAACCGGCGTCCATCCTGCCCTGACGCGGTCCTGCTGCTCGGCGATGCCGAACAGCAGCTGGCTCTTGTCGTAGATTGCTGTCCGCGAATTGTTGATGTACTTCGGTACGTCCTTGCCGGCATCAGGGCTGCATCGGCCGAGAAATGCCACGGCGTATCCGGCCGGCTCGCGTACCGGAAACATGACCCGGTCCCGGAATACGTCAATGAGTCGGTCCCGGTCCGTCCGGGTGCGTGTCGACAGGCCCGCGCCGACCAACTCCTCCGCGGTAAAGCCGGCGGCAAGGAGGTGGCGTGTCAGCGAACTCCAGCCCGGTGGTGCGTATCCAATCCGCCATGGCCACTCTCGCTGCACGACGACACCGAGGCCCCGTTCGGCGAGATAGGCACGGGGACCGTCAGCGTGTTTGAGCTGGGCGCGGTAGTAGGTCACCGCGGCCTCGACGGCCGCCAGCAGCCGCGCGGGCTTGGTCCCGGTGCCGGGTTCCGGGAACGTCGGTTGGTTGAGTCGAGGTGCTCCCATCGCCTGCCTCCTATATCCCAAGCTAGCTTCAGTCGACCCGTCCCCGCCAGGCGCGCTGCGCCATCCGGTCTCGTCGGGCGGCTCGGGTGCGGTGTGCCTGTCGAGTCATCTCGACGCTGGAGGCGGCCACAGCAGCGGTCAATCGCGCAGCGTTCGGCTCGTCGTACCAGGGCAGTAGGTTGAGCATTGCCACCTTCACGCCGGTGGCGAACAGCAGCGCGGAGCCCTTCGGTAATGCGCGGATGTGCGCCGGGTCGAGGATGCGCTGCCGACGCACTGACGTCTGGTACGAGGTGTTGCCCTTCCCGTCACGGGTGCGGGAGGCGACGGTGACGTCGTGCTCGCCGATGAGCCGGGACAGGTCCTCAGCGAACCGAGCGTCGTCGATGCCGGCACCAACCAGCTTGACCGTGGCCGCAGACCAGAGCGCGTCCATGCCCTGCTCACCCCACACTCTGGTCCCTTGCCGGTAGGACTGCAGGATGGTCAGCGGGATGATGCCCCGGCTACCGAAGTGGCTGTACAACTCCGGCAGGTCCGCGATCTTGCAGATGTTCGCGGCCTCGTCCAGGCAGGCGACCAGCGGCGGATCGAGTCGGCCCCCGTCCGCCTCGGCAAGCATCACCGCGGCGCGTAACACCTGGTCGGTGAGTCCAGCGACGAGCGGTGCGGCCGCTCCGGCACCGTCCTTAGAAAGCAAGTAGAGCGTGTCCGAGCTCTCCACGAACGCTTCAACGTGCAGCATCGGTAGCGGCAGGTCCGGTGGGGTGACCCAGGCCATGATGGTCGGGTTGGCCAGGCACGCCGCCGCAGTCCGAGCGGTCTCGTAGAGCCCTTCGCGAGTCTCCGGCGCGCCGGCTTGCCGACCGGACATCGCCCGCGCTGAGGCACCGAACCCGTGGCTCTTGAGGATCGTCGCCGGTTCTCGTGAGGTCGAGTCCGACAACCACGCCTGTACCGACGTGAGCGTGCGGCCCTCCAGCGCGGCAGCGAGGATCAGCGACGTGAGCAGGTCCAGCGCGCCCTGGATCCAGAAGTCGTCGCTGCCCTGCGAGTTGCGGACCTGTTGGACGAAGTGGTTCGCCAGCCGGTGGGCGTCCTCGACGTCCTCAACGGTGGCCAACGGGTTCCACCACCAGCTTCGCGGCACGTGGGCGATGGACTGCGGGTCGAACACCCACACGGTGCCATGCTCTGCGCGAACGGCTGCCGTCGTGGCCCACAGGTCGGGTTTGTTACTGGTGGCGAGGGCCGCCCCTGGCGCGTTGACGACGGACTGCACCGCCAGAGCGGTCGTCTTGCCGGCGCGGGGCGCCATCACTGCAAGGATGACGTCCTCCCAGGAGGAGTAGAGCCGATGACCTGAGCCGCGCGGCCGCCGATGCTCACCGAGCACGATCCCCGTGGACTCGGCGGAAATCTCCTTCACCTCCGAATCCGCCAGGCCACGCCGTAAACGCCGCGTCTTGGCGGCCACCGCGGGCAGCGTCATCGCACGCACCTCAGCCGGGCCGGCCAGTGACCGTAGCGGGTCCTCGGCATCGGGCCTGCGCCCCTGCCACCACACTGCCGCGAGAGTGACCAGGCCGAGCAACACCAGCAGCAACACCGAATAGACCAGACCGATGACGGCAGGGGACACCCCGGGCCACAGTGCCGACCATTCGGTACGCAGCAGGTGCTCCAGGTACGCAGACCCGAAGCCGGGTCCGGTGGCGGGTCGCCTGGTCACGGCGGAGGCGATGCGCCCGGCCAGCCAGGACAGCCACATCAGGACGATCGCCGCCCACGCGAGGCCGAGCATCAGGAACGGAGTGAGTGGGCCACCCATGGTGCCGCGCGGCTCGATAGGCCGGGTACTCATGGCTGCACCTGCCGGATCGCGGCGTCGGTGTCGTAGAGCTCCCACTCGTCGTCGACCAGGGTCAGCGACACCGGCAGTCCGTTGCGTTCACCGGTCTTGATCAAGTACTTGCCCCGGCCAGGATGGACCGAGCCGGCGAACCATGCTTCCGGTGCCGCCCAGGACGCGACCAGGTGCTGCTCGGGTCCCGACAGCTTGATGACCTCGTTGACACGGTTGAGTTCGCGGGGCGGCAGCCCGGCGAGGATTTTGATCGCGGACCGTTCGATGAAGCCCTGCGCCTTTGCCCGGTCCTCCGGAGTCGGCAGAGCGTCGAGGTCGGCGAGAGAGTGGGTGACCATCACGCTGGCCATTCCGCGTTGCCGGTTGAGTCGGGTGAGCGCGTCGGCGTGCTCGACGAGGCCGGATGCACCACGCAGGGCTCGCCACAGCTCGTCCATCACGCCGAGGTACTGCCGGCGCGGTGCGAGGCCCTGGTCCGCCAGTACGGATGCGGCGTCGACCATGCCGAAGCCGTACGCCCAGGTGCACAGCATCGCGGCGGCCACCAGCTGGTCCCCGGCGGCGGCGACCTGGGAGATGTCGACGCTGACAGCCGGGGCGTCCAGATCCAGCGACTTTGTCGTCGGGCCGTCGAACACCCCGCGCAGGCTGCCCTCGCACAGCAGCGCCAGGGTAGGTACGAGCTGGTCGACGCGGCGGCGGTACTCACCGTCGGTCCGCGCCCGGGCCGCGGTCAGCAACTCGTCGGCGCCGGCTTCGACCAGGCTCAGCACGTCCGGCACTGTGGGATCCCGGTCAAGGCGCTCGGCGAGTACGTCGATCGCCCGCCCGAGGATGATCTCCTCGGTGTTGTTGAGCGCCTGTCCTCGCACCAGGGCGCACAGAGCCAGCAGGAGAGACATGCGCCGGCCCCGGATCTCGAGCCGCAGTTGCCGAGCGTCGGCGCTGCCCATGCGCGCGAGCGCGCTGCCCAGCGGGCCGGAGTCCAGTGGGTTGAGCCGGTTGAGGCCGCGGCCGACGCGGATGACCTGCCCGCCCAGATGCTCGACGAGTCGGGTGTAGTCGGGCTTGGTGTCGCCGAGAATCAGAGCGCTGGTGCCGAACCCGGTCATGCCGGTGATGAGTCGCTTGACCACCGTGGATTTGCCGACGCCGGGTTGGCCGAGGACGAACACACCGGGGTTGGTGATGAGGCCTTCGCGCAGCCATTCGAGAGGGTCGAGGCAGACGACCTCGCCCCACAGCATGTGCCGCCCGATCGGTACGCCGATCGTGGGTGCCCCGGATCCGGCGACGAAGGGGAACAGCCCGCAGAGCTGGATCGTCGTTCCCTGGTACTCCATGCCGGGGGAAATATGGCTGGCTCGGCCGGCGCCGGGTGTCCGTACACCCCATGCTGGCGCCGGCGCGACCGCGTCTGCGGCGGCGGTGCTCTTCATGAATCTCTCCTGGTCGTGTGGTCAGCGGGGCCAGTGGCGGGCCAGCTGCGGCGGGCATATGCCGCAGGGCAGGGTGGTGGCGAAGCCGGCGGCTTGGCTGGCGCGCAGCTGCCGCAGCCGGATCTTGGCGACGTCGGCGCGGGACTCGACGTCGGCGATGGCCCGGCCCAGGTCGTCGACGCGGACGACGGTGGTCGTGATGAACAGCGACATCAGGCCCACCCCGGACCCGGTCGCTTCTTCCCGCGCGGTCTGTAGGGCCCTTTCCCGGTCGGCGTGGTCGCGAGCGGACTCGTCGCGTTTCTGCGCCCGGTTGTACGCCGCCCGGAACGCTGCGGCGTTGACTTCGCTCTCCACGATGCGAGCGGCCTCCCCAGCGGGGAAAGGTCGGTACAGCAGCGAAACCCGCTTTGGGTACGGGCCGGGAGCCAGCAGCCGGGCGAGGACGTCGGCGTGCACGTGCTGACGTGGTGCCTCGTGCCACGCCCATGAGACCGAGGTGCCGGAGTCGTGCACGTACCGGTCGAGGTGCTCTTCGGCCATCACCGGTCCGGCGGTGTCCCAGTCCAACCACCGGCTCAGATCCAGCCCGGGAGTCGTTACCAGCCGGGCCATGTCACCTCGGCTGGCCGGGTCGAACGCCGTCCGCACGATGGCCGAGATGGTCTCCGCGCTGGCTCGGCCGAGGACGGTCAGTCCGCAGCTGCCCAGCGAGTCCTGCAGACCCGGCAAGGTTCGGCTGATCTCCTCCAGGGCCTCGTCGACGCCCTGGGGTTTGCTGGGGGAGGCACCGGGCTTGAAAGTCACCGACACCCGGGTCTCCACGTCGGCGGCGGCTGCCGGGGACAGCTCCACCAGCCGTTGCAGCACCCGGCGGGCGGAAGCCGGTCCGTGGGGGACGATCCGTCGGCTGACGTGGTCGGCCAATCGGGAACCCGGATCCGGGGCGGTGTCCACGGTGACGGTGACGTGGTCGACGATCGGCAGGTAGCCCAGGTTCGCCAACCAGCCGCCCCAGTTGGCCACCCACGCCGCGCTCGCGTCGGGATCGGCCAGCCAGGTCGACGTGGCCGCGCAGCGCAGTGTCACCGTCATGGTGCCCAACCGGCGGTTGTAGACCGCCCCGTACCCGCCGCCCTCGTCCGCGACGGTCAGCAGGGTTGTCGGTGCGAGTACACCCGGCAGTTGCCAGGCATGTTCGCCGGCCACCATCACCCCGGAGCGGTACGAGGTGTAGCCGCGGCTGGTGCCGATCAGCCATCGCACTCGCTGTGCGATTCCGGCTGACAGCGGCACCCCGTCCCAGCGCAGGACCAGTAACACCACGAGCAGTACACAGGGACCGGCGGCAATGGCCAGCGCCCGCAGTCCCATCGATCCGGAGAGGATCAGCGCGGTGATCGCCACGAGGACGACGAAGGTTTGCGTCGGTCCGAGGCCGAACAGGCCCATGCCCCGAGCCCGCCGCCAGCCCCCGTAGGTACGGATCCGCGCCTGTTCGCTACTCACGACGGCGCACCTCCGTCCCGCATCGCGGAGGTGGCCGTGTTCGCGCCCGCCTTCGCTGCCGCGGCCCCTGCCTGCGCGGCCAGGACGGTGCCGATGACAACCGGTGCCGCCGGCCCGGTCGCGGCTCCCGCCGCTCCGGCTGCTGCTGTGCCGCCCCCAGCCGCTGCGCCACCCGAGGCCGCAGCGCTTCCGCCGGCGGACGCGGTAGCGCCGGTGCCGGCGGGCACGGTGGCCGTGGGTGTTACCGGACCCGGCATGCCGCCAGCGGAGACACTGCCGCTGATCACCGTCGGCGCGTTACCAGCAGCGCCCCCACCGGATCCACCGGTGGGCGAGGGCGTGGATGGAGTCGGCATGGCCCCGGTGGGACCGTTACCGCCGCCGTTACCGGGACCCCTCGACTCCATGTAGCGTGCGTGGTCGCCGGCGCTGTGACCGCCGGCCGCTCCGCGTATCGAGGAGGCGGCGTGCAGGCCCGCAGCCGCGCCGGCGCCGACCATGCCGAGGCCTCCGCCCCCGGAGGCGACGCTGCCGGTGAAGACCGTGAAGAACTTCATCAGCGCGGGCAGGGCGATTACCGACAGGGCCAGCATGCCCAGGCCCATCAGCCAGTCCCGCCCGTTGCCGCGCATCATCATGAACGAGGTGGCGTACACCGACACCGCCGCCGGCTTGTAGAGCGCGAGCGCAAGCGACCAGCCGAGAGTTTTGTGCAGCCAGTGACTGGTGCCTCGGGTGATGGAGCCGGACGCCGCGAGCTCGAGCAGTCCGGGCAGGATGACCACGGCGCCTTCGCGGAAGACCATCAGGATGGTCTGCACCACAGCGGCGAGGATGACGACAACGCCAACGAGAATCATCACGAACGGGGCCACCTCAGCACCGGGCAGCAGCAGCGCCCCGAGCGCTGCACTCATGGCCACGTTGGGCGGCTCGTTGGACTCCTTAAAGATTGCCTCGTTCAGCAGCCACATCGAGTAGCTGTCACCGGCCTTGAGGACCAGGTGGGTGCCGGCGATGCCGACGCTGCCCCAGAGAGCGGTGTTCCAGACCCCCCTAACAGCCTGCAGAAGCGGGGCGCCTCTGCGGCTGATGACGATGGTGATGCCCTGCCAAATCAACCCAGCCACCAAAACCAGGATCGTGATCGGCAGCATGAACCCGCGCAGCTGCTGCGCTGGACCGGCGGCCCCGTTGCACTGGGCCACCCAGTCGGTGGCCCACTGCCCCGGGTCGGAGCCGCTGGTCGGACACAGGTTGTTCGACGGGATGAGCGTCCAGCTGGTCAGGAGGGTGGCGACCCACTGAATCGCGTCTTCAACCTCGCTGGCTAGCCCGTTGAGAAGCGCGGTGACCATCGAGTCACGGGCCTCGACGCCAGTGTTGATACCACCGACGATGACGCCGGCGCAGGTCGTGGGCATGAAAGGGCTGCAGAAAGGCATGAGCTCACCTGCCCGCGCTGAAGGGAAGGAACATGGCGGTGTAGGGATCCAAGACGACGGTTACGGCCTGGTCGAACGTCCCGCCGGCCGGAGCCAGCAGCGCCCAGTCCGAACCCGTCCAGCGCACGCGTACCTCGGTGCTGACTATCAGCGACGTACCCGAGCCGTCCGGAGCCTCGGTCAGCAAGCGAAGGACGACCTCGTCTTCGGTGTAGTTGACGATCCGGTAGCCGAGCAGGGTCGCGTTCAGGTGTCCGACGGGCTGCCCATCCGCCACGCCCGTCTGGCCGCGCAGCTCGTCGTACGCCTGCCTGACCTGGACCCGCATCGCGGCCGCGTCGGCTCCGACGATCTGAGTACGCAGCGTGGGCTCGAAAACAACCGGACCGACCTGCGGGTTCACGCGCACGACAATGTGCACGGCGGCCAGCACGGCACCACCAGGATCGTGTGCAAATCCCCGAGCCTGGCCCTCGTCGGAGACGCGAGGACCGGACTGTTGCGACACAGGCACCGAGACTCCCGCAACGTCGACCCAGCCCAGGTCACGAGGCAGGACTGCCTGCCCGTTGGCGGTCGTCTCGGGGCGCACCGGCACCGGCCCCAAGGGTGAGGAAGCAGGACGATCCGAGTCCGCAGCGAACACCATCGCCACGGCCGCAGCGCCGAGCACCGCGGCAGCGGCCAGACTGAGGGCGGTAACCCGGCGACGCGTGGTGCGGCGGGCGCGGGAGATGACGTCGTAGGTCATGACTCAGCCCGGCAGAACTGCGCCGACGACCACGGCCGCAACCGCGCCGCACGTGAGCCCGGCCAGCACCCACGGGATGCCAGCCGCGCCATCGGCCGCGAACGCCGACCGGTTCCGGCGACCGACGGCCATCATGATCCCGCAGACAAGTAGGCCGCCGACGCCAGCGACGATGAGGAGCCACTTCATCCAGCCGATGAACAGATTCCCGGTGGCCTCAAGGCCGGGTGGGGCGGCGGGCGGGGGAGTAGGGACTGCCAGGGCGTCGAGCGCAGCCCCAGCGAGGTAGTGAGCAAGCACAGCAGTCTCCCGAAGGTCACGATGCCCTCGGTTGGGCATCTGCCCTGGACCTTCGCCGGGTAGGGCTGACGGCAGACTTGATGCTGGGATTGCTGCCACCGTTACCGCCGCTACCAGCCGCGACTGGCAGCGGTAACGGCGTCCGCGCCTCGGCAGCATCTTGGCCATGAATGCGCGAACTTATGCAGCAGTGGCAGTCGTCCTGATGCTGTCCGCTACCGGCTGTTCCGCCGTCGGGAAGCTGGCGGCGACCGCGCCGAGCACTACCAGCGCCCCGTCCGCTCCCGATCCCGCTGACGTCGTTGCCCCGGTGCCGCCGCCTTCGCAGGCCGGGTTCGCGTACGTCGATCCCGGCGAGGTGTGCATCCGGTTCACCGCGGCCCTCTATAGCGCCGACACGCGGCGGGATACCGGACCGGGGGACGCCTACAGCCGCGCCATCCGCTATGCCAGGGGCACGCTTGCGGGACAGAGCTCCGCCGCGAGGCAGGACGGTCGCTGGGCGACCTGGGTCGAACACCGGGCGTACGTCGACGCCGTTGTGGAACCCTTCGTCGACGCATTGCTACCAGCAGATACGGCGATCTCCGCGCGGCGCACGGTTCGGGTGACCGCAACACCCCTTGGTGAGGACGGCTGGCGGGGGCGGACCGAGCACAGCCTGGTGGACTGCACCCTGCGCCGCGGCGGCTCGGACGGATCCGGCTGGCGGGTCGCCGGATACGAGATCCGCCAGGCAGGTCTGCGATGAGCAAACCGTGGACATCCCTCGCGGGAGGGCTCGCTGTTGTGATCCTGGCACCGCTTGCGCTGGTCGTGTTCGTTGCCCTCGCAATGTTTGGAGTGAGCCCGGCGACGGGCTGCACCATCAACCCACCGAGCGTTTCGCCTGGTGCTTCAGCTGCGCAGCCGGAGTGGTCCGGCCAGGGCTCCTGGAACTCCGAGCAGGTCAGCAACGCGGCCATCATCGTCTCCGTTGGGGCCGAGCTGCACGTGCCGCGCTACGGCTGGGAAATCGCCGTGGCGACAGCCATGCAGGAATCCACCCTGCGCAACCTCGGCCACCTCGGCGCCGACAATGATCATGACTCGCTCGGACTGTTCCAGCAGCGACCCAGCCAGGGCTGGGGCACCCCCGAGCAGATCCTCGACCCCCGCCACGCCGCCCGGAAGTTCTACGAGCGCCTCGTCAAGATCGATGGCTGGCCTGCCATGCCGCTCACCCAGGCCGCGCAGGCCGTACAGCGGTCGGCGTTCCCCGACGCGTACGCAAGGTGGCAGCCCGAGGCGCAGCAGCTGGTCGCTCTGATCAGCGACGGCATGAACATTGTCTGCACCAGCGACGGCGGGGACGGACTGCCGTCCCTGGACGACGCTGGACTGCCCGACGGCTTCCTTCTGCCGTCTGACCCGCAGCTGCGGGCAGTCGTCGCCTTCGCCCTGGGCCAGCTCGGCAAGCCCTACGTCTGGGGGGCCGAAGGACCGGACAGCTACGACTGCTCCGGCCTGATGATGGCCGCCTGGGCCGAAGGCGGCGTGAAGATCCCCCGGGTCACCGCCGACCAGGTCCGTACAGGCGCCGCCGTTCCATCCCTGGCAGCGATGCGACCTGGGGACCTGATCTTCATCCCCGGTTCGGACGGCACGATGACCCGGCCCGGCCATGTCGGGATGTACATCGGTGTTGATCGGAGCGGACGGCAGTACCTCATACAAGCACCCAGCACTGGCGATGTCGTAAAGGTCGTCGCGGTCAGCAACTGGAGCAGGCAAGTCGCTGCTATCCGTAGGCCGACGCCGTGACAAGTCCTGTACTCGGTCAGATGACCTGGGGCGCTCACGGGGTCAAGCTAGGCGTGTCCAGCAGCACCTTTGGTCAAGCCGATCCGCATCTGCCGATGTGCGGATGTTGCCGGGTTTCTTACGGTGCTGTCGTCGGTTCCTGAGCTATAGCGGCGAGGACGTTCCTGGCGATACGGCCGGCGATGTGTGGTGGGATGCCGCTGACGCATGGTTCTTCCTCGTGGGCGACCCGGACGAGTCGCTGGATGTCCGTCCCGATCTCTTCCGCCCTGGGCCGGCCGAGTTCGACACCGAGCCAACGCAGCCACTCGATGATGCCTTCGGTCTCGCACCGCTCAAGCCACGGCTTGGCTGGGTCCGGGCGGGACAACAGCATGATGGCGGCAGATAGCCGGGCATATGGTGAGTCGTGGCCGTCAAGCGTGAGGCCTCGCGCATCTGGCAGTGCCATACCCTCCCGCTCTGACGTGAGAACGTCGAACAGCGCCGGACCCACGTGCGACGGAAGCGTCTGAACCCGGGCGCGTTCGCTGATGCTGAGCCCGACATTCACCCGTGACGCGTTCCCAGGATCATCGACCCGCACGATCACGCGCTGGACGCCGGTCTGTCCGATCCGCTGGGTCCAGCGCCCCAGCCTCTCAATGTCGCCTACACAGATCGTGTAGTCATCGAGGTCAAGTTCCCCATCGAAGACGAGGTGACCAACGAGCGGCATCGTGCCCGACCAGATCGACACACGAGTACGAGCGACCTGGCCGCGGGTGCGGATCGCCACATGCCGCTCATCAGCGCCTGCAGGCCCATCGCCCCAATCGAGCTCGGGCCAGGCCGTCGATCCGATGATCACCACTGGATGGTTGGCATGGACTTCGACGGCGGCCGTCAGCACGATTCTTCCCTCCGGTGGCGAGGCGGCGAGGCTGCACAGCACATAGATGCTCTCAGAACCCTTCCGCGGTCCTCATCGCGGGTATCTGGCCTCTCAGACGCTCGCTCATGCCGCGATCCGCATGCTTTACCGGGATCATCGTGCGTCGAGCCTGCCCGGGCGTACAGAGCCGGACAGGAGGACGAAGTTCAGCCGATGATGGCGGCGAGAGTTGGGTTCGCAGCTCGCGTCGTAGTCGACGGCTGCGGCGAGCAGTCTGGCGGTTGCTGAAAAAGCTGGGACTGCAGTTTCACCTACCAGTTCGTCGGGAGCCGGGTCGCCGACCGCTACCCGCAGACCCAGAACTGCGGGGTCGGGTCGGCTGATCAGCCGGTCCGTCGACGGCACCAGGGCTGGAGAACGACACCGAAGGCGCTGCAGGACGGGAAGACTTCGGTGGCGGCCATTGCGACGCCGCGATCTGGGCCCCGGTGACCGGCAGGGTGGGCGAGATCTGGTCGAGCAAGCGCTGCGCCAGGGTGGCGTCGATCTCGACGTCTGCGCTGATGCGAACATCGGCCGCGGTCGCCAGGTCCACGACGTCGTCGCTGGTGAACGCATCAGCTCCGAGAGTACTCAGCCGTCGCGCGAACTCCTGGACATTGATCATTTGCAGCCTCATCGTCGGATTGTTAATTATCCACCGTAACCCCCGCTTCGGTCGGCGGATCCTGCGCCCGCCGTGCGGGCCACTAGGGCCGACAGTCGGCGCCGACAACTGCGACCGCTGCGCGGAAGTCCGCAACTCTTCGGTGAGCTATTCGCGCGCCTGCAGGGCCGTCACGCTCTGTGTTACCCATGCTGTCCCGCGACGCCCGGAAATGCCGCGATCCGGGCGTTCGACCCCTCGTCGATGTCCGCTAATCCCCGAAGTCGAACGCGAGAGTGCCCGCCGCGATGCGGTCGATCAGATCAGATCAGATCAGATCACTGGCGTCGTCGGCTTGCCCGATGACGTTGTCCAGTCCGCTGCTGTTGATGTCTACCAGCAGCACCGCTGCGGGGTCGCTGCTCAGGTCAAAGGCGAGGTGTTCCGGGGGCGCGTGCGTCGGCCACCGTGACGCAGGCCTAGTTGGCGACAGCAGTCGGGGCCATGGCTGAAGCCCGAGCGAGTAGATCAGCAACATCCGGCCCCGGATTATTAGCATCGCCGCAGCGTTACCGGAACGGCCCGCACCAGCGCACGGTAGCCGCGATCCCCGCGTTGGTTGACTGCCCCACGGTACTGAACGTGGCTAGGGCGCCAACTGCCGGTGAGCCGCTGCAGCCCACGTCGATTCAGGTGAGGAGGAGAAACGCGGGCACAGCGATGAGGATGCCGGCGACAGCGCCCGCGACAACCTGACCGACCGTGTGATCGCCCAGCCGCACGCGGGACCAACCCACCAGGACGACGATCGCCAGCGAGAGGATCAGCGCTGGCCCAAACACGACGATCAGTACGGACATCGAGCCGCTGGCGACCGCGGCGTGCGCACTGAGCTTCCACACCTGGTTGATCGCGGTGACGATGAGCAGCACGGCGAACATCACCACGACCATGGCGACGAGCGGCCGGGGCGCGCCGGCGAGAACGAGCGCGGCGAGACCGACAAGGACGGACAGCAGTCCGTAGACCAGTGGCATACGGCGTTGCTCGCGTACCCCGATGTGGTGGTCGGTGAGTCGCCCTCGTCGTACGCCGACCCAGATGACGGCGTACGGGACGGCGGAGCAGAACAGTATGGCGAGCAGTGCCCAGCCGAGGCCGGTCATTACGGCGGGGGCCGTGCTGTGCAGGGCGATGATCAGCGGCATCAGGGCCGCGAAGACGGCTGGCGCACATGCTTCGGTGACGACCCGTGCCACTCGGGAAGTGCTGTTGGCAGGCAGGTCAACGAGTGCGGGCACGATGATGTTCTACCTCTCGGACGACTGCGGGGTAAGAGGCAACGCGTCGGATGTGACGCGCTTGATGATCATCCCGGCCATCGGGGTTGCGATCGCTCGGGCTACCTGGGCGAGCCACGTCACCTGGTCTGCGGCATCGAGGTCACCAGCGGCCGAGTCGCGGGGCGGGCCCAGTGGTAGGGCGAGGGCTTCGGTGGCCTCGCTGGAAGGGGGTACGCCATCGAGCCGGGACGCCAGTGCCGCACCAATGACGACGGCTTCGACCATGGCGGTCTGCTGCTCACCGACGAGGCCGCCTTCCTGAGCGGCGCTCTGCGCCTGCGCGAGGACTGCCGTCGACATCCACGGCCGCAGGGTGGCATAGCCGTCGAGAATCTCCACGGTGATCCTGACCCGTCGCAGGGAAGCGTCCCGGGCGATCGATAGTGCGCCGCGGACGCCCGACGGCGATGGAAGCAGCGCGATTTCAGGCAGTACGGCATGGATTTGCGTCCATAAAGGATAGAGCCGGTAGTAGTCCCGAAACGCGGCGGCCCCCACCCACAGCCGGTCCAGGCCCACGCGAGGACCCCAGGACGGAATTGTGGACCCGATTAGGACCAGCAGGATCGACGTGCTGAACGTCAGTACCACCACCGCATCCGTGATCAGGGCCCAGTCTGGGGACCTGTTTCCCAAGGCAACGGCTACGAGCTTGGCTGCCACGTATGCGAGCCCCCAGAGCGAGCCAACCGTGATCATCCGGAGGCCGAAGCGCAACAGCGGCCGATGGGCGATGCGAGCGTAACGGTTTGCCAAGACCACCACCTGCGTCAGTGACCAGCCCAGGTAGGCCAGGTACACGAACAGGTAGGCCAGGTACACGATGTGGAATGGAGGGTGGGACGGCTCGCCGTAGTACTCGGCGGGGCGAACGCGCGGATCTGAGCGACTGCCGTCCGAGAGTGTCACGACAAACATCACGATCATGACAGTGATGGTGAGCGCCAGGGCGATGGTCCGCCGCCGTACCCGCCGCTGGGTGCTGACGTCGCCGCTGGTCATGTAGAGAAGGAATGCCTGCGCCGCCGTGGCGCACATCAGTGAGAGGCAGTTGGACGTCAGTCGAGTGATATCCGGGATCCCGAACAGCTGGTCGATCTTTGGCATGAGCGGCTGAAGGGTCATCGAGATGGTGATCGCGATCAGGGCAAGGCACAGTGCACGAAGGGGGCGGTTGCCTCGGTCCCGTGCCAGGTCGCGCAACTTGTAGAGGCTCATGCCCCAGCAGATGAGCGTCACGGCGATCATGATGCCGCGAGCGAGGCTCACCATCAGGTGACCCGGCCTTCCAGCGTCGCCACCAGCCTGGCGGAGACTCGAGGATCAGCTGTCGCGGAGGTCGGAATTGTGGACCATGACTCGGCGCGTTGCACGGCGACCGTCCCGAAGACTTCAGCCCGGCGCTCGATCGGCTCGTCATACGCGAGACGTGCCAGTGCAATCTCGGGTACGGATGGATCCACCGACGGCATGAGCATGGCCGCGAGACATTCAAGATCATTCGGGATGGCGACATCGTCGAACATCATGTGCCCGTATTCATGACCGATGATGAGGCTCTGGCGCACTTTGCCGGCATTGGCGTCGTAAAAGACATAGTCGGAGAATTCGCCGGCTACCCAGAGGCCGTGGGGGGCAAGGGCTGGCAGGTGCCGGGGGATGAGGTGAACCTGCCGTCCGCGGCGATGCTCGATCCGGTCATGAAGTTGAGCGAAGGTGAAGGTCGAAGGCAGCTTGAGCGCGGCGAGAAGCTGCGCTGCCTGCTGTCGCAGGTGGCTCACGCTGCTATCGGTATGACGTTGCATCGAGTTCCCTGTTCATCAGGCTTCGGCATGGTTTGGTCCCGTGGCGAGATCTCGGCGGCCTCACCGCTCTGCCCTGCCCGGGTGGTACTCGAGAACCGAGGACAGCTGTGCCAGCAGCAGTGTCTGGGGTCCTGGCGGCGGCTTCGGCGCCACCCAGCCATTCGTCACTTGCAGCACCCGGGTGGCGAACAGCTCGGCTTGGTGTTCCTCGCGATGTGTGTAGACGACGCGCTTGAGATCCCGCCGCAGGCTGGCCATGTCAGCTGTGTGGAGCGCCCTCCTGATATCGCGGCCGACGGCGGGACTACCGACGTGAGCGAAGACCATGTGGCCGATGCCGTGTAGGACGAGATAGTCCCGGTGGAGGCGAGGCAGAGCCGATCCAATCAGGATGTGATCCGTCGTCGCGCCGCGACACCACATGGCGCGCGCCTCGGCCTGGCATGTTCGGACAGCCTTCACAACCAGCCGTCGGCCTCGGGCCCGCTGCAGTTCCGCGCAGAACTCACCCACACTGAAGGTCGCTGGCATGGTGAGGCTGTGCAGGACCTCGTCGCATCGGCGAATCTGCTGCTCATTCCACGCTGTGGCCTGGTTGTCGTGGCACCACCAGCTCTGTAACCGTACGCAGCCGGCGGTGACCGGCGGTCGGTGGCTTGATTGTTTGAAGACGTCGGTCATCAGCGGCGCTGCCGATCGGTGCTCTCCGACCGGCTGCGGGCGGCAGCCTCCAGCCGCTGCACCTGCTCGATCATGGCCACAACTGCGGCATGGCCCTCTGGCGATAGCCGAGCGTCTATCAGGCGCATGGCCACCTGCTTGATAAGCGGATCGGTCAGAGCCTGGGCGAGCCTGTGCTCATGTTGATCTTCCGACGTCTCAGCGAAGAAGGTGGGCGGCTGCCCAAAGAAGGCCGCAATGGCGTCGACGACCGATCGCCGTGGGTCGGGCGATCGACCCTGGCGGAGGTTGCTCAGGTGGGTGTGGGAGATCTTGCATCCTCGACGCGTTAATTCGTTCGCGACGTAACGGATGCTGTAGGGCTTCCCGGCAGGGTCCGTGACATGCAGAAATAGCCAGTCGAGCCGTTCGGCGAACGTCTCGCCGGCTGATTCATCGGCCTCGACCATCGGGACTCCTCGCGACTTGGAACACAAGGTTTACACGACGGTCCATGCTGGAATCAAGCATTGACACGGCTACACGCTGTGTGCGTAACATTACGAGCCTCTGGCAGCGGGTGTGGCCAACGGGGCTGCAGTGTCATCTCCCGCTGCCAGAGTGCTCCTGAACAGCGGCTGCAGCGCCGTCACACCTGCCGCGCCTGCCCACGCGCTGGCCCAGTCATCTCGAGCCGGCCCGCGACAGAGCCTGCCTTGCAGCCGGCGGTATGGCCATGCGCTGGACACATAGTCAAAGGGGGATGCGCCGTTGCGCCAGATACAACTGATCACGAGCCGCGCCGCCACTGCAGCTGCGATAGGTGCCCTCGCCGTGAACCTGGCCGCGTGCACCTCGGACGATGACGCTGCCACACCGAGCGCAGGACCGGTCAGCTCACAACCGGCTCCCAGCATCGACGCGGAGGACGCCCGTGCAAGTGCGTCCACGCTTGCCGCTTACCGGAACTACGTCCAGGCCTACGTCACAGCGTCGAATAAGGGCGACTACAACGCAAAACTCGACAGCTTTGTGGCGGATCCCGCGCTACTGACTGTGCGCCAGGACCTGCTGATCAAGTTCCAGCAAGGACTCGTCACAACTGGTGAACCCACCTCGACGCCCAAGGTGAGCAAGGTCGACACGAGCCGACGGCCCTTCACCGCCGAGGTCGAAGATTGCTTCGACACCGGCAAATGGGACGTCGTCTCCAAGAAGACCGGCAAGTCGGTGCGGAGCGCGGGACAGACCACAAGGTACGTGGTGATCGCGAAGTCGGAGCTGTTCGAGGACGGTCAGTGGCGTATCCGAGAGGTCAGCGCCCAACGGGAGAGGCCATGTTGATCCGAAGGGCGCTTCTGGTTGCGGCCCTGGCGATCGGCGGCAGCCTCTTGGCGCCGGGCGCTGCGTATGCGGACTACGAGCACTGCGACGCGTTGGGCAACTGCTACTGGGTGGTCGAGAATCCCGGCACTGGTGGCGGCGGAAACGGCGGCGGGGACAGCAACAGCGGTGGTGGCGCCGGTCGGGGCTGCACCTACGAGGGTCAGACCGTGCCGTGTGTGGTCGATGGGCTCGGGGTGTGGGACGGGTCGTGCTACGTCAACCGGATCCCCCCACCGCCGGGCGGCCGAACCGACGGCTACTGGAGCATCCGGACGTGCGGCGTCTACGGCGGTGTCGCGTCGCAGACGCCGGCGACCTGGTCGGCGGATCCGCCCGCGGGAATTCTGCCTTCGTACCAGGAGCTCGCTCAACGAGCCATCGCCCAGATGGACCTCGACGGTCCGAACATCGGGATCGCCCCGCAGACCAACGGGGCCGGCCTGGTCGGACTGCCGATCTGGCTCTGGAACACGTTAAGTCCCAGCACCTGGGGCCCGATCACGCGGACAGCGGCAGTGCCGGGACGGTCAGTCACCGCCACCGCGAGGGCGCAAAAGATCGTCTGGAGCATGGGCGACGGCAATTCGGTCACCTGCACCACGCCGGGCACCCCCTATCAGCCCTCATACGGCAACAGGAAGTCGCCGGACTGCGGTTATGACGGCTACTCGCAACCGAGCAGCAATCAGGCCGGAGGCCGATACGCCGTCACGGCCACTACCTCGTGGCTGGTCACGTGGAGTGGTGGGGGTGGGACCACCGGCTCCCAGACCGTCGACCTGTCCTCGACCGCCACGATCGACATCGACGAACTGCAGGTGATCACGTCATGACCAGTGCATCGATGAAGTCCTCCCGCTCTGCCCCGCCGGTCGCTGCTCCCTACGCCGTTCCCCGCGTCGCACCGCAACGCCGCTGGCGGCCCGCACTCGTCTGGTTGGCGGTGGCGCTTATCGCTGCCGGTGGGCTGATCGCCGCCGCGGTACTACGCAAGGTCGGCACCACCGCCGAGTACCTGGCAGTGAGCAGCGCGGTCGAGGTTGGCTCGACTATCGATCGGTCCGATCTCAGCACGGTACGCATCACCGTCGACCCGGCACTCAAACCGATCAGGGCCGGCGCCGCTGACGAGGTCATCGGCATGTACGCGGCGGTCGGGCTGGTACCTGGCACCTTGCTGACCAGGGCGCAGCTCACCGAGACGGCCGTGCCGGGGCAGGGTGAGCAGTTAGTGGGACTCAGCCTGCCGCAGGAGCGCATGCCCGCCGAGAGGGTGAAACCGGGAGCTCGGGTGCTGCTCGTCGTAACCCCGGACGACGGTCCAGCCTCGGGCCAGCAGCAGACGATGGCAGCGCCGATCAGCATCATGGCGACCGTGGTGGACGTGCGTGCCGGGATCAAGGAAGGCACAACGCTCCTCAACGTCGCTGTCCCCGATCGTGATGGACCGCTCATCGCTTCCCGTGCGGCCGCCGGCCAAATCGTCGTCGCCCTGACTCCGGGGAGTTGATGTGGCCATCATCGCGATGGTTTCGGCCAAGGGTTCGCCCGGCGTCACCACCACCGCACTGGCTTGCGCCCTGTCCTGGCAGGGACGCACCGTGTTGGCCGAGTGCGACCCGGCTGGCGGCAGTGTCCTGAGCGGCTATCTGTCGAGACTTGAGATCCCGCCCATCGGCCTCCTGCCGCTGGCCGCGGCGGCCCTCCGCGACCAGCTCGCCGACACGTTCCCTCATCAGCTCGTCGACCTCGATGCCAGGGACCCGGGTCAGCGGCTCGTCCTGCCAGGCATCAACGACACGGTCCAGGCGGGAACCATCCAACCGACCTGGGAGCCAATCACCGCGTTCTTCGGCCAGCTGGAGCACCGTGAACCCAGCTACGACGTCATCGCCGACTGCGGCCGACTCGCCACCAGTGCACCGCCGTGGCCGCTGCTGCTCCGCGCTGACCTGCTACTCCTCGTGGTACGCGCGACGAACCTGCGGACCATCGCGCCGGCCGCGGGCGCGGCAGAGATGCTCCGCCGGGAATTGACTCAGTACGGCCAGGGGGCCGGAACGCTCGCCCTGGCCGTGATTGGCGACGGTCCCTACAGCCGCCGGGACATCGAACAGCGCCTGCAGCTAACCACCGCGATCGAGCTCCCCGACGACCGGCGCACCGCCGAGGTGTTGAGCGACGGCGGCGGCCGACTACGAGGCAGCGAGCGGTTGCTCCGGGCCGCCGCCAGTGCGGAGCCGGCAGTACGCGATGCGATCGCACGGCGGCGGGCTCACCTGGCGCCCACGTCAACGAGGGGGAGTAGCCGTGCCTGAGGAGCGCCAATCCAGCGGTCCGACGTGGCCGGCAGCCGTCGACCGCGTAGCCACAAACGGCCGGCGCTGGCCCACGAACGGCACCGCCGCCTTCAGACCGGCTCCCGAACCGCCCGCCGTTGCGACACACCAAACTGCGCCTCCCAGCATCGACTACGCGGCGGTACGACTGCTGCGCGCCCGGGTCAGCGCGGAACTGACCGTGGCACTCAGGGAAACGCCTAACGTCTCCACTGCCCACCGGCACGCCGAAGCGGAGCGCATCGCCGCTCGGCTGGTACGCGAGCATGTCGACGCTCTGCACCAGGCCGGACAACCGATCCCGCAGGCCGAAGAAGACGCCCTGCTCGACGCGGTCGCGGCCGACATGTTCGGCCTCGGCCGTCTCCAGCAGCTGCTCGATCGTCCGGACATCGTCAACATCCACATCCTGGGCTGTGACAACGTGCGGATCGAGCACACCGACGGCCGGATCACGGTAGGCGAGCCCGTCGCCGAGACCGACAAGGAACTCATCGACATGTTCCAGGTCCTGGCGATGCGCGCCGGAGCGACCGAGCGCTCACTGTCGTCGACCAAACCGTGGCTGGACATGCAGCTGCCCGACGGTAGTCGCCTCACCGTGCTCATGCAGGTGTCGGTGCGCCCCTACGCGGCCATCCGCCGGCACACGCTGATGGACGTCAGCCTGGAGGATCTCCGCGACAAGTACGGCGCCATCGACGACCTGATCTGCCAGTTTCTCAAAGCGGCCATGGCCGCCGGCCTCAACATCATGGTCGCCGGACTGGCCGATGCCGGCAAGACAACCCTGCTACGTGGTCTGGCCCGTGAGATCCCCGACCGGGAGCAGTTCGTCACTCTCGAGGAGTCCCGCGAGCTCGGTCTGCACACCACCGGACGACACCGATGGGCGATGAGTCTCGAGTCGCGCGAGGGCCACGGATCACGCGGCACCGACGGTCGACCTGCGGGTGAGGTCACGATCATGGACATGATCCCGCTGACCCTCCGGATGTCCGTGCAGCGAATCATCGTCGGTGAGGTCCGATCCCGGGAGATCGTGCCGATGCTGCAGGCCATGGCTACCAGCAAGGGCTCCCTCTGCACCATCCACGCTCGGCACCCGCGAGCCGTGATGGACCGCGTCATCGAGCTGGCGCTACAGCACGGACCCGAGATGACCGCCGAACTGGCACGGCGGATGGCCGGTGGGGCCATCGACCTCATCGTGTACGTCAATGTCGAGGACGAGACCAAGCTCGGCGGCCGGAAACACCGCTACGTCTCAGAAGTCCTTGAGGTGGGCGGGATGAGTGGTGATCAACTCGTGACTACCCAGGTCTTCGGCCCGGCCTCGGACGGACGAGCCGTACCCCGGCATCTGCCGGAGCGGTTGCTCGAACCCCTGCTGCGTGTCGGATACGACCCACGCCACCTGACCGCCTACATCCAGCAGGGGGAGCACAACCACGGCGCATGGACGGCCGGCCTTGACACCCTGAAGAGGCGGCCATGAGCCTGCTCGACCTCGCCGCTGTGCTTGCCGGCATGCTGGCTGTGGCAGGCGCGGTGCTCGGTGTTTTCGGCGTCATGGGTACCACCCGTCCGCCCCGACCTTCATCGGCCCTTGAGCAGCAGGCACGCCGCTGGTGGACCGGTTCCGGGCGCACGCGCCGGGGACACCGCGCCCACCAGATCAGGGTGAGTACGGCGATCGGCGCTGGTGCCCTGACCTGGCTGCTGACCGGCTGGCCGGCCGCCGGGATGATCATCGGCATTGCCGTCCCCGGGATACCGTGGCTGTTCGCTGCGGGTCGCGCCGAGAAGCAGGCGATCGCCCGGCTGGAGGCCGTGGAAGCCTGGACTCGCCGGTTGGCCGACATCGTCGCCCGTGGAATCGGTCTGCAGCAGGCCGTCGTCGCCACCGCCGCGACGGCGCCGCAGCGCATCGAGCAGGAGGTCCGCGACCTGGCGGCGCGTCTGCAGGGCAGTGCCGACCCCATCGCCGCCCTACAGCAGATGGCTGACGACCTCGACGACTACACCGCCGACCAGGTCATCGCCCCGCTCATGCTTCACGTCACCGACCGCGGCGAGGGTCTGCACGAGGTGCTGACCGGGATCTGCCGGTCCATCGCCGCCGAGATCGAGATGCGTTCGACGGTGGATGCGAAACGCGAGGGACCTCGCTTCGCCGTTCGGTTTCTCACTGGCATGACCATCCTGCTGCTGGGCTACGGGGTGATCAACCCGCACTATCTGCAGCCGTACGGCAGCATGCTCGGGCAGATCGTGCTGCTCTTCCTCGCCGGCCTATACGTCGTGCTGATGACCTCGGTTCGCAAGCTCAGCCTGCCGCCCAAGCGGGAACGGCTACTGCCACCGGTCGAGGTGCAGACTCTGGCGGCGACAGGATGAACAACGGCTATGTCACTGCCATGGTCCTCGCCGGCGCGATGGCTGGGTTCGGGGTATTTCTGCTGGTCGTACAGCTGATTCCGGCTCCACCGGCGCTCGGTCCCGCGCTTCGGCGGCTTCATCCGCTGAGCGCCGCGAGCACCATCCCGGCCGGCGTCAGCTGGCTCCGGCGGCGGTTCACGGTGCCGTACGGCGACCTGCGGTTGCTGGACCGCAGCACCGACCAGTACTTCCTCACCCTGGGGCTGTCGGCACTGTTCTGCCTGGTCCTGCCCGCCCTGATCACCGTCGTCGTTGCGGTGCTGTCTCTGCCAATCCCGGTGTTCATCCCCGTGGGCGCGACGGTCGTCGCGGCCTTGGCCGGCGCAGTACTGGCCCACCGAGAGGTCGTGTCCAAGGCCGCGGTCGCACGGGCGGAGTTCACCCGGGCCATGTGTACCTACCTCGACCTCGCGGCACATCAGGTCCTTGGAGGGCATGGGCCGGTGGAGTCGCTGGATCGTGCGGCCAGCGTCTGCCACGGCTGGGTCTTCGCCCGCATCCGGGAAGCTCTGCTCAGCGCCCAACTGCAACTGCGACCGCCGTGGGACGAACTGAAAGTCCTCTCCCGCGACATCGAGGTCATCGAGCTGGGTGACCTGGCGGACATCATGCGCACCGCCGGCAGCGAAGGTGCCAACGTCCACCAGACGCTCCGCGCCCGCGCCGACTCGATGCGAGACCGGATCCGCACCGAGGCTCTCGCCCAGGCGGAGCTGCGTACCAACAAGCTCGACATCCCCGCTGCCGCGCTGATCCTCGTGCTCCTCGTACTCATCGGCTACCCGTTCATGGCCCGACTGTTCGTCCGCTGATCCCGGCACAACCCTCTAGGAAGGAACCCGCCATGCTCACCATTCACGGCGTCGTCGCCTACCTGACGACTCGCTGGCAGGACTTGACCGATCCGACCCAAGCTGACCGCGGCGACAGCCCAGTCGGTACCGCCGTCATCACCGCGATCCTCGTCGCCGGCGCCGTGGTCGTCGCCGGTGCGATCGTCGCCGTCGCCAACGGCTGGGTGGCCCTCATCCCGACCCAGCCGTGACCCGGGAGCAGCCCACCGTCTGCCCGTGCCCGTCCGGACGCGGGCAGACAGATCCCTTGCTCAGCGATCGTGGCAGCTCGCCGGTGGAGTTCGCCATCATCGCGCTGCCGATGATCCTGCTGACCTTCGCCGTCATTCAGACCGGGCTGATCTTCTTTGCGCAGTCCATCGCGCTGGGTGCGGCGACCCAGGGGGTCAACGCCGCCCGGGGCTACCAGTCCTCGGCGGCAGCGGGAGAGTCGCGGGCCACCAACTTCCTGTCATCAGCGGGAACGGGCCTGGAGAGCCAGCAGGTCACCGTTGTCCGCACCGCGACCGAGGTGCAAGTCACCGTTACCGGCCAGGCGATCACGGTGTTGCCGGGGCTCAGCTGGACCATCAGCAAGTCCGCCCATGGACCTGTCGAACGGCCGACCACGCCATGAGCACCTGGTGGATCCGCGATCAGCGCGGCTCGGCGAGCATCGAGATGGCGGTGGTGGCACCGGCCATCCTGGCGTTGTTCGCCGGCGCCGTCATCGGCGGTCGGGTAAACCTCGCCCGCCAGGCGCTCGAGGCGGCGGCCTACGACGCCGCCCGTACGGCGTCCCTGGCCCGTAGCGGCAGCGAGGCGAACGCGCAGGCGCTGGCCGCTGCCAACTCCACCCTCGACGCCCAAGGGCTGAGCTGCACCGACGTGGACGTCGTCGTTTCCACCGTAGGCTTCGGTGTTCCTGTTGGCCAACCCGCCACCGTTACCGCCACAGTTAGCTGCACCGCTACCTTCTCCGACGTTGCGCTGCCCGGGATGCCCGGCACCGTGCCGCTGGCCGCTTCCTTCACCAGCCCGCTGGACACGTACCGGAGCAGAGCTCTCGGGTTCACGAATTCTGAAGCCCCGATTGGCGGGAACTGACGTGTCCACCTTCAGTCTGGCCGTCATCGGATGCTTCGGTTCGCGAACTGGCGTCTCGACTTGGGATGTGCGTCGAGCCTGGAAGGGCTCCGTCAGTTCGCTGTCCGCTGGGGATGAGGGGCGAGCAGAGATCGGGAGCCGGGCCGAGTCACGGTGTCTTGTGCGCGATCGCGAGCCGGGTTCTGAATTGCCTGGTGATCTGTCCGTTGTAGACGTCGTCGATGAGGTGGGTGATGCAGGCGAACAGGTCGGTGCGTGCCTGCGGTTCCATGGCTCGGTGGCCGGAGTAGGTCATGAGCAGGTTGAGGTACTCGGGGGCCGTATAGGTCTGTTGCCACGGGTAGCGGCGGAATTCGACTGGTCCGAAGCGTTCCGATCGGTCGAACTCTGCTGCCTCTTCGGGGGTCTCGTCATCGGTCGTCAGGCGCATGCCGGGCGGTGTTGTGGGGTCGAAGCGCTCGTAGCATCGTTGCGCGTCGGCGAAGAAGGCGTTCGTCCCGCCGGCGATGTGGTGGGTCGAGACGATGCCGAGGGCTCCGCCGGGACGCAGCAGGTCGGCTGCCTTGATCATGCGCACGTCGGGGTCGAGCCAGTGGAACGCGGTCGCGGAGAGCACCGCGTCGAAAGGTCCGTTCGAGGGTTGCCAGTCCTCGAACGCCGCCGTGATGACGGTGACGTTGGGGAACTGTGCGAGATTGCGGCGGGCGACGGCGGCCATGTCGGGGCTGAGGTCCATCGCGACGACGGTGCATCCGAGCTGGGCCAGGGGCAGTGTCGCTTGGCCGGTGCCGCATCCGATCTCCAGCACCCGAGCGTGCGGGCCGAGACCGGCGAGCGTGGCGAGATCGGTGAACAGCGGGGGTGGATAGCCGGGACGGCATCGGTCGTAGAGTTCGGCGTCCTGGCCGAATGTGGTGCGCAGCATTTCTCGGTTGGTGTCGGTCATGGTGGCTGGTCATCCCTTCAGGTCGTGCAGGTTGGGGTGATCGAGCACCCCCGGCAGGAACGGGCTCGGCTGCGACGCTCAGGCGAGGTCAGGTGGCGTCTGCGAGATGAGCCTGAGTACGTCGAACACCGCCGTGCGGTTAACGGTTTCGGGAGAGTGCCGCAACGGCAAGGCCGTGACCGGGCTATCGCCGGGCCGGTGGGACAGCTCTTTGTCGGGGATGGGGTCCACGGGCACGTGCGGCATTTTCCCAGCGGGGGTCCGCCGTTGGCGACAGATTTCCGTCGTTACTGGTCAGAATTGATCGTTGCCGTCGAGGTCCGGGTGGCTGAGGACGCTGGTGTAGCGGGTGCCAGCTTGGATGCTCAGGCCGAACAGGTCGGCCAGGCGTCGAACGTCGCCGCCGGTGGCGAGGGCCTCGTCGAGGATGCGGTCTTCGCGGATGGCGGCGATCGACAGGTCGGGGCCGATGGTCAGCCAGATCCAGCGTTTGCTGCATTCCTCGGTGCGGCGGCCGGTGTGTTTGGTGAGGAACAGGTGCGCGTTGGCGGTGTCGGGCCAGCGGTGTTGCCGTATGTCGAGGTAGGCGCGCAGCCGCTCGCGGACGGGTTCGGCCAGGATGATGACCCTGCCCTCGACGTGCAGCCGGCCGTCGCGGACGTCGGTCAGTTGCAGGCGTTGCAGTTGCCCGGCCCGCAGGCCGTGGAACGCGACGAGGGCGACCAGCGCGGCGCGGGCCGGATCGTCGGGCATCAACGCGGCGCGCAGCAGCTCGACGTTGACCGGCAGCGGTTGTTTGGCTTCGTGGTAGCCGATCTTGACGCGGGTGGTGGGGTCGGTGAACAGCACCTTGCGGGCCTTGAGCAGCCGGCAGATGGACTTGAGGCCCTGCCCTGCGGTGGAGCGCGCGTTCCCCGACGGCGGCAGGGCATCGAGTACATGCTCCCGGGTAATCTCCCGCAGCGAATTGTGGCCGGCGGCGGCCCAGACGCGCAGCATGGGCAACGCCCAGCGCAGGTGCAGCTTGATCGTGGTTTCGGAACGGGGTCGGCGCCGCGGCGGGGTGGGGCTGCCGTTCTTCATGATCTCGTACCAGAGGGTCAGTTCGGTGATCATCGTTTCTGGGAGGCCGTCGATCTGCTGGGTGAACCAGCGGTCCAGGGCTGGGGTGCGGTCCTCGACCAGGTCACCGCCCATGGCGAGGACCTTCATCACCGGCCAGATGGGCAGGTCGATGTCGCGCAGCAGGGTCACGTCGCTGGCGTTGATCGGCGCGTTCGGCCGGTCCTGGATGCCGAGCACGATCCGCAGGCCGTAGCAGGTGCCCTCCAGCAGCCTGGGGGTCCAGCCGAGCTCGGCGGCCATGTCATGGGCGAGCTTGTCCAGGGCGGCGGCGCGGGCGGGGTCCGCGCGCAGGTGCAATCCGGCGCGGCCGTGCGCCGCGAGGTCGCGGCGTATCCTGAACAGCACGAGTTGTTCGTGGTCGCCAGTGACCGCGAACTCCGACAGCGGCTGGGCGACCGGCTCGGGCTCAAGCCGGCGTTTGGCGCGGCCGTCTTGAAAGGTGTCGGCGATGAACAGTTGCTGTCCGTGGCGGTTGGCGCCGGTCAGGTCGAGTTTTTCGTCGGGAAGGCGCAGCATGCTGGCCTGCCTGTAGCACAACCGGCAGACCTCACGGCCCCAGAAGCCGACGTGCCGGGGCTGCGCGCATACGGTGCACGGCTTGACTGCAGGGTAGTTCTGGCACCAGGTCACGCAGGCGCGGCACAGCCAGTTGTGGTGCCGGGTCGCTCCCCACGCTTGGCATTCCCGGCACGAGTCGACGCCCGGGTCGCCGTCCTTGTGGCAGCGGTTGCACAACCCGCTGGTGTAATAGCCGATCCGGGAGCCGCAGCGCAGGCACGGCGGCGGGATAACCGGCCCGCCGGGCCAGCACGCGAAGCAGAACTCGACGGCGGCCATCGCCGCCGGAGCGCGTCGGCAAACGCTGCATTTGCGGCGCCGTCGAGCAATAGCGCCAGGCTTCCTGGGGGTCATGCCGGTGGCAGGGAACGGTTGCGGCCCAACCGGGGCGTCACCGTCGGCGGCGGGCTGTCGGGCGTCGGGTCGCCAGCCGTCCGGGCGGCGCGGGTCTGCGTGCGGCGGGCCTCGACCTGGTCGGGTTCGCGGACCAGCAGGTCGGCCGGGGTGCAGTCGAGGACGGTGCAGATCACGTCCAGGTCGTCGAGCCGGATCGTGGTCGGTGTCGTGGTCCACAACGCCGACATCTTGCCCGCGCTGATCTCGAGTCCGTACTCGGCGAGCCGTCGGCGCATCTCGGTGGACTTCCAGATGCCGCGCTCGGCAGCCTTCAGCCGTAGGTTCCAGCGCATCGGCTCACCCTCCGATCCCGGTCAGGCGGGCGGCGACCCGATGGTTGGCCTGT
Organism: Micromonospora sp. NPDC049171; assembly: GCF_040648275.1. Lineage (NCBI taxonomy): Bacteria > Bacillati > Actinomycetota > Actinomycetes > Micromonosporales > Micromonosporaceae > Micromonospora > Micromonospora sp. NPDC049171. Next base: position 152,442 of record NZ_JBEZDJ010000013.1, read on the forward strand.
GCCCATGCCTGCTCGATGTGGCCATCATGAACGTGGATATACCGGGTCGTTGTGGACAGCCACGAGTGGCCGAGCAACTCCTGTACGGCTTTAAGGTCCACGCCTCGCGCGTACAGCGACGACGCGCAGAAGTGCCGCAACCCGTGCGGTGTCAACCGGCCCTGCCAGGTTGGCAGCCACCGGACGACCGCGTCGGCCAGGCCGGTGCGCAGCGCGTTGGCTCCTGCCCGCATGCATCGGCCGGTGTGCCGGTCGCGGCGCTCGCTGGGCAACAGCGGTGCGTCGGGGTCGGCCCAGTCGTCTCCGAACTGGTGCCGGACGTCGGTCAGCCACCAGGTCAGCAACTCGTCGACCGCGTTGATCGCCGGAACCAGCCGCGTTTTCGGCCCTCGGCCGCCGCTGCCCTTACCAAACCGCACGTGGAGTTTGCCAAGCTCGCCGACGTCTGGCCGCCAGTCCCGGATGTCGAGCATCGCGGTCTCGGTGATGCGCAACCCGGCCCGCCGCCACAGCGAAGCGGCCAGATAGTCCCGGGCCGCTGGCAGGAACTTCCGCGCGTGTGGCAAGGACTCCCGCCAGCCGGTGAACAGTTGCTCGACCTCCGCCTCGGCCGGCGGCACCCGCGGTACATAGTGGTACGGCTTGCTCGGCCGGTTGAACTCGTCGATCGGCTGGCTGACCAGGTACCCGGTCAGCGCGTGGATGTCGCCCTGGTAGCGCAGTTCCAGGAAGTCGAAGAACTGCCGCAGAAAACTCGCCTTGCTGAACAAGGTGCTCTGTGCCTGCCGCTGCTCAGCACGCAGCCACACCAGATAACGGTCGGCGTCGGCCGACTCCGCCGTCCAGACCGGACGACCGAGATAGCGGATGAAGTCGAACAGCGTGCTCCGCTGATGGGAGATGTGGTGATCGGTGATCCCCGCCGCCGCCATCGCGAGGGCGTACTGGTCTACCAACTCCTGCTCGAAGTCCTCGATCTCCTGCTGGCTGCCCAGCTGCCGCGGCGATCGGATCGAGCGAACCACCGCCAGCCCCACGCCTGCACCTCAGTTCACCGGAGGACCGAATGCCTCAAAGATCGAAGCGATCCTTCAGGAATCTCGACCAAACGTCAACATCGATGGAGGATCGGGAAAACCCATGACGGCCAGGTCAGCAGTTCAGGTACGCGGGGAAAGTCGGAAAGAACCCAAGAGTTGGCTGACACGGCAGTGATCACTCTCAGGCGCCGGCTCGGCAACGACGACGGTCGGATCACCATCTGGTTCGCCGTACTCGCGCCGGCTTTCCTCGCCTTGATCGGCCTGGTTGTCGACGGTGGTGCCAAGGTGCGCGCGTACCAACGGGCGGACAACATAGCCGCTGAGGCTGCCCGGGCTGGTGGACAGGCGATCAACGTGGGGCAGGCCATCGACGGCGGTGCCAAGGAGATCGACGCCTCGATGGCCTCCACCGCCATTGAGGCGTACCTCGGCGATCTCGACGGAGTCACGGGCACCGTCATCGTGGACGACGCCCAGCAGCTGACCGTCACCGTCAACGTCACCTACAACCCGATCCTGCTGGATCTGTTTGGTGGGGGTGCGGGCACGACGGTGACCGGCCGGGCCACCGCGACCCTCATCGCTCAATGACAGACCAGGAAGGAGTAGCCGTGGCGCGGACCGCACCGGCGATCGGTCGGGGTAGGCAGGCGCTCGACGGCCTCGGCGCCCTCGCCGTGGTCGCGCTGATCGTCACCCTGCCGGTTCTTCTCGTCTGGGCCGCCGGCAATCCGCTGCCCGGTTTGAGGGCATGGTTCACCGGCCTGGTCGAAGATCCGAGCGCAGCCGCCTCCCAGGTCTGGCACACCATCAGCAGCCGGGACGATGGAGACCTTTTCCTGCAGACGCTGGCGCTCATCGGTTGGGTCGCCGTCATGCTGGCCGCCTGGACCTGGGTCACCTTTCTGATCGCCCTGGTCGTGGAGACCATTGCCCAACTGCGTGGGCGCCGGCGCGGTCGGGTCCCGCGCAACACCGCTCGCATCCCCGGCATGCGACTGCAGCAGCGTGCCGCGGCCGCGCTGGTCGCCGCAATCCTCGGTGCGCTCGGCGCCCCGGCTTTGGCATCGGCATCAGTGCCTGCCGCCATCGCCAGCCCTCCTTCGGTCGCGCCCGAGCATGCGAGCCCGGAGCAGGTCGCACCTCGCACGGCCGTACCGGTAAATGGCCCGGACGCCACCGGTTACCTTGAGCATTCGGTGGAGCGCGGGGAGAGCCTGCTCGACATCGCAGAGGGGTACAACGTCTCCTGGCAACGCTTAGCTGAGGCCAACCACGGCCTTGCGCAACCCGACGGGCGAAGCCTCCAGCCAGGCAACACGCGGGTGTACGCCGGCTGGAAGCTGCGGATCCCGGTGGACCTCTCCCGGGCAGCGACTACCACGACGAATACGACGCTGGCAGCAACGGCCGCGCCGTTGGTCTATGAGGTGGCACGCGACGACTGGTTAGCCGGTGTCGCTCAACGTTTTCTCGGTGATCCCGACCGCTACACCGAGATCGCAGCCATGAACCCGGATCTCGAACGACGCGACCACCGCTTCCCGAATCACATCGAGCGCGGCTGGCGGGTCGCCCTGCCCGGCGACGCCCGCGATCGTGGCCCTGTCGACCACGCCGAGGGTCAGCTCGTGGCCGCCGACCGTGACCAACGGGCTCCGAGCGCACCGGAAGTCGACGATCAGCCAACCCCGCCTCCCCCATTGGACAGTGGGGGGAATTCCGGCGCAGCAGCTCCGTGGCCGGAGTCCTCAGCGGCTCCTGCCGCTACGCCAACCGCCTCGGTCAGCCCATCCACGACGCCCGTACCGTCGACCACAGCCGGAGTCACTGCGGACCCTTCCGCGCCGCCCGACCAGCCCAGCGACCCGGCCGACGACGGCGACGTCGACGAGGCGATCGTCCTGGGATCGTTGGCCGGCGCAGGATTGCTCTCCGCACTGCTGCTCGCCACCGTGTTGCGTCGCCGGCGCCGCCAACGCCAGCACCGTCGACCTCGCCGCCGGCTGCCGCATCCTCAGGGTGGTGCCACGGAGCGCGCCCTGAGGGTGGCTGAGCAACCCGCGGACGTCGACCGGCTTGACCTCGCCCTACGCAGCCTCGCCGCAGCGCTGGCGGAGCGGGAACAGCCTTTGCCGGATATTGCCGCCGCTTGGATTGTCGACCGCGAGGTTACGGTCGTGCTCAGCGAGCCCGGCTCCCCACCGCCCGCACCGTGGCTTGCCGATCGCAGGGACTGGACCCTGCCTGGTGACGCGGTCATTTCGCCCGTTGACGAGCAGCTTTCCCCGCTGCCCACTCTCGTCGCCATCGCATCGCAGCCCGGTCGACACTTCCTGATCGACCTCGAACGTCTGGGCAGCCTCACCATCGCCGGTGACAGGGAACGCGCCCTCGCCCTGCTGCGCTACCTCGCTTGCGAGTTGGCCTGCAATGCTTGGTCCGACGAGGTCGAGGTCATCGTTGCCGGCTTCCCGGCGCCGGAGACCGAACTGCTCGTCGCGCTTAACCCCGACCGGGTGCGAGCGGTCTCGTCGGTCGGTGAGGCTGCCACGCGGATTCGGCGGCGTGCCGCAGCAGTGGGGGCTGCCCTCAGTGCAAGCGGTTCAGCCGACACGTTCGCCGGTCGCATATTCGACGTTGGCGAAGCCTGGGCACCCCAGGTGCTGCTTGTCGCCGATCCGCACGCGAACGATGTCGGCGTGCTCGATGAGCTGGGGAAGGAGTTGCGGGAGCTTGGGCGGTCTGCTGTCGCAGTGGTCAGCACGACGACGTCCCGCGACGCCGCAGGCCCGAACACCGCCGTGATTGACGAGGGCGGCCAACTGCGCCTCGCCCTGCCGTTCCTCCTTGTCGAGGGCGTCGCAGCAGGATTGCCCGTACGAGAATTGGAACCGCTCGTCGAGATCATGACGCAGGCGCGGGCCGCCATGGACGAGCCGACCCCGCCGGCTACTGAGCAGGAGTCGTGGGCGGAAGATACCGACGCCGCCGGCTCAGTGCTGGACCTCATTACTGCGAGCCAACCGGCCACACCGACGGCGCCCACGGCCGACGATGCAGTGATCGGCGCCGGTGACACGTCGACGGCGGCGGACCCCATCGTCGCGGTGCCCCGCATCGAGCATGCCCGTACGATCGCCGCGGCCCCACCGCGCGAGGTCGCCGCAGCGATTCGCCAGCGCCGCCGCCAAGCCGACCCGCAGCTCGATGCGGACTTACGAGCCTGGCGAGAGCGGGACAGGTTGCGTCCCCGGATCAGCGTCCTCGGGGCGGTCGCAGTCGAAGCGCCCGGCCCGGTGCCCGACCAGCGTCGCCGCTTCCACGCGGAACTCATCGTCTACCTTGCTCAGCGCGGTGCCCGCGGAGCATCCGCCGAGCAGCTCACCGATGCGCTGTGGCCCGATCAGCAGGTCAAGGACGCCAGCCGGCGGGTGGCCATCACCCGCGCCCGCCGGTGGCTGGGGGAGACCACCGACGGGACCGCCTGGCTGCCTGAGATGGGATCCGACCGGCTCTATCGGTTGGCGCCGGGTTACCTGCTGGACTGGCACCTGTTCCGCCGGCTGCGCAGCCGTGGCGAGAGCCGTGGTCCTGCTGGTGTGAAGGACCTACGAGCCGCGTTGGAGCTCGTTCAGGGTGTCCCTCTGGACGGAGCCGACCGGGCGTACGCCACCGGCACTCGCAACCCCTTCACCTGGCTACCCGAGTCCGACATCTATCCGGGGCACATCACCTCCGCTGTCGTCGACACCGCCCACGAACTTGCGAAGCTCCACCTGGACGCGGGCGACCCCACGGGTGCGCGGTGGGCCGTACAGCGAGCATGGCTGGCCGATCCGGAGCGCGGTGACGACGGGCCCTGGCACGACATCATGCGAGCCGCGCACGCGGAGGGACATTCCGCTGAGCTGCGCAACCTGCTGGGTGAGCTGATGCGCGCGCGAGAAGCCGAGGTGCCCGAAGACCTGGCGCCGGTCACCTACGCCCTACTGCGCGAACTCCTGCCAGATTTGTTATCAGCGAGCAGCGGGACCGGATAGACCGACCAGTACGCATCGGACGGATTTTGCCTGACCGCGGCACGTCAAATCACGATTGGAATGAACCTGATGCTGACCTCGAACCAAGATCACGGCACTAACTATGCCGAGGCAGCCCGAGAGATAGCAGCTCGACTTGCACTTGGTAACGATGACATCGCCGCCGCGGGAGCTATCCAGCTGGCGATCGAGGCGTGGAAGTGCCTGGCCGGTACGGACCTTGCTTGGGATCACTATGGCCTGGAGCTGCTTGACGTCCGAGCGAGGCTCTACTCGGATCACGATGACGTGGTTGTCGACGCTGGGGCGCCGGTCCGGGATGACGCTGAGACTCGCCTCGCCGTGTCGGCGCTGCTGGAGCAACTCGCGCGGTACCACGATCGTCTGGCCGCCGATGATCGCGACGACCTGGCTCGACGGCTCAGCCATGACGCTGGCGCCCAACAGCTGCGACGCGCGGTCGCGGCCCTGGTATGACCGTCGGCCGGTGGTACAACGAGGCATACCAGGCCTTAGGTACCGCGTCTACCGCGATGGGCCGGAGCCACACCATGGCTGCGGCCGATATCAATGCCGCCGTGATTGCCAGGTCTGCCATCTACACCCAGTTAGCTCGCGTGACGGCGTTGCTGGTTGGTGGCCGCCCGGTCGTGGAGGCGCCCGATCGAGCCCGTGCCGCGGCCATTCTGGCTAGATATGGGCAGAAATTGACCCAGCTCTACGTTGGGCTTCAAGCCGCTGCGATCGTTGACCGGCAGTTCCCGGCCTCCCCTGTCACCAGGGTCGCCGGACCGGCGCGTTCGCTGCGTCGGGCTGTCGATGCAGTCGGCGTGATCGGTGACATCCTCGCTAGTCACGTTCCGCCGGGGCAGACACCTCGCACTCCGGAGGGGCTCGCGGTTCGAGCTGGCGGTGGCGTCCAATCCGGTCTTGCCGATGTCGCGAGGCTCACCTCGGCCATGATCATGGTCGACACTGCGCTGCCGGGTTGGCTTGACCAGGGGCGAGGCCATCTGACAGAGATCTACCGGCCGGCGGCGGAAGCCGCCAGATGGACCACCAGTAGCCGCTTGAGCGCGGTCGCCGGCGAACTGATGGCCTCGGGCCGTGGGCATCCCCGGCTGCACGGGCTCGATGTTGCTCGGCCTCCGTTGAATCCCGCACCGGTCGTCAGCACCGCAGATGACGCGGTCGCAGCCGTCAGTGCAGCGCGAACCTGGATGTGGCAAAACCCGAGCGAGTTGACGAGTGTCCACCTGCAGCTCGGGACTCAACTCGGCTTGGCGGTGCATGCCCTGTCCAGCAGCGGCGACCCGACGATGATTGGCGGCTGGCGTCAGGCGGCCATTGCGGCTGCTGACCTGCGTGCCACCCCTCCGGTCGGCGCAGCACGCGACACTGCCGCCGAACTGACAGAGGTCCTGCGCTGGCTTCGATCCTTCGGCAAGGGCGACCACGGCGGGCCGGGCGGGCGGCAGCTCGAGCAGTTGTCACGCCTCAACTCGGAGCTCCCGATCATGGCGGCCACGCTTCACAAAGGACTCTCGGCTGCTCTGCAGCGCCGTGATCTGTTCGTCAAGGACGACGGGGTGCTGCAGCGTCCTTCCGGCTCTTTCGTCTTCCGCGCCGCGGAGCGCTGGCGTCCCGCCAGAAGGGGAGACGACGTCGTGCGGGATCTCGTCTCTGCTCTTGTGCAGGGGCAGGACGCCGACAGTAGGAGCGAACATCGAAGCCCTTCATCCCGCGCTTTTCCGATCCCGCCGCGGCCCAGGACGCCGGTGGCTGGGTCGTACTGGTCCCGAGTCGACCCACCGTCCGGGCCGACCGCCCGCCGGTCACAGTGATCACGTGCTAACTAACCGTTCATATTCCACTGCTCAACGGATTGGTCTGACTACTGTAAGCTCGCGTGATCTCGGGGGAGGCGTTCAATGATGAAACTTGAGGCTGGCGCTCAGCGCCCAACGACCTGGATGCCTATCCACCTGTGTATGGCCGGGGAGGAGCGGTCATGACTGGGACATGGGAACGTTGCGTTCGCGAGGTGACGCTGGCGGCGGACTCGGAGACAGTCGGCGCCCTCAGCGTGGGGTGGAGCAACCTCTTCACCTCGCTGGGCTATCTGAGGGATGCGTTGGTCGGACGGTCCTTTGTTGGCCCGATCGCGCCAGGCACCGAGCGCCCACACACCGATGGTCTCCCCGGCATGCTCGCCGGCTGGCAGGGCAGCGGGGGAGACGCTTACCGGGAGCACCTGAGCGAGATCGGCAGGAGCATCGAGGATTTGATCACCAACGCGAGCAACGTCAGCGGAGCGTTGTCGCGGATCGAGGGCGACGTCCGTAAGGCGGTCGCGAGCATCCCGATCCCGCTTGGGGACGACTTTGGCATCAACGAGTGGAGCCTGCCCAACGGCGGAGAACTCGATGGTGCTCAGGACGGCGAGAGCGCCTCGGCCTTTCTTGCCGCGCTGCGCAAGGACTACCAAAGCGACCCGGCGTCGTACGCCGATGGCGCATTCCGTGAGAAGGCCGACGGCCTGGAGGCGACCATGAAGGCCGATGGCCAGGCCAACGACAAGAAGCGGGGCGGCTTCTGGGATACCAGTTCACACCTGAACAACTGGTACCGCGACAACCAGGAGGCGGCCAACAGCGCGGCCGCTCCGCTGAGCAAGGCGATAGAGGTCGAGCGGCCGCGACTCGTCGTTCCGGGGGCGAACGATGTCACCGGTCACGATGAATATCGACCTCGCACTCCCCCGGCCGGTTACACCCCCGCCGGTCTGGATAGCGGCTCCATTGCTGGCAGCTCCGGCTCAGGTCTCGGTGGCCGGTCCAATCTCGACAGCACGGGCATCAGTGGTAACGCCGCCTACGGCGGTAGCCACTCGGCTGCCGCGGTGCCGTCCACCGCCGGTAGCGGTAGCGACCACACCGGTGGCGGTCCAAGCTCGTACACCACACCCTCCTCGCGCACCAACGACCCCGGGTCCGAGCTCGACCTCGGCACAACCAGCCTGGCCGGTGCCGGTGGTCCAACCACCGCGGGCGGTGGCTACAGCGGTTCGGCGAGCCTGGGGCTTGGTATCCAGAGTCCGCTCGGCGGTGGAGGTGGGCTCGGGCTCGGCTCGGCGAGCGGGACCGGTGGGGGCGGCTTTGGTGCCGGAGGTAGCCCTGTCGTCGGCGGCGGCATCAGTGCGGGCGGGATCCCGGGCATGGTCGGCGGTGGCAACGGCAGGGTACCGCCGGTGACCAGTGCGGCCAGGGCGGTACGCAACGCGACCGGGGCCGGTCGTGATGGCGCCGGCGCGGGTGGCTCGCGAGGCAGCGCCGGCGGTTTGATCGGCGGCACCGGTGCCGCTGGGCGGGGCAGTGAGGCCGAACACGACGAATCCGGACCCGGCTCGTCGTGGTTGACTGAGGACGACGATCCGTGGCGTGCCGATGACACCGGTTCCCCGGGCATCCTGCGATGAGGACTGGCGGATGAGTGTGAATGTCGGCGTGCTCCGGCCTGTCGCGGCCGGCCTGCTGGCCGTGCTTCTGACGAATGCTGCCGTCCAGCCTGCCGTCGCCGCGCCCCAGCGGGCCGAACAGTGGTACCTGGACGAACTCCGCATCGACCAGGCTCACAAGCTTTCCACCGGCCGAGGGGTGACGGTCGCGGTGGTGGACAGTGGCGTCGACGCCACCCACCCGGACCTTCAGGGGCAGGTTCTTCCCGGTGGTCGGAGCTATGGCGCTTCCGGCGACGGCCGTGCCGATGAGGACGGCCATGGCACCCACATGGCCGGCATCATCGCAGCGACAAACGCCGCCACCGACGGTGTGGACGGGATTGCCCCGGACGCCAAGATCCTGCCGATCAAAATCCAAAAGGGTAACGGTCCGTCTAGCGACCAGGCGCAGGCCCAGGGCATCCGGATGGCGGTCGACGGCGGTGCCACGGTGATCAACCTGTCCGTCGGAGGGCCGGGCGCCGCCTCCCCGGAGGAGGAACAAGCCATCGCGTACGCCCTCGAACGCAATGTCGTCGTGGTGGCCTCCGCCGGCAACACCGCCAAGGGAGAGAGCGCAGTCATCTCACCGGCCAACATCCCAGGCGTGATAGCCGTAACGGGTACGACCCGTGGCGGAGCGTTCTGGCCCGGGTCGGTCCGAGGGCCGGAGGCCGTGGTGGCAGCACCCGGTGATGGCATCCTCAACATTGGGCCAGACCATGGATACGGGTGGGGGGACGGCACCTCCGACTCCGCCGCGATCGTCTCCGGCATCGCGGCACTGATCCGCTCGAAGTATCCGGACCTGGACGCGGCGAACGTCATCAACAGGATCATCCGAACCGCGCGGGATGCCGGACCGGCGGGCCGGGATCCGCAGTTTGGCTTCGGTCGGATCGATCCGGTGGCCGCGTTGACGGCGGACGTGCCGGCGGTCTCCGTGAACCCGTTGCTCGGTCCGGCGTCCGCCCCGACCAGCGGCGCCGCCCAAGCAGCCGAGGATGACACCTTCGACGTGACCAAGTACGGCGATCAGGGCGGCCCCACCGACCAGCAGGTCCTCGTGATCGCCGCCGGAATCGGCCTGGTACTGGTGGTCCTGCTGGTGTTGGCGATCTTTCTGATCTGGAATCGTCGCCGTCGTACCCGAGAGGCCGCTGTCCAGGCAGATGCGAGCGACGAACTGCTCGACGAGGTGTCCTCTGGTGGCTACCCGCGGCAGCTCCGTTGATCCGTTAGGAGCGGGCGAACGTCACGTAGGACTGAACGACTGCCGGAAAGGACCGATCCGATGACCCTCGGGTCACGAAAGCCCTCAAGTCCCGACGTGCCCGCTCCCGGCCCTGATGTGGATGTCTACTCGCCGGATCGATCCGTTCGCATCGCCGCATCACGTCAGGGTGATGTCGCGGTCGAGGTAGACAACCTGCACCGCCACACGGATGACTCACTGGCCAGGCAAGTGCGGGCGGCGGCCAGGATCGCGCTGGCCGCACTGCAACCGTCGCCACGCGACGGGGAGCCTTCCGTGTACGAGCGAGGGCCTGGTCAATGAGCGGTCTGATGAGCAGGAAGAAGCTGGCCGTCGTGGCCGGCGCCGTGATCCTGGCTCTAGGGTTGCTCGGCGGTTGGCGGTGGTGGCCGTTCGGCGACGACGAGGTAGTTCCCTCGTGCAGTGACCTGGCCGCAGCCCTACCAGATGTCGTCGAAGGGTCGTGGACCCTGACGCGTACGGAGCCGAAGCGTGAGGCTGATAGATCGCGGGTCCGCTGCGAGCTCGACTTCACGTCTGCTGATCGGTCGTATCAGGGCAGGGTCGTGCTGAGCGTCATCGAGAGCAATGACGAGGCCTTCCTCCGCAGCACGGCCACGACCGGCCCGTGCGACGGCGATCAGGTCCCGAACCCGAGCGCGGCACGATACGAGGTGGCGCGCGCCTGCTCGACAAAGATCAACGACAAGGTTTACGCAGGCGTCTTCCTAGCCTCCGACAAGCGTTACGCCCATATCCTCGCGGACTTCAGCAACGCCGGTTCTACGGTCGAGCAGCTCGTCACGTACGCCAACACCAGCGCCCAGCGCATCACCGATCGGGCGATGACGCTGAAGGCCACGGATTAGGGGGACGCCGTGGGCAAGTTGGAGCGCTATTTCGAGGACGTGGCTCGGATCAAAGCCGAAGGCGTCTCCGCCAACGGTTGGGTGACGGTCGTCCGGGAGCACGACGGCGACCTGAAGGTCGACATTCGGCCGGGAATGCTACGCCGGTGCAGTCCGGACCAAGTGGCGTCCGAGATTCGGACGGCCCTGCTCGCGGCGGTGGCGGATCATCGGCGGCTGTACCGCCAGCTGCGCATCGACTACTTCGGCTCGCCCATTGGTGTCGAGCTGTTCACTCCGAGCGAGCCAACGCAGGGGGAGGGACACGCAGCATGACCACGGATACGTCGGCCCTGCGGGTCGAGTCGCGGGCCTTGGTGGCCTTCGGAGTGGAGCGTTACGAGGACGCGGTGACCTACAGCGCCGTTCGCCGCTACGTCGGCGACGTCGGTGCGATTCCGGTCGCCGCCTGGGGCACGCTCGAGGGGATCTCCGACAAGCTCAACCGGGACTGGGCGACGGCCCTGGGTAGCAGATTGTCCGAGGCGGCGATCGCCCGCAACGAGATGGAGCGCATCGCCGACGGGCTGATGCAGATCGCCGCCGACTACGAGGGCACCGAGCTGGACGTCGCCACCAACCTCGACGTGTTCAACCGGGATCTGGGACCCTATCTGCCGCTCGGCGAAGGCTACGGCAACAGCGTGCGAGTCCGTCCGGGTGGCGCTGGCATCCTGTCCCAACCGCACGACCGCAGACTCCCGGACGACCAGCCAGTGTTGGTCATCCCGGACGGCAACGACCGGCTGGGCGCTACCCGCAACGAGCGGCTGCCGCAGACCCGCGTCGTCGAGGAGCCAATCACCATCGGCAGCAGCGACGGCAACAATCTCGGCTTCAGCGGCGGCCGGACCACCTACTACGAGAACGGCGAGGGCGACCAGCTCGACACGTTCATCCACGAGCACCGGGACACGCTTCTCCAGCTGGAAGCGATCCTGATCGAGCTCGGCACCGGCGACCGCCTTCCACTGACCGACCTGATGGTCCACGCCTGGCGCTCCGCGCCCAAGGTGATCTGGAACCGGGCCGACCTTCTACATTCAGTCGCCGGCACCTACGCGGAGCTGCGCGCCGAGATGGACGGCGAGCTGCGGAACCTCAAGCTCTACTGGGAAGGCAGCGCCTCACTGGCGTTCAGCCAGTACGCCGAACGCGCCTCGGCCTACCTGCTTCAGCTCGAGACCCAGACGCGCTGGCTGGCCGAGGAGGGCAAGAAGGCCGCCAGCATGCTCGAAGGCCTCCGCAACGCGTACGCCGGCCTCGGCTACCAGCACATCGGCAAGCTCATCGAGGCCCTCAAGGGCTACATCGAAGCCGTCAACGGCCTCTTCTCGTCGTGCTCGAACCCGGAGGCCGCGCTGCAGAAGGTGGTACAGGAATTCGTCACCTTCCTATTGGAGGCCGAGCGCCTGCACGCCGAAGCCATGTCCGACCTGATCAAGATCGATGAGCAGGAGCGTAAGGAACGTCCCGACCTCGGCACCCGGAACCACACCACGACGCCCTTCCCGCAGGCCGAGGTGGGTGCCGATGCCTGGTTGGACGGCGGCAACTGGGCTCCTCGGCCGGATCGCCCGGCCGCATGACGGCACGCCTCCCCAACTCGGCGCTTTTGGTACGGGGGAACGCCGACGCGCTCGCCCACTCTTGCTGACCACGCGGACGCCGATGAACGGCACGCGTGTCGGCAGCGAACGCCAGCGACGATGGGGCCAGCCCGATGCCCGAGAGGTTGAACGACTGGGTAAAGCGCCGCGGATTCAGGCGACCGGATCGCGGGCAACGGCGGTATTTTTGTCCTCGGGTCTCTCGATCAGCCACTTGGACATCTGCCACTCGTACGGCGCGGAGGACTCGTCGAACTTCACACCGAGATCCCGGCGGGCAGCGGTGTAGAAGCGACCTCGCGCCTGACCGGTAGCCCGAACTGCCTCGTTCCACGTCAGGTCACTGGGCTGGCCCAAAGCCAGCCGCATGAGGCGGAAGGTCACCTGATGCCACTGTCGAGCAGCTGCGACCACTGCGTCGTCACCCAGCATCAGCACTGCCTCCCATCGAGTCGTCCGTTCCTCCTCCGCCATGAGTAGGTCCGCCTCGTTGACTTCCCCACCGAACCATAGGTCGTCCTCGTAGACGCCCCGTTTCGCGGCCAGGCGTACCGCGATCGAGATGACCTTCTTGACGGCGTGCGCGTAGTCCGAGTAGGCAGTGATTCGTCGCTCATCCCAGCGGGCTGCCTGCTGCCGGCGCCAGCGACCTCGCTCCTGTGCCGCCGTCGCGACGTAGGTGGCCAGGGCGCCGATGAGAAGACCAACGAGAGCGGGCAATTGCAGCAAGAACAAGCGCATGCCGAATCCAATCTCGGGGACCACACCGAGCGTGCTCAGTGTTGCGAGACCGCACAACCTCAAAGAAGACAGAAGCCGTCACGGCTTGGTGCTGGTCACTGCCAGGTGACGATGATGGGGTGGTGCGGGCGGGGGAGGACGAAGCGTCCGACCGAGGGGTCCGCTTCGGCGGGAATGTCGGGAATCTCGAAGCGGACTGTGCGGGAGCGGTAGGTGGCGTTCCAGGTGCGGATCTCCTCGCTGACCTGGTACGCGAGGCTCCGCCCGTCGGGTCCGTGGCCGATGACGCCCACCTCGTGCAGTCTGCTGCCATCCGGCCTGGCCGGCGTCGGCCTGGTGGTGAGGTAGGCGAGGTCGGCGCCGCGAGTGGTCGCCATCGCGCCCCACGCGAACATCGGGGTGACGCCGCCGCGGTGGACGGCCGTGGGCTGCACGTTCATCCGCATGATGGCGTTGTCGAGGCGGCAGGCCAGCCAAAGGTCCATCCACTCGTACGGCACCATCGGCGGGAAGAACACTTCGGTCCAGATCTTGCGGCGCTCGGTCCCGAGTACGCCGGCGAGTGCTGCGCTATCAACCTCCTGATCATTGTGCACCTGCAGGATCACGTCCTGCTCGGGGGTGAGGGAGACGAGCCGGCGGGCGTCGTCGCCGGTGCCGCGTAGCGGCATGAACACAGCCAACTCACTGCCCTGGTCGCGCCACCCGCCGTCATCCCTCTCGAAGATGATGGAACGTGAGGCGGCCCCGCGCAGGCGCAGCGGCACGACGAGTCGTCCGCCCGAGGCGAGCTGCTCCAGCCACGCCGTCGGCGTCTCGTAGGCGCCAACGGTGGCGATGATCCGGTCGTAGGGGGCACCCTCGGGGTGGCCGAGCGCTCCGTCGTCTTGCACCACGTCGACGTTGGTGAGGTCGGCGACGGCGAGGTGTCCGCGGGCCCCGGCGACGAGGTCGTCGTCAACGTCGATCGTGACGACGCGCCTGCTGTCGCCGACGATGGCCGCCAGGAGCGCGGCGTTGTAGCCGGTGCCGGCGCCGATCTCCATGACTCGGTGGCCGGGTCGGGCGCCGAGTTGTTCGAGCATCATGGCCACGATCCGGGGTTGTGACGCGGCGCTGATCGAGGTGCCGCAGCCGTCGATTTTGGTGTAGACGGGGCTGTCGGCATATGCCTGCTCCAGCGGTACCCCGGGAAGGAACAGGTGACGCGGAATCCGACGCAGCGCAGCCTCGACGGCGGGCGTACGGATGATGTTCTCGTCGCGTAGCCGGTCGGTGAGCGCGTTCCGCAGGTCCGAGGCTTCACAAGGCAGGTGGTCACCGCTGGTGGTCTTTGGGGTCGTCGCTGAGATGGCCTCGATGCCGCTAGGTCTGGTGTCGTCCGCCATTCCAACCTCCGATCGTGCTGGTCTGTCAGTCGATGGGCGGCTCAGGGATACGCGACGGTGGCGGTGCTGGCGGTGTGGCCTCGTTCGAGAATGAGGACGTACGAGAACAGGCCCGGCCGCTGCCCTGTCACTCGCTCCTGAGCGGCGAGGATCTCGCCGCTATTTGGGTCGATCACGAGTTGCGACGTGGAGCTGTCGGCGGTTACGGAGAAGCCCAGGCCGGGACGTCCGGCTAGATCAACGGTCTTTCCAAGGTATTTGGTCTCGGGGATTGTGGCTAGGACGCGAAGGCTTGCCGCCCGTTGCTCTCGGTTGAGGTATTGGCTTGTGGCGAGCCCGACGAGACCGCCGATGAGTATCCGCGGGTAAGCAGGCTCGGCGGCCAGTTCGCGGGGTGCCAGCGCACTGGCCAGCGTGGCCGCGTCGGTCGGCAGCGGTTCGGGTAGGTGCGGATGCAAGGTGTCCACCCGGTACCGCGTCAAGGTCTCGGGCGTCTCCGCGAAGAGTTTCCGCTCGTCGCGCTCCGGCTGGTGGTCAACGCCGGATAAGTCGGGAAGCCGCCGGGTGATCTCTTGACCAGAGCCGTCGGCGTCGCGGCGCCACCGCCGCACCTCCGTACGAACGATCATGTTGGTCGCGCGGGCCCACATCTGGGTGTGCAGATAGGTGTACGGCAGATCGGCGGTGCCGTCGGTTGGTGTGGTGGAGATGCTTTGGGCCAGGGCCGTCAAGCGCTGGTGTGGGGCCGGGTCTGGGCCGGTCGAAGTCACGCTCGACGTGGTATCTGGCTGACGCTCGGGAGCCAATGTGGCTGGGCTCGGCGTATGCGCAACTGGCGTGCCCGAACTGCAGCTGGTGAGGAGGATGCTTCCGAGAAGGCTTACGACCATGCAGCGGATGATGGCGGTCGATCTGACCATAGGTCTCTGAGTCCTCGTCGGTGTCTGAGTAGGTGGAACCTGGCACAGGAAACGCCGTCGATGCGGGCTTGGTGCCGCGTTAACTGGTGATCAACCGGTATGACTCGACGTCGTAGGGCCGACGGCAGCCGGGCGGGCGAGGCGGCGCAGTGGCCAGAGTCGGGGCCCACTCGGCAGGTGCAGCGGCAGGCCCGCGAGGTAGCCGTTGGCCTGCAGAAAATCCCGGGCGGCCTGGTTGGTCACCACCGTGTCCACCGGGTACCCGAGTTGGTCAACGATCTGGTGGTGACGAGCGAGCAGCTGCGCGCCAATGCCCTGACCACGGCGGCTTCTTGCCACGTACAGCCATGCCAGCCACTGATGCGGCGCATCGGATCGGTAGCTGTCCACCAGTGAGCTGAGCTGCTGGAATCGGGGTAACGCGCGCCTTGTGAAGGTGCCCAGATGGTGATCGGACAACACCGGCGCGTCGTCGACGGGATGCCGGCGCCACACCGCGACGCCGTTCATGTCCGACAGCAGGTCGACGTCGCCCCACTCGATGGAGTGGTCAACTTCCGTTGCCAGTAGTCCCTGGAAGACGGCTTGCCGCTCTGCCGGGTCGGGAACGAGCCACTCAGCCACCGGGTCTTCGGCGAGGCTTTGAGCCAGGAGAGCGGCGATCGCCGCTACATCGCTGGGCCGCCCGGGTCGTACGAGCGAGGTCGTCGACGCAGGGGTCACAGGGCACTCCGGCGTGGCAGCCATCCGCTTGCGGGGAAGCCCGCAGGCCGGGCGGCATCGGGTTGCCCGCGCCACATCCGCCAGATGGTTGGCCCGGTGGTGGGGAGAATCAACGGCGGGCCCGCCCGGTACCCGAGTCTGACGTACAGCTCGCGGTTGCGAAGGTTGCTGGCCTCCAGGTACGCGGGCATGCCGAGCGCGTCGAGCTGGCGGTGGTGGTGGCTCAGCAAAGTGGCGCCGACTCCGCGGTTCTGCTGCTCTGGGCTGACGGCGGCGTAGGCGAGGTAGTGGTGTGGCTCGCTTGGGTGAAACGCCTCGAATACCGCATCGAGGAGGGCGAACTTCGGCGCGTACACGCCGGTGGCCGCTTCCAGTACCGCCGGGTGCTCCAGAACGTTGGGCGGGGGTTCGGTACGCGGGTACCAGATCGCGACGGCGGACAGATCTGCAGTGGTGTCGACCTGACCATTCTCGAGGCCGTGGTTCAGGACCAGCTCGAAGTACCGGTGGTAGACGGCGTGGCGGTCACTGAGGTCAGGGACCAACCAGTCGGCTACGGGTCCGTCGAAGAAAGCCTCGGCGAGGATGGAAATCAAGTCCGCCGCGTCGTCGCGGCCTGCCTGGCGTACCGTCACGCTGGTGCTGATGTCGGTCATGATCACTCCTAGCTCTGTTCAGGCCGGCTGGCGGGCGGCGGGGCCGCGGAGGGAAGCGGTTGCGCTCTGCGCGCCCAGGCCGATGGCGTCGTAGACGTCGGGCTTGGTGGCTCGAAGGATGAGTGCCCAGGTCGCGCCAACGAGGGCGACGATGGCGTACGTGGCGGGGATGAGCCAGCGCAGCGGCGAGCGCGGTTGAACGCCGAGGAGGGTGTCGAACTCCTGCACGGTGACGGCGAGGATCGCCGCCAGCGCGGCCGTGGCGATCAGCGGAGCGACGGCGGCCCGCCAGGGCCCCTCGGTGTGTCTGATCGCGGCGAAGAAGCCGAACACCGCGGCAGAGGTCACCGTCATCAGGGCCAGGACGCCGAGGCCGCCGGTCACCGTGACCAGGAAAAACAGGTGCACGATCGGGTCGGCGTTCGCCACCGCGTAGCCGACGATTACGACCAACGCGACGACGCTCTGGATGATCGAGCCGACCTTCGGTGCGCCGGTGCGGTGGCTGGTCCGACCCAACGCGGCGGGGAGCACCCGCTCACGCCCGAGAGCGAACAGGTACCGCGCCACGGTGTGGTGAAACGACAGCAGCGCGGCGAACAGACTGGTGATGAAGAGGACACGGCCGATCGTGATGACGCTCGTGCCGAGGTGCGGCGCGACGAGGTTGAAGATCAAATCGGTGCCGTTCGAGCGGGCGGCTTCCACGATCTTGTCGGGACCGGTGGCCACGGACATGGCCCACGCCGACAGGCCGTAGAGCAAACCGGTGATGACCAGGGCGATGTACGTGGCGCGCGGTACGGTCCGGCGCGGGTCCTTGGTTTCCTCGCTGAAGACGACGGTGCCCTCGAATCCGACGAAACCCGTGATCGCGGTGACCAGCGCGGCGCCGATTCCGGCAGCGAAGAGGTGCGACGGGGCGAGAGTGTCGAAGTTGATCGTCCCGCTTGCGGGGTGGCCGACCATTACCGCGTCGAAGACAAGTGCGACGGCGCACTCGGCGACGAGCATGACTGCCAGGACCTTGCCGTTCAGGTCGATGCGCAGTAGACCGAGAACGGCTACGACGGCCCAGGCGGTCAGAGCGCACAACCACCAAGTGATGCGCCAGCCGTACTGGCTGTCCAGGAACTGGGCGAGGACCGCGCCGAACCCGCCGTACAGGCCGATTTGCATGGCGTTGTAGGCCAGTAGCGCGACCATGGCTGCGGCGACGCCGGGAGGGCGGCCGAGTCCCCGGGTGACGTAGGTGTAGAACGCGCCGGCGTTGACAATCTGCCGGGACATGGCGACGTAGCCGACCGTGAATACGGCTAGCACGGCGGCGACGACCAGGTACGAAACGGGGATGCCTGTCACACCGGTAACGGCGTACCCGGTGGTTGCTCCGCCGGCGATGACGGTGAGGGGCGCGGCCGCGGCGATCACGAAGAAGACCACGGAGGGGATTCCGAGCCGGCCGCGTGCCAGGACAGCTGTGACGGTGTCGGGTTTGGAATGGGGCATGGTGTCTCTTTCGCCTGGGGTGTCTGGTGTGCCACTCGTCAGGTGGTGCGGTGGCTGAGGACGCCGGCGCCGATGACGCTGCTGAGGTCAGCGAGGAGATCGCGTAGCGGTAACCACGATTGGTTGACCAGCTGGCGCAGGTGTGTCTGCGCGCTGTACGGCGCGCCGTCGAGTAGAGCTGTGTCCAGCTGGGTGTGCAGAGCCAAGCCGGCCAGCGCGACATCGAAGTGGTCGAGCTGCCGGTAGGTGCGCACCCGCTGCGACAGTCGTGCCCAGGACCAGGCCGCAGTGTTGATGTCTGTCGGCAGGTAGACGGTGCGCTGCCGCCAGAGCCGGCTGACCCGCTGCTGTCGGAGAAGCCCGACCTGCCACATGCGTGTGGCTACCTGCTCGTAGGCGGCGGTGGCCAGAAACGTCAGCCAGGTCCGGGTATCGGTGTGCTGCGGCTGAGCGATCAACCGGTCGAGAACGAGGTGTTGCAGCCAGTCGTTCGGCGGGATCGTCCGAAGGACTTGAACCTTTCCGTGCTCAAACGTGATCCGGCGCATGAAGTACAGCTCGGCCAGAAGCGCGGCGGCGAGGCCCGAGGCGAGTGCGGTGGCGAAGAGCCGGGGTCGGCCGGTCTGATCGTCGTGCGCCATATAGAAGAACTCGTCGGCGATGCGAGGGGTGACTGCGGCAGCGGTACCGATGGCTCGCACCGGCCGACGTGGCGCTGCCGGGTCGTTGTGGACAGGCGTGGTCTGTTCATCTGCTGCGCCAGGTGGTCTGTTCACCGCGGCTCGCCTTTCGGAGGTGAGTTGCCGGAGGCGGGGAGGAGCCCGAGCCGCCGGAGGAGGTGTCGGCCCCCGGCGTGGTGGGTGAGCTCCTCCACTGCCCAGGCCTGCTGCTCGCACTCGTTTTTCCTGCAGTGGAAGCAGGTGCGGTGAGCTCCGTGCTGGAGCACCGTTAGGCGGGCAGACTCGAAACGGTCGACGAGACGGTCGCTCTCGTGAGTGCCGGTCACGGCGTCTGCGCGATCCGGCGTAGCGCGGCGACACCGACGCGCAACTCCATACAGGGTGGGTGTAGATCAACCTTGGGGTAGTCGCATTGGGGGCGGTGGCCGCGTACCCAGATCCACTCTTCAGTGAGGTGGGCGAGGTCGGTTCGGAGCCAGGCGACGACGACTTCGACGTGCGTGCCAGGGGTCAGGTCTCGACCGAAAGACCAATCATCGGGACCGAGCCTCAGCAGCGCCCCGGGCTCCACGCTTGGCAGATTGTCGGGGTCGCTCATGATGCGGGCTTCTCGTCGCCCTGAGGGTTGAGGCGGATCTGCCAATCGGCAGGCACCCGATCAAGACCGGCCCAGAAGGCATGGTTTTCCGCAGCGAGCTCTTGAGGGGAGGCCTGGTTCGGGCCGGCCGTGCCGGTCCGGTTCCATCCGCCGCGGTGACCGAACAGCGTCGCCGCGCCTTCGCAGTCGATGCCGAACGGCGTGTACTGCTGACCGTCCTGTGCCGGGACGAACCACTTGATTCGTTTCGTCACCGTCATCTCCCCTCACTGGCTGGGCGCGCGGCCGGGAGTCTCGCCGCCCGGGGGGCGCACCCGTCCGGCGGGTGCAGGGACCGCCCCGCGTGGGGGATCGCGACGGGCCCTGCGCCCTGCTCGACTGGGTGCCGCCGGAGTAGGCACCTCCCCGCCTGGCCCTCGGGCGATCGAACAACCATCTGGTGGGTTCGCCCCACCGGCGAGTAACTGATTGCATGTCAACGATCACGAATTGCTGTGCGACTGGGAATGCCGACTTCGGGTCCGACCTCGTGTACCGACCTCCGGTCCGACCATCCCCTGAACTGCGCGTTTACGGCTGTGCGGGAACCGTCGCCAAGATCGATTCGCAGTTTCCCGGGGTTACATTGAGATCACGAGCCGGTCGCCTGGCGACCGGCTTGAGACGAAGCCGTGGAGGCCGCCGGTGACCAGACCCAGTCCATATGTTCGGCGACGATGGCTTGGACGTGAGGTCAGGCGCCTGCGCAACGAGCACGGGCTGGCCGCGGAGCCGCTCGCGCGCGCTGTCGGATTTCCACGGCAACAGCTCAGTGCTCTAGAAAATGGGCGCCGCGGCCCCGACATCGATCTGGTCAGCGTGATCTGTGACTATCTGGCAGTCGGTGCCATCCGGCGGACGGCCATCATGGACGCCGCGACCGACGGCTGGGCTCGGGGATGGTGGATGGCGGACGC
The DNA here is from genome assembly GCF_040648275.1 of Micromonospora sp. NPDC049171. Classification (NCBI taxonomy): domain Bacteria; kingdom Bacillati; phylum Actinomycetota; class Actinomycetes; order Micromonosporales; family Micromonosporaceae; genus Micromonospora; species Micromonospora sp. NPDC049171. The sequence continues at coordinate 172,971 of NZ_JBEZDJ010000013.1, forward strand.
GGAACGCATGGGTGCCAGGCAGGCCATGTACGCAGACCTGGAGAGCGGCACCAGAGCCATCACGGAGTACGCCCTGGCGTTGGTTCCCGGTCTGCTCCAGACGAAGCCGTTTGCCGATGCTCGGCTGCGGAGTGACCCTGCCCGTCACTCCGAGACCTTCGACCCCGTCGCAGCCGTGGCTGCCCGGGCGCACCGGCAGCGACTGCTACTCGCCGTCGATGGGCCGCGCTACGACGTGGTGCTCGACGAGATCGCGATCCGACGCTGTGCCGCCGATCCACACATCGTCGCCGACCAGCTCCGGCATATCGTCGCCGTCTGTGCTGCACACCCAACCGTGACGGTCCGCGTGCTACCGATCGACGCCTCCATCAAGGGCCACAGCGCGCCCAGGTCCGCGTACTCGATCTACCGCTATCGCGACACGCCGGACTGCCTGGCTGTCGCCGCCGACACGCTCACGAGTGATCTGATTTACACCGAGCCGGATGAGGTCCAGCCTTATCTGAGCCTGCACAGCCGGCTGAAGGCCGCCGCGCTTCCGCCCAACATCAGCATTCATCTGCTCCGCGTCGCGGCGCAGGACCTGTCACCGATCAAAGGAGTTTCCGCATGACTTCGCGATACACGAGGTGGCGAAAGTCCACCCGCAGCGACGATGGCAACTGCGTCGAGGTTGCCAACGCCGTCGACGGCACCGTCGGCGTACGCGACTCGAAGGACGCCACCGGCCCGATACTGGAATTCCGCCCTGCCACTTGGAGCGCCTTCACCAGCGGCCTCCGGGCCGGCAAGTTCAGCCTTTGACACCGCCCAGCGTGCTCTGCAGCCCGATACGGTGCGGCTCGACCTTCGGCTCGAGGGCTTGATCCCAACGGAGCCGTGGCCCTCTGGGCCCGAAGTTGGCATCCTGGACATCGAATCCGCATGGTTTCGAGTAGCCGATCAGCAGCAGCGAAGCGCCCGCTACGGGTGAACGCGAAAGGGGGAGGCGGTGTCACGATATCCCGATACCGTTGTCGAACTCGGTCGGCAGCCCAGAGGTGACGGCGACGAAGGTCTCGGCCTTCACCTGCAGAAGCGCCGGGACCGGTAGTGCCGCGCCACCCGGATACGGTGATCAGCCCGAACACCCTGCTCAGTGGCGCCCGCCGGCGTCTAGCCTCACCTCGCCGGCCAGGTCAATCACTGTCGCGCAGCGAGCTGGCCGACGCCGTCAACGCCGCTCTCGATCGGCTCTACCCCGGCAGGGTCCTCAGCGCGCACTACGTCGACTCTCGCTGGATCGGCAAGCTCGAACGTGGCGAGCACCGTTGGCCCAGCGAAGAGCGTCGCGCTGCCCTCCGGCACGTCCTCGGTGCTGGTAGCGACGGCCAACTCGACCTCTACAGCCCGCGGCGTACGGACGTCACCACTACCGCCAACCACGGCATTGAGCAGCCGGTGCCGGGAAGCTGGGATGAGACGATCTTTGAGCTGCGAGCCCAGTGGCATCTGCTGGTCCAGAACGACAAACTGTTCGGACCGCAGTACGCCCTGATCGGGGTCACAGCTCAGCTTAATCTGTTCGACCGGCTGCTCAACGACGTGCCATCGTCGTTTCGTCCCAGCCTCGTACGCCTGGCGGCCCAGTACGCGGAATCGGCCGCGTGGTTGAACCACTCACTCAACGACGCCCCATCGGCCCAGCACTGGACCGGGAAGGCGCTCGACTGGGCAGATCAGATCGCTGATCCAACCATGACAGCGTGGGCGACGTACCGCAGCAGTCAGCACTGGCTCATCGCCGGCAAGCCGTACCGTGCTATCGAAGAGGCCGAAGCTGCAATGCTGCAGGACAGGAAGGTGCCCAGTCCGGTGCGCGCGGCACTCCGCGTGCAGCATGCCCACGCGCTCGCCACAGTCGGCGAGCATCGCAAGGCCATGCAGCTCCTGGACAAAGCGCATGAGTGGGCCGCAGACCGCAGGCCAGGTAAGCCCGAAGGCGAGCACGCCTCCTACTGCACAAGCGGCTACATCGAGGTTCATCGAGGCACATGCTTGAGAATTGGACGTCGGCCCGAGGAGGCCATCACGGTGCTCGACGCTGCGCTGCCGTCGATCCCATCGCTCCACCGCCAGGATTTCACCGCAGCCCTGCTGACCAAGGCGGCAGCCCATGTGGCGGCTGACCAGCCTGAGCAAGCCGCCGCCACGGCACATATCGCCCTACCGATCGCTCGGCGAGCTGGATCGCGCCGGATCCTGCACCAACTTGGCCAGATCGGCTCCGCAGTCGATGAGCACCGCCACTTGGCCGACGTGCGTGCGTTCCTAGATGACCTTGTGGAGACTGCCTGATGGCGTCAGACCTCGAGCTGTCCGCGATGCGGCAGGCCATCACGCTCTCCGCTCTTGGGCTGGGCACCACGAGCCCGAACCCGCCCGTCGGGTGCGTGATCTTGGACCGGGGCGGAACGGTGGTGGGCGCGGGATTTCACCGCCGTAAAGGGGAGCCGCACGCTGAAGCACACGCTCTCAACGCGGCGGGAGATGCGGCTCGCGGCGGTACCGCTGTCGTCACGCTTGAACCCTGCAACCATGTCGGAGTCACGCCGGCGTGTCGCCAGGAGCTGATCAACGCCGGCATCTCCCGGGTGGTCATCGCCGTCATGGACCCGACGTCCCGCGGTGAAGGTGGCGCCTCGATGCTCACCGCCGCAGGCGTCGAGGTCGAGACTGACGTGTTGCGCGACGAAGCCCTGACTGTCCTCGAGCCGTGGCTGACCGCGACCGTGCGCCGTAGGCCGTATCTGACTTGGGCGTTCGCAGCGGACGGTGGACATCAATCGTCGGAGGAAGAACGGCTGCTGCTCGACCTTCGCGCCAACGCGGATCTCGTCCTTGAGGGCAAGACCGTCGACGAGGGCATCCCGGGAGGTCACGCTAGCGCGCACTTCGCACCGCCCGGCGATGCCGACATCGACGTAGGCCTTTCGCAGTGGCTATCAGCCGCCTACGAAGGCGGCGTACGCAGCGTGTTAGTAGTCGGTCACGAGCACGGTGCCGCGCTGCGACGGCACCTGAAGGACGTCGACGAGATCGTCGTCTCTGTGCCGCGCACTGACCCGTCTCGAGCGTTGGAAGTGGTCCACCCCGACCTCGTGCCGATCGGTTTCCGAGCGATCGAAGTCGCGGCTCATGCAGACTCGTTGACGTTCCGCATGCGACGCCTCTACGTGTAGCGCGGATAAGGTCCGCACCCGAACACCTGCTTGTCACCGCCGCACTCAGTAGGAGAACCATCGATCACGCATCGATCGCAAGGCCTACTGCCGGGAGGCAGCCGGTATGGCTCGCCGCACTGATCTGCCGATGTGAGCGCGTTCTCCCGGCCATTTTGCGTAGCAATAGTGATCAGTTCACGGGGACAGGTCGGGATCTCCGTCGAGAATTTCCAGGGCCTCCGCCAAGGCTAAATCGACGATCGGCGGAAAGGACAAGGGAGTGGGCGACCCGGCTTCGTTTGCTCGAACCGTAATTTTAGGCTTCCTGATGCTGCCCCGTTGCCGCGGGAGAAATAGATATGCCGGCCACGGCATCATAGGCGGACGCAAAAGCATGTCCCAGCAATTGCGCACCATCGCATGGTTCACAAGGGCGGTTTGCTCACTGGTCAAGTTAGTCGGAGTGGCGACCAGCGGCTGAATGGGGGTGATTGTGAGCAACCATGAGGGCGTGATCGGCACGTGGACCTCGTGTAGATCCGGGAGGAGTACCGGGCTGGAGAAGTCGAGTTCACCGGTTGCGCTGACCGTGACCACGGGAGCGTCACCTGTAACCAGCACCGGGTCCGGCGAGGAGGTCAGCAGCCAGTGCATATCGAGCAGGAGGCGCTTGATCCTGTCCGCCTCCCGAACCATGGTCCGCAGCATCGACGGAGTGTCAGTCCTGCGCATGACCTCCGGGGTGCGCCTGGCAATGTCGTGATACATGGCCGTGAGGTCCCCCCTCGCCTTCACCGCGGGATCCATCTCGATGGCACGTTGAAGCACCATGCTCGCGAAGATCAGCGGGCCTACGTGGGAGTTCACCTCCTGCATAGTGCGGCGGACAGCCACCGTGCGGACCATCTGCGTCGCGACGAAAGTGGCGAGTGTGGCCCGGCCTGGGCCCGGAGGCGGAAGGACTCCGTCTCGGAGTGCGTACATGACCTCCCCGACCGGATTCTCGATCGAGCGCGAGAACCATTCCTCAAGGGAATCATCCGGTTGGCCGATTTCGCCAACATCGTAAAAATCCACTTCGACGGTTGCCTTCTTGATAGGCATACGCTCTTCCGTGCCGTTGCGATGCCGCGCCAGCAGGATGTCTTTGTCGAGCTTCTTCCTTCCGCAAAAGCCACGCAGATATAGCTTCGGCACGGTGTGATGATCGCGGCTAACCTGCTCAGACATCTCCCAATTATGGCAGATCTCTTCGAATCACGGCCGCTTGCCGCCTCTGCGGGCGAACGAGTCCGCAAACGGTGCCCCCATGCGGCACACAACACTCGCCCGACCCTCGACCAGATCCGCCTGCCCGCCAGCCGACTACGTCTGTCAGCCTGCTCGAGCTCCGGATCTTCGAAGCGTGCGGCGCTGACATCGCCGATCTTGGTGAGGAACATGGCCACCACGTGCTGCGGCTCTGCGACGAGGTCGTGCTCCTGCCGTGCCGCCCACGTGGCCTCGGTGATCCGGGGGACCCGGAGTATCCTCACCTGGTGGTCACGCCCGATGACGTACAGCAGCTCCTGGCCCTTGGTCATGAAGTTCGTTCGTTTGAGGTCAAAGGCCCGGGTGACCTAGACGACAAGGCTTATTGCGCAAGAGTTGCCCGAGCAGCGATTGCACTCGGCAACCTCCGAGATGGAGGGTTGATCTGCGTCGGTATCGATGACACACGCATGGTCGATATGTTTCCCGGCCTGAGTGCCACGCAACTTAGCGGATGGTCCAACTTCGACAACGTCAACGACGCGCTGGCTCGCTATGCCGACCCGCCAGTCGCGTTCCATCTCTATCCGATACGACTTGTCAACGGGATCGATGTGGTGGCGATTGAAGTTGCGGAGTTCGAGGATATTCCTCACCTGTGCCGGCGGGACTACCCAGGCATCCTGCAGAAAGGCATGACGTACGTACGTCCACGCGGCAAGCCAGAGTCCGTCCCGGTTCCGTCCTCAACTGAAATGCGTGAACTGCTCGACCTGGCAATCACCAAGGGCGTACGAGAGTTCATCCGCAGAGCCGGCGTGGCTGGGGTCCACCTGACTGCTGGGACTGCTGAGGAAGCTGGACGGGAGCAGTTCCTAAAAGAAGCAGAGCTTGCTTGGGCCAATCCGACGACCGTGGCAGAACAAGTACTGCGTCTGGGTCATACGGACGTTGCCATCCAGCCTGGTCCTTACGCGCGCGATCGCGTATCTCCAGCCAATCTTGAAGAATATGTGTTGCAAAACGTCGTCCGACTTCGCGGCTGGCCCGTTCCCTTCGTGGATAGCCGCACTCCGATCATGCGACACGGTGCATGGATCGGTCAAGATATAGGACTGGGGGGTGTTCCGCACCTCGAAGCGTGGCGTGCGTGCACGAGCGGCCAATTCCTGCATCGGCGAGCATTGGCTACCGACCTTGAGGAAAGTCAATACCTCAAGCCGTACGTCCCAAACGCCTCCGGAGCTGTTGCCGTTTGGGACATTCTTCTCTATTCGGTTGAGGTGGCCGAATTTGCCGCCCGAATTGGAACTCAGCTGGAGTGCGAAACGGTCACCATCTCTGTCGCGTTGGCCCAAATTGGCGGTAGGCAGCTAATATCTGGCAGTCCTAACCGCGAACTGAACGCCAACTACGTCGTGAACGCTCAGACGCTGGAAGCGATCGAGACCCTTGAAACGGCTCGCCTAATCGAGGATCCCCGCCGAGTTGGCATACAGATCACGCAACAACTGCTTCGCCAGTTCGGCGCGAACATCAGTGACCAAGTCCTGAGCGATTGGCAAGATCAAGTCTTCGGCCGTTGATTCGCCTTGCCAGAAAGGACTCGCACGCTCACGCTATGCCGCCAACCGCGCTGCATACACGGGTGACCAACCCACCTTCGATCCGGCCCGCTTTCATGCCGCGATCCGCGCGGCACGCAGCGTGACGGCTCGAGCTGGCGCTCGCCATCAGGATCTGCCGAGTTGAGTTCGTCCGACCACGCGGTCAAATGGACGACGAGGCGCACCTACCCGCTTCTAGTATTTCCCTTAATGCCCTCACCGCTACTTCCGCTTCGGTTTGCGTCGTCGCGCGGTCGTCCGGTTCTTGAGTGGCTTGTTGGCCCATCGGGAAGAATCATGTTCACGGGGGCGGTCACTTGGTAGAGCGGCGTGTTGACAAGCCGCTCAGCATCGACGTCAGGTTGCTTTGGATGAAGAAAAATGTTTTGGTATGCATTGTGAGTCGCGTAAGCGTTAACTGTCTCTGCAGTTGAGGCCGACGCAGGAAACCGCACCGGAATTGGGTGCGGTTCCAAGGCGAGGATAAGCAGCATGGACGGGTTGAGCGGAAACCAGACTTCGTCGGCGTCAAGGAAGCCGTAGCCCCTGATAGGGCTAGGGTTCTCCTTATGAAGCATGACCGGCTCGTCGCAGGTGATGAGGATGGGCTTCTCGAAAACGCCGAGGTACCAGTGGCGGCGCATAAGGTGTTGGAGGATGCGCTCCGCCAGCTTGCCCATCATGCGAATGTGTTCGTTCGGGTCCGGAACGAACTCGTATTCATGCAGATTCGCCACAAACTCTTCCATCTCGGCGATCTGCTCCGTATTCGCTTCCCCGACCCGTCTTTCGAGTAAGCTCTTAATGGCCTCGCTGTCGAGCCCCGAATACTGAGACTTCATGTAGAAGTCGGTCTGGGTCTCGATCTCTCTGCGCTGACGCTTACCTCGCACCTTCTGGAAGGCGATAAGGGTGGCGATCGTGTACCGGTCATCGGGCGGCGGCGGAAACTGGCCGAAGACCGGGTGCGTGATTCTGCTAATTGCGGCTGAGGCGTCGGCTTCGATCACTCCTAGCGCCTGCTCCATGTGGCCGGCCGGGTTGCCATCAGAATCGATGAAGGTGTAAAAGTCGGTCTCGGCGCTGGCTGTCTTAGGGACGGTTCTGTATCGACGACCTCCCGGCTTCTCGACAACATCTATGTGACCGCCAGCGTCTGCCCAGTATTCAAGGTAGAAACGGGGTACGGTGTGGTGCCGTGCGCCCACGAAATAGTTGGGATTGCCTGGGATAGGCCATTTCTCGACGTCGCTCGCCATCTGCTCGTGAGCTCCCACTGAGTGGATTTGGCTGGCGGCACCAGGGAGCCGCATCGAGGGCTGCATAACCTCGATCATCTCGATGATGCCGCTCTATGGGGCACCCGGGCAACTCGGATGCTCGGCGGCAACGTTTCCTGCGCCCAGTGGCCTACGCCGTCGGTGTCGCGCTCACGGCAACGTGCATGCCGCTGCCTTCGTGAAGTACCTCGGAACTTTTCAGGATCCGCTCCCTTGTCGGTCAGCACGAGCGACTCGCTGTCAGGCCGACGACGACCTGATTTGCCGCATTCCGAGCGCGCTCCCCGGAGCCTGGGAAGACGTTACCGGCTTACGGCCCGCCTTGTCGCACCACTGGCGCTCCCCGCCGGCCGTTCGACAGCCGCTCCTCAATGTCCGTCACAGCGTCGGCGAGGTGGCGGTGGACCCTCAAAGGTCGGCCTAGGCGATGCAGCCCTTGATTGAGGACACTTCGGAGGTGCCGCTCGCCTACGACGATGTCGGCGTATCCCGCCGCGCACGACAGATAGATCATGTCAGTCAGGTCGTTCCGCCTCCACCGTGTGCCCTTGTTCAAGTGTCGGTCTTGGAGGACCTCACGGAACAGTCCGGTCGCCGGGGCATGGCGAAGGTCTGCGGCGAAATGGCGGAGGCACCAGCCGCGCAGTTGATGGACGGTGGCGCCGCAGGCGGCGGATTCATACGCGATTTCATCTGACAGGTCGGCAAACAGCCATGCGTCGATCGCCTTGCGCTTCTGTTCTCGAGTTTTCGGTTCGCCATCGAGCCAGTCACTAAAGTGCTGACTCTTTGCCACCCAGCCGGTGTCCGGGCCGTCTTCGGACCGATCCGCGTCGAGAACGGCGTTGATATGGCCGCACGCCTCGGTCAAGGCCTCCCACTGGAAGGCGTTTTCGGAAGGGACGTCCGACGGTGGCCTCGGTGGAGACCATCCGCGGTAAGGCGAGTACAAAACGTTGGGCGCCAACGAGAAGACCGCGTCGTCTGCCCGATCATTCGGCAGGCCGTAGCGATCGATGAAGGCTGAGCGCAACTCGTTGCGACGCACCTGCAACGGATCACGCACCTGCCAGCCGCGGCTGAGCTGCAACATGGTCAGGCCGAGCCGGTACCGCTTGTCGAAGTCGAACCGCGTGGCTGTCTCATGATGGTGTGCGGACGACATGGGCATCACGACCTGTCGATCGTGGACGAGCTCGGTGAGCCGGTGTGCAGCGGCTAGCTCCGTAGACGTCACCTTCTCCGGGTAGTGGAGAGCGTTGGCCACGGCACTCCAGTGGTTCTGATCCAGATAGACCACCAGGCGGCCTGCGAGTTGGTCGCTGCCATCGAACCGAGGACCTTCGAACAGGATCTCCGCGCCGGTCGTCGTGACCGCGAGCAGCCCGCGATGGTCGGGCGTGATGTGGATCTTCGATAATGCGGAACGTGCCGGGCCAGGTCGATGGGCGAGGGGTACCCGCGCTTCCTTGCCGTCCGAGCGACTCAGAAGGATCTCCGAAGCTTCTAAGTCCATGGTCAGGAGGACGACCTGAGGCTCGAAATCTTGCGGCACCCAATTAGTGTGCAGAGGATACCGTCATTAGTCCAATGATTTATCCATAACGAGCCGTTTCCAACCGACGGATTGAAGATCACGGGTTGTGACGGCGACGTGTCAGATATGCGTATAGGACGAGACTCATGGTAAGGCGACGGGTTGTCGACGCCCGACCGTCTACCCAAAGAGCCTCGGTGACCTATCCTGGCACGATCACGCTACCCGCGGCATAACTGGCTCGCCTGGCCGACGTGCTACCTACCCACAGGGCGGCGATCGGCACCCGGTGGCGCAAGTTCGCGGCCGGTCAGGCCACACTGCTGGTCCTGGTCCACCTATGCAACGGCGACAACCTACCCGCGGCTGACCTCTGGTTTCGGCCTCGGCGTAGCCGCGGCATTCCGGTATGTGCGCGAGGCGGTCACCTGCTCGCCGCCGCCACTGGATCACCGATCACGACAACCGTCGATCCGGGCACGGCAGGCCTAGCCGTTCACATCATTCGTGTGGCGGGTGGTAGTCATCAAGTGTCTGGTATTGCTCTGGCGGCTTTGGATTGCCTGACTCGTGCCGCGCACTCATCTGCCGCGGATCGTGCGCCGCCGTGACGACGGCGGATGTCCGGGCTCGGGGTTCGAGGTTGCCGCTTCTATCGTCGCTGTTGACGACCCCGCCACGGCAGGTAGGCGGCAGCCGTCCCCGCGAGGCTGCCGACGGACAGGGCGACAGCCAGCGGCAAGAACAAGTCCCACGGCGCCCGCAGCCCGTCTTCGACAACGACGCCGACTACCAGGCACGCCGCAGCCGTCACCAGGAAGAAGATCGTCACTCGTAGGCGGTATCCCCGGCGGACCCGAGGGGTCCCGGCAGCGGCCAGGGCGGCTGTGCCTGCGTGCTCCGCCCACCCGAAGCCCACCGCCGCCAGGCAGATCACCAGGCCAACGACGACGCCGAACAGCGAGTCGCCCGCAGTGCTCCGCAACGCCCTGGACAGCGGCGGATCAGGGATACCCGACTCCTCGGTGAAGATGAGGCGCCCCGCTCGGCCGTATGTCCAGCCCGGCACCGCCGCGGGTTGCGACTCACGTTGCCCGGCGGCCTCTGCTCCCATCCGCCCAGTGTCAGTCGGCGATCAGCCGCTGTCGACCATGCCGACGAAACCGGCCTCCCTCGAAGTTGGCGAGTCGTGCGCTCATGCCGCAGACCGGGCATAACAGAACATGGACAAGGACGGCAGCATCCAGCGCGGGTCGTGCCGAGATCAGAGCGACTGTACTTGGCGCTCTGGATCGACCGTTTCATGGGCAGCGAGGTTGTGTGGATCTTCGGGCATGTTCATCAGCCACTTGGACATTTGCCACTCGTAAGGCTCAGATGACTCCCCAAGTTTCACGCCGAGGTCTCTGCGCACCGCGGTGTAGAACCGACCTCGTGCTTGACCGGCAGCCTTTACAGCCTGGTGCCACGTCAAGTCACTGGACTGTCCGACGGCCAACCGCATGAGGCGGAAGGTCACCTGATGCCACTCCCGCGCAGCCGCGACTACCGCCTCGTCACCCAGCATTAGCACCGCTTCCCACTTGGTCGTTCGCTCGTCCTCCGCATCGATAAGTTCAGCTTCGCTCGTCTCCCCACCAAACCAGAAGTCGTCCTTATAGACGCCACGCTTGGCGGCGAGGCGTACCGCAATCGAGATAACCTTCTTGACGGCGTGCGCGTAGTCCGAGTAGGCGGCCAGCCGCCGCTCGTCCCAACGGATCGACTGTTGCCTGCGCCAGCGGCTCCTCTCCTGCGCCGCAGTGGTCATGTACGTCGCGACGGCGCCGACGAGCACCCCGACGAGCGCAGGTAGCTGAAGCATTAGAAGCCGCATGGCATATCCGTCCCCGGAGGCGCGCTGAAGGGCTTCAGCGTGCCGTTCCAGCGCAAGCCCGCGTCGACCCGGCACCGGAGCGGACCCATCGCTGGGACCGCAACTCCTACCGGCTTGGACATTCGGCAGTCGCGTGCTTCGGCCCGACACGGCCAGCGCAGCCGAGCGAGAAGCTCGATCGGCAGAGAGCGATGGGCTGCCGTCCATCATGCGCCCGCGATGCGCTGTCCGCGTCAACCCTCGATCGTCGCGCGGTGTGTCTCGCACCCGGCCTGCAGGATGAAGGCGGCTTGACCGACGCGCTGCAATGCTTCCTCCACCTCCGTGGCGTCGAAGCGCCCGGGGAGCGGGCTTCGCGGCCAAGGACCCTCATGGTCGATGAGGTTGTGGGCGAAGGCATTGCGGCGGTCAGCGAGCCAGTGGATGTGGTCCTGAAGCGATTCTTGATCGGTATGACCCCCCCACCGTTCGGACAACGCGGCCGCCTTCCGCCTTAGGCCGGTCCGGTGCAGTGGCTCGTCCCCTGGTTGGTCAAGCAGGTCAGTCATCAGCGACTCCAGTGCCGCGGTGGCCGACATGATCACCACTCCACCTCCGATTGACGTCGCGTCGGTCTCGAGGATGGCCAGTGATTCACCAACAACATGGTCGTACTCGCCTGGACCAAACCAACTCCGGTCCGCGTCGGTGTGGCCCCACCTTCGCGGATCAAGGTGCTGCCCCGAGGCGCGTAATGAGCGTAGTCGTCCAATGCCGTCGGTCAAGGTGCGGGAAAGGCTGCGGTGCAACCAGATCAAGGCGGCGAGGCGGTTGTCGAACTGGACGAACTCGACGTAGCTACCCGCCACGAAGTAGTCCTCAGCCATCCACACGGCGTTGATCAAGTCTTCTTCGTCCACCGGTACCCTCGCGATGTCGGAGCGGAAGTATCGGCTCGAACAATTGCCGGCCAGCGTCAGGGCGTCAATCCAGTTTGTTGACGACTGTTCCACTGCGGCGAACTGCGGCGTCGGCGGATCGAGGCGATACCGCCATTCCGCTGCAGCTTTGCGCGACACTCATGCCGCGTGCGCGCTGCACGCGCCGGAGGCACAGCCTCAGCCAGTGCGATCACATCTGGCGCAGCGTAACGCCGTGTGGCGTCGCTCCGCACGATCATGCGGGCCAGGCAAGCCGTTCCGGTAGAGCCAACGTATGCCGCCGGGTGTCAGGGCCGCCCGTTACCTCGCGTCTTAGATCCACCTCTGACTACCTGCGGCTGCATCTCGCATGCAGGCGAATACACCGTGTCGCCAAGGCTCAGTAGTCCAGCGATCCGCCAATGTCGCTATACCGTCACGCTGCGTGGCAACTGCCCCGACGCGTACGCGCTTGCGGTCAGCCTGGCACGCTGACGAGCGGTAGGTGAACTCTCGCGGAGGTTTACACAGGTCGGCGTTACGTCGGACCGAAGGTCGGACCACAAGGTCGGACCACAAGTCGGCATTCCCAGCTGCAGCGCGTTGGGAGAGTCTTGAGCGCACGCAGTGATGACGTCGGACTCGTGAGCTCTGCGCGTGCGTTTCACGCAGGCCCACCTCCCGACCGTCGGCCATCCAGCGAGACCGGCTCGGTGCTCTAGTCCCGGTTGTTCGTTGCAAGCACAGGAGCCGCCGCGAGTGGTAGCGGCTCGAATACGTTGGAAGGGACGTTCATGAGCGTCGAGACGATAAACAGCGAGAGCCTGCGCCAAGCGATGGTCGATCAGCTGGCGACTGATCATGCCGACAAGGGCTGGACGCTGCGGCCTGAGGTGGAGGCGGCGATGCGGACGGTACCTCGCGAGCTGTTCACGCCGGGCCTTCCTGTTCAGGAGGCGTACGAGAACAGGGCGGTCATCACGAAGCGGCGTGGTGAGGAGAACATCAGCTCGGTGTCGGCGCCGTTCCTCATCGCGGAGATGCTCGGCCAGGCGGCTGATGCGCTCGGCGGTCTGAAGGGCCGTCACGTGCTGGAGATCGGTAGCGGCGGCTACAACGCCTCGCTGCTGCGGGAACTTGTCGGCGTGGCCGGCTCCGTGACCACCGTGGACATCGACCCAGACGTGACGGGCCGGGCCATCGCGTGCCTCACGACGGCGGGCTACGACGATGTCAAGGTCGTGTGCGCCGATGCCGAGCATCCGGTCGAGCCCGGCCGCCGCTACGACCTGATCATCGTCACCGCTGGCGCGTGGGACATCCCGCCGGCGTGGCGCGAGCAGCTCACCGACATCGGTGTCCTGGTGGTGCCGCTGCGCACGTTCGGGATGACGCGGTCGTGGGCGCTACGCCGTGCCGGTGTCGGCCTGGTCAGCGTAAGCGAGCGGCAGTGCGGGTTCGTGCCGGTACAGGGCGACGGAGCGTACGACGTGCAGTACGTCGACGTGGCCGACGGGGTCCACCTGCGGCTCGATGAGGGCCAACAGATTCCCTCTCAGCGCCTCGACGGCCTGCTCGCGACGCCCCGGCAGGAGGCATGGGCCGGAGTAAGCCTGCCGCCTCCCACCGTGCTGGCTGACCTGGACCTGTGGCTTGCGACTCGCATCGCCGCCGCAGGACAGGAGTTCGTGGTGCTGACCGCGCAGGATGTGGCCATCTCGTCGGGCGTCGTCGCGCCGTCGTGGCGGTTCGGGACGCCTGCCGTTCTGCACGACGACGGCACGTTCGTCTACCGGTCGGAGCTGCGGTGGACCGGCGACGCGTTCGATCTGGGTGCGTACGCCCACGGCCCTGACGCCTCCGCGGCGGCTGCCGCAGCAGGGCGAATGGTTGAGCAGATGCGGACCTGGGTGAACGCCGGCTGTCCCGCGCCGGCGCTGCACGTCGTGCCCGCGCAGACCCCCGACGGCGACTTGCCGGCCGGGACGGCCGTGGACAAGCGGCACAGCCGCGTCGTCCTGGCCTTCACATTGAAGGAAGGGAGCCCTGATGGAGCTCGATGAGCACGAGGTTGGCCAGGAATACGTGGAGGGCGAGCTCAACCTCCGGCTGGTCGACGCCGGCCCGGCGCTGAGCGCGTACGCCACTGCCACCGACGACGGGTGCGGCTCGGGTAACACCGGGTCGAGCGCCTGCACCGGCAGGTAACAGCTGGTGTCACGGCGGGGCCTGGCCCCCACGAGGTCGGGTCCCGCCCCCAACCCTCTTTAGGTCACCGGCTCTGGGAGCACACGATGTTCCAAGCGACGGGCGCAGTCATGATCAGGGCAGCGTCCTACCCCTCCGATCTGACACTGCCGACGTGGCCCGACCTGACCGCCGAGCAGCCAGAACAATGGCGTGATTGGCTACGGCAGGCATGGGCGCTACCGGGGTTCGCCGCCGCCGTTACCCTCGCTGCACCACAGCTAGCCGATCAGATCGCCCGCGTACTCACCGACGAAGCCGTGACCGGGCTGCGGCTGCGCCGGGCGGTAGAGGCGACACTCCGATACCTCCTCAGGTGGACGACGCGCGCGACCCCGTTCGGCCGATTCGCCGGAGTCGCGCCCGTGCAACTCGGCCCCCACGCCACAGCCCGCTGGGGCGCTGGGCACAGGGAGATGAAGCGCCCCGACGGCCGGTTCATCGCCAAGCACACAGCCCGGGCGGAACGAGACTTGCACACGCTTCGCACGGTCAGGGTCATGGCCAACCCGACCGGATATTCGCGCGGCGGGACGTGGGTGTTGCCCTGCCACCACAGCAACGGTGACCGGATCAGTGACGTGGAGATCGACCTCACCGAACCGATACGACTGGCGGTGCAACTCGCCAGCTCGCCGATCGCGTTCGCCGACTTGACCGCCCAGATCGTCGATCGAGTGAACATGGGCCAGCCGGACGGCACCGCAGATGCTGAGCGGCTCTTGGCCGCACTCGTTGCCGCTGGCGTCCTTGTGTCCGAGATCCGCCCTCCAGTGACCGCCACTGACCCAGCCGCCTACCTCGGCCAACACATCAACCTGCCCGATCCCGGCGAGGGTGTTCAGGTCGACGTACGCGTCGATTGCTCGGTGACGCTGCCACCGGCCGTGGTCCGGGAGGCGTGCGAGGCCGCGGCAGCGCTCGTCAGAGTCGCACCGCGTTTACCGGGCTGGGCCGCCTACCATTCCGCATTCATCGAACGATGGGGTCCGGGCGCGGCCGTGCCGTTGCGCGATGTTCTGCGGGTCCTCGGCTTTCCCGCCGGCTACCGCGGCGCGGGGCGCCGCGATCCGGCCGGACTGACCGCCCGCGACACCCTCCTCACGGAACTGGCCCAGCGCGCGGCCCTGCAAGACTGCGCCGAGGTGGTACTCGACGCGGAGCTGATGGATCAACTGCGCGGCGACGACGATCGGCCCCCGGTCCCACACACCGAATTTAACTTCACCCTCGCCGCAGCCACGCTCCGGGACCTCGACCGAGGCGACTTCACGCTGACGGTCATCAGCGGCGCCCGCCACGCAGGCACCGCAGCGGCCCGGTTTCTCCAGCTGTTCACCCCGTCCGAACTCGCGCTGTTCTCGGACGTCTACACCAACCTGCCGACTACCCTGCCCGGCGCGGACGCGGTACAGATATCCGGCCCTCCACTGGGCAGCCGATTGGCCGCTCTCGCCCGCGCTCCCGAGCTGCTGCCCGTCCTGCCCGTCGGCGACTTCCACCCCGATCCGCGATGGACACTCGCGGACCTGGCCGTCGCAGGTGATGGTCAGCGGCTCTGGCTCATGTCGCGTACGACAGGCCGGCCGGTCGAGCCCATGCTGCTCAACTGCCTGCTGTTACCGACGCTCCAGCAGCCGCTCATCCGGTTCCTGACGGAGATCCCCATCGCGTGGACGGCACCGTGCGTCCCGTTCGACTGGGGCCGCTGCCACGGTCTACCGTTCCTGCCACGCGTACGGCGAGGCCGGTCGATCCTGCACGCGGCCCGCTGGATCATCACCGCAGCGGCACTACCCGGGCGTAGTGCGACCTGGCAGCAGTGGCTGGGGACCTGGCAGCGGCACCGTGAACAGCACCGGCTACCCGCAGCCGTACTCCTTGGCAGCGATGACGCACGGCTACGCCTCGACCTGGACGACACCGCCCACCTGGCGCTGTTGCGTAGCCACCTCGACCGGCACGGGCGCGCCACCCTCACCGAGGCGCCGGGACGGGCCGGCTGGATTGACGGTAGACCCGCCGAGCTCCTGCTCACCCTGACCCGCACCCCGCCGCGCGATGAGCTGCCTCCTCGACCGGCGCGGCCTGCCAGCACGGTGCAGCACCGTCCCGGCCAGTCGCTCTGGCTGGATGCCCGCCTCACCGGCCGAACCGAGCACATCCTCGCCGACCTGTCAAAGCGCCCCGTGGTGTTGCCGGCTGGCTGGTGGTTCCTGCGCTACCCCGATCCAGAACCTCACTTGCGGCTGCGCATCCCACTCAATGACGCCAATCAGTTCACCAACGTTGCCCGCGACGTTGCCGCATGGGCTGAGCGGCTCGACGACCAGGGCCTGCTGACTGACTACAGCCTGGCCACCTACCGGCCCGAGACACGCCACGGCACCGGGCCCGCCCTCGCCGCAGCCGAAGCGGTGTTCGCCGTCGACTCACGCGTCGTCCTCGCGAACCTGACCGGCGACCGGCACGCCACCACAGCCGCCAGCATGATCACCATTGCCGACGGCTTCACCGGCGACGGCCCACCCTGGATAACCGAACACGTCCCGCACAGAGGTGGTCCGCGCCTGGACCCCACCCAGCTCAGCCACGTTCGCCGACGCCACAGAGACGACGACCTGACCGCGGCGCTCACCACGGCGTTGACCGCCTACCGGGCACTCGTCGACCGAGACGGCCTCGACCCGGACCAGGTGTTGGCCGACTTGCTTCACCTGCACCACGCCCGCATGATCGGCGTCGACCTCGCATCCGAGCAGCACTGTCTGCGCCTCGCCCGAGCCGTCGCCCGGACGACCCTTATCCGCGGCGTGTCATGATCGCAGGACAATCACTCGCCGACGGAGCAGTCGGCATCGCCCTCTGGCACCTTGAAACCGGCAGATGGAACGCGGCGTACGCCACGCTTGAGCAGGCAACCGCCGATGGTGTCAACGCCACCGACAACGCCAGCCTCTACTACGGCGTACCCGCGCTCGCGTTTGTCCTCGCCGCGTCGGACCGGCCCGTGCTCACCCGGGCCCGAGCCGTCGCCGCAGCCGGGACCGCCACGGTGACCCGCCGCCGGCTGCACACCGCGCACCGCCGCCTAGACCAACGACAACGGCCGGCGTACGCCGAATTTGACCTCATCCGCGGCCTGACCGGGCTTGGCGTCGTCCTGCGTCGCATCGGGGACCTCGACCTCCTCCGCGAGGTACTGACCTACCTCGTACGACTCACCGAACCCATCGGAGAACTCCCCGGCTGGTGGTGCCCACACGGCCCCAGTCGCGCCGAGGCAGGACCCCCCGGGGGCCACAGCAACCACGGCATCGCTCACGGCATCACGGGCCCACTCGCACTCCTGGCGCTCACCCTCCGCGACGGCACAACCGTCGACGGACACACCCAAGCAATCAACCGCATCTGCGACTGGCTCGACACCTGGCAACGTCACACCAACACCGGGCCATGGTGGCCCCAGACCATCACGCTCGACGACCTTGACCATGGCGACCCAAGCCAACGCGGACCGCTCCGGCCATCCTGGTGCTACGGCACCCCCGGCCTCGCCCGCGCGCAACAACTCACCGCCCTTGCCCTCGGCGACACCGCACGCCAGCGCCTCGCCGAGAGCGCAATCGTCGCCTGCCTGAACGATCCGACCCAGATTTGTCAACTCACCGACCGCGGCCTGTGCCACGGAACCGCCGGTCTGCTCGCAACCGCGCGCCGCATCGCCGCCGACGCCCTCACACCCATACCCGTCGCGCCATTGCAACGTCTCCACCAGCAGACACCAGAGGCGACTGACAAACTCGCCGGCTTCCTCGACGGGACATCCGGCGCCGCCCTGGCCGCGACCGGAACCACAAAGACCTCATGGGACGCCTGCCTGCTCCTCTGCTAACCCGCCAACGTCGACTGGACGGCACTTATGGAACAGAACTCCTGGAAGCAGGTGAACGTTGCCTATCCCGGCCCAGACTCCAGGCAACGGGAGAGGCAAGCCGTCGAACACCTCGCCCGCGTGCTACCGGCCGCTGAGGCCGAGGGCCTCATCACCTCGTGGTGGTTCATCCGCAAGGGCCCGTGGCGGATCCGCTATCTCCCCGTCACGTCCACCAGCGATCCGGTGCACCTACTGCTCACCGACACCATGAGCTGGACCAGCGACATCTACGAGCCAGAGATCCATGCTTTCGGTGGCGCCGGCGGCATGAGCGCCGCCCACGCCCTGTTCCACCAGGACAGCCGACACCTCCTGGACTACCTCGGCGACGACCCCGATGACCGGCGGGAACACGCGCTCATCCTGTGTACCGCGCTCATGCGCGCCGCCGGCCTCGACATCAACGAGCAAGGCGACGTCTGGGCCAGGATCGCTGATCAGCGCCGCCCGTTGGTAAGTCCAGCACCCGCTCAGGACCTTCGAGCATGGACTGATCTCACCGCCGACGTCCGCCGCCTCCTGCTTGGCTCACCTCGCGCAGGAGGCATCGCCAACGACTGGCTGAGCGCCTTCGAGGACACCGGGGAGGCACTGCGCGCCCTCCGTGAATCGGGCAAGCTCACTCGCGGAATCCGGCGAGTCATCGCGATGCACGTGATCTTCCACATGAACCGCCTCGGAGTCCGCGCGAGCACACAAGCCACACTCGCCCGCGCCGCCAAAGAGGCAATCTTCGACGATGCCTCTACCTAAAACGAGAGCGCCTGCTGGCGAACGCCCTACTCGCCACGTTCGAGCCTGAATCCTTAGCGACGGCGACCCTGCTGCGGGCTTGCAGGCCCGTCCGCGTCCCATGTCCATCGGCCGTAGAGGGCGTCACTGACCTACTCGCCTGATGCACCGTGCTCGGCCCGTTCTACGGAGGTCAGGCATCACCGATGGCTGCGCCGGTCGTAGCGCGAACACTCGCCGGCAAGGCTCTTATCCGCGACATACGGTTGAACCACCGAAAGGTTCCCGCGAACCAGGACCACCACGCGTTCGTACTGGGGGTCGGCCGCCGCCCGGGCTTTGGCTACCGCGCCTCCGGCGGGGGCGCTCCGGCTCCAGGATGCCCGGGGGCCGTTTGCGGCTGCCGGCTCAGTGGGTGGCTGCGGTGAACACATCCTGTCTGCCATCGACCCGGGCAAGCCGAGCAGACCGCCGCCCGGCCCGCCAGCGTACGAGCGAGGCGTTGGGGTCCGAGGGCCGTGGCGGGCCGGGCGGCGGCCTGCTCCCCAGAGGGCGGGTCGATGGCAGACAGGATGCTGGGTGCTTCTGGCTTGGTCTGCACGGACTGGCTGTCTCGCGCAACCTTCGTCAGTCAACGGGTGAGGCGGACGACGGCTCGAACTGCAAGGACCTGCTCCCGCGAATCACCCCGCATCAGCCGGGCAACTCTCCGACGAGCTCCAGGACGACGAGGACAGCTCACTGTCCAGGCAATGTTCCGGAGAAGGCGGATCGCTACGTGCGTGGGGAGTAGGCGTACCGCAATCTAGCCGCGACTGGGCGAACGTGGGATCACCCCCGTGCTCGCGGGGGAGCAGTTCCCGCCCCTCCGGCTCGGCTTGGGCTCGTCGGGACACTCCCGCGTGCGCGGGTGTCAACGCCGACTGAAAGTTGACCCCTCTGTTCCGGGAACCCACCCGGAACCACAGGGTCATTTTTCACGCGGCGTCGACAGCGGGGAGCAGGCCTGCGATGGGCACCTCGGCTTCGCGCTCAACGGACCACCCCCCGCCTGCGCGGGGAGCAGGCCACCGAGTGCAGTCTTCGGTACCCAGTACACCAGTCGGCTGCAGCGGATTGCTTACGGACTACCTCCGCGTGCGCGGGGAGCACCGGGCCGCCCAGAGCGCCGATGACGGGCACGGTTTACGGTCCGGACCACCCGCGTGCGCGGGGAGCACGGGGTGCATCCCACCCCGGGTGGCTACGACGTGCGACCACCCCCGCGTGCGCGGGGAGCAGGAAGGCGACATCATGTTGCAGACCGACTACCCCGGACCACCCCCGCGTGCGCGGGGAGCACGCACTGAGCGTCGGGGTTCCAGTCGATCGTGAGGGACCAGACCCGCGTGCGCGGGGAGCACGACCTGGGGATCCTCGCCGAGGCCGGCTGGGGCGGACCACCCCCGCGTGCGCGGGGAGCACGGTCCACCTGGTTGGCACCAGCGTGCTTGCAGAGGACCACCCCCGCGTGCGCGGGGAGCACCGCCTGGTCCCCGGAGATCCTGACGCGACCCCCGGACCACCCCCCGCGTGCGCGGGGAGCACACGATATTGGCCGTAGGGTCAGACCTCAGCCCCGGACCACCCCCGCGTGCGCGGGGAGCACGGGGACGAGTAGTAGAACGGCACCGCCAGCGGGGGACCACCCCCGCGGGCGCGGGGAGCACGGCACCGCTTTCGGGGTGATGCACACCGTGGCGGGACCACCCCCGCGTGCGCGGGAAGCACCACGGGGTACCGGCTGACCCGCGAGGATCGGTAGGACCACCCCCGCGTGCGCGGGGAGCACTACGTGGCGGTGCGCCGCTCTCGGCGTGGCCTGGGACCACCCCCGCGTGCGCGGGGAGCACCCCGGCGGCGGTGTGGCCGTGGTCAACCGGACCGGACCACCCCCGCGTGCGCGGGGAGCACGACGAAGGTCAGCGGGAGCCGGTGGTGATCGAGGGACCACCCCCGCGTGCGCGGGGAGCACGAAGCCACTGGCCCTGACGAGATCCGGGCCGCGGGACCACCCCCGCGTGCGCGGGGAGCACTGGGGAGTCGGCGTGAAGGTCAGCGGCATCAAGGGACCACCCCCGCGTGCGCGGGGAGCACGATGGACCGGCCACGGACAAGGCCCTCCGCCAGGGACCACCCCCGCGTGCGCGGGGAGCACGAGTGGCACCTCGCGGTCCTCGGGCCGGGCGGCGGACCACCCCCGCGTGCGCGGTAAGCACTCCCCCCGTACCTCGACGGAGCCCGGGTCCGGGGGACCACCCCCGCGTGCGCGGGGAGCACTTCACCAGCCTGAAGGAGGAGGCCGGGGCCTCGGGACCACCCCCGCGTGGGCGGGGAGCACACCGACACGATCGACGTCGAGTACGAGCGCCTGGGACCACCCCCGCGTGCGCGGGGAGCACCTGCTGAAGGGCCGCCGGGTGAAGCAGTTCAGCGGACCACCCCCGCGTGCGCGGGGAGCACGACGTTCCTCGGGACCGGGGCCACCGGATCGGCGGGACCACCCCCGCGTGCGCGGGGAGCACGCCGAGTTGGTGCGCGCCGGTCAGTCCGGGGAGGGACCACCCCCGCGTGCGCGGGGAGCACTCGGGCCGGATGTGCGCGGCGATCGCGACAGCCGGACCACCCCCGCGTGCGCGGGGAGCACTGGAGCAGACCGGATGGAAGATCCTCGCTGACGGGACCACCCCCGCGTGCGCGGGGAGCACGTCTCCGCTCGTCTGTCCACTCATACTCTGATCGGACCACCCCCGCGTGCGCGGGGAGCACATCACCATCCTCACCATCGGGGACAGCATCACGGGACCACCCCCGCGTGCGCGGGGAGCACACGGTGTGGCGCGCAGATTATCTTTGGCTTAAGGGACCACCCCCGCGTGCGCGGGGAGCACAACCTGACCAACCTGGGTCGCGAGATCATGATGGGACCACCCCCGCGTGCGCGGGGAGCACGAGGGCTTCCATCTCTTGTTGAAGTCTGCTGAGGGACCACCCCCGCGTGCGCGGGGAGCACGGACTGTCTCTCACGTGTGACGGTTGCGCTTGGGGACCACCCCCGCGTGCGCGGGGAGCACCGTGAGCGGATCGCGTCCTGCGCGGTGGCCTCGGGACCACCCCCGCGTGCGCGGGGAGCACGATCCAGGCCAGCTCAGCCATCCGGGCCGTCATGGACCACCCCCGCGTGCGCGGGGAGCACACCTTCCGCTATGGCCCGCACAACCTCCAGACCGGACCACCCCCGCGTGCGCGGGGAGCACGAGCTGGAGCGGTTCCGGCGGTTCCGGCAGGAGGGACCACCCCCGCGTGCGCGGGGAGCACAAGGTGCGTGACCTGTGAACCCCCCTAATTCCGGGACCACCCCCGCGTGCGCGGGGAGCACACTTCTTGACCTGCGGCTTTATAGATCGACTTCGCCGTTCTTATTCACTAGGGTCTGCAAGATCGTTCTGTTCCGTGCAGGAGTATCTCGAGGGTCAACTAGCCCTGCTGCAGCATAGTAGGTGAGGCTCTATTGCAGTGATTAGTGAACGCTTTGAGACTGCCATTGATGGTCAGGACCGGAGGTGAGGTGGCGGTCGCTGCGGCAGCCAGCGGCCCGCGTCGTCGCTGCGTTGAGCGTTGCCCAGTAGGTCCAGGACAACGGCGGCGCGGCACGGACCTGGGCGCATGACCGCTGACGTTGTGGCCGCTCACAGCTCGCCGATGATGCTGATGTGTTGCTCGGCGTACTCGCCGTTGCTGCTCAACCCGTGCTGGTCCACGTTGGCAACCTGACACAGCCGGCTGGGCGGTGGAGTTGCCGGGGTCGGGGTATGGATGGGCGACGCCGTTGTCGGGATCCACCCCGACAACATTCCGGCAATCGGAGGAGACCGCCGGAAGGATCGCCCTCACGTGCGCGGGAAGTAATCTTATTTACCTGCAGGTTTAGATCAACTTCGGGCATCTCGTCTAATTTCTTCAGGACAGTGCTTCGTGTGCTGCTGCCCTACGCTCCCTCAGGATCCAGCGGCTGGCGGCCAGGAACGAACGCTGCCCGGTAGCCGGTGTCATCAGGACCGCGGGCCGAGAGCGCCGGCGGTTAGGCTGTCGCCGATCTCGCGAGCCAATGCGGCCCCGGTTGCTGCGGCCCGGTCAAGTCCGATGCGAAACTCAACAAGCTGGCAGAAGGCTCGTCCGTAGGCTTGCTGCTGGTCTAGCGGCAGCACGGGGATGGCGAGCCGCTTGACATCGATGCGCAGGGCGCCGCTGCCGGTGCTGGAGGCGCGACCAGCGACGCGCAGGTTGTCTGTACGGGAGATAACGCCGGCGACGAACCACGGATCGAACCGGGCCGGATCGACGCGCAGCAGTTGGAGCCCGGCTCCCAGCTCGGCCCCGACTTGCTCCGGAGTAGCTACTCGGGCACTGATTCTGCGGCCGATGACTGGGATGAGGATGTCGCCGGCTTGTACTTCCGGTCCGGCATCGTCGTCCGGGGCGCGGGTCGCAGTGCCGGTGGCCGGGGTGCCGGCTAGGACGTCGGCTCCAGTTAGCACCAGCCCATCAGCCACGGTGTGGGCTGATCTGCTACGGGACAACGCCCGGTGTATGGACATGCCGCCCGACCGGACCAAATCAGCGATGTCAGCCTGGGGAGCTAGCCGAAGGGCTGCTGTCTCTACCTCTTGCACCGCTGGAAGGCTGCGTCGTACCCCATCAAGGAGTTTGTCGAAGTCGCTGATCCTGGCGATGATTTGTGACGGATTGGTGGCGAGTTCGTCTGATCGTGGCAGGTAGCGCTGCGGTGTGAGGTCGACCTGGTCATCGAGTACTTCGATTGCGGGTACGGCGCGGTGGACGCCGGGCTCTTGGGCGTAGTGGTCGGACAGGTAGGCGCGCCAGGCGGCTCCCGCGACGTCGGCGATGGCGCCGGTGGTTGGCGCGGTAGTGGTATCGACAACCAGTAGGGTTCCGGCGTGTGGCTGACCCAGGTTGGGCAGTCTGAGCACCCAAATGTGCAGTCCGATGCCAGTCGGCGGCATCAGGCCGGCGGGTAGGGCGATGACCGCTTGGAGCGCTCCGTGGCGGACTAGTTCAGCGCGGACGCGACGGCCTGCTGGGCGTAGAGCGGCAGCCGGGGGCATGAGAACAACGGCGGTGCCGCTGGGGGAGAGGTGAGCCAGGGCGTGCTGCACCCAGGCGAGTTCGGGCTCGGTGCGAGGTGGCAGGCCGTAGGTCCAGCGGGGGTCGTAGGCCAGGCGATCGTGGCCCCAATCGTGGATGCCGAACGGGAAGTTGGCCACGACGACTTCGGCCCGTAGGTCGGGCGTGGCGTCGGCGAGAAGGCTGTCGCCGACGTGCACGACGGGCGGCTGCGCTGCGTGTCCGGAACGTTTTGCGCGGAGGTGTACAAACCAGAGCCGCAGCAGCGTGATGAGGGCGTACTGAGGATTGATCTCCTGTGCATAGCACCGGGTGACGGCGGCGTCCTGCAGTGCCCGGTCGGCGGCCATCCGCAGGATTGATCCGGTGCCGCTGGTGAAATCGAACGTGCTGGCTCCGGTGCCGGCGAGGTTCAGCAGCACTTCAGCGACACCATCAGGTGTGCCGGCAAGACCGGAGAGCGAGTGAGCCGAAGCGACGTACTGGCTGTGCAGGTACTCGAAGGCCACCTCCGGCTCCCGTTCCCGGCCAAGTTGGTCGACCGCGCTCAACAGGCTGGTGAGCTGCGGTGTCCATTGCTTTGGCAGCACGTCGTCGACTAGGTCGGCCAGTTCGGAGTCGATTGCGCGGAGGTGCGTGAGGAGCTTTCGTGGGGTAGGCAGGCTCTCGTCTGGGGCCTCGGGTCGATCGGAGCGGATGAGCAGGTAGGCGCCGGCGATGCTGAGCGCGTCACTGATCCGCGCCCCGGGCTGGTAGCTCTCGATGTGTCGCCAGGCCCACTGCTCAGTGCCAGCCTCATGTAGTCGGCCGTGTTGACGTAGCCAACTCTCAACCTCACCTGCGTCAAAGGATGGGCTGGTCGGGGTGCCGCCGACGGGTGCTGGGAAGTCGGCGTAGCGGCGACGCCAGTTACTCACCGCAGCCCGGCCGACGTTGGCCAGACGTGCGATGCCGCTGGCGGTGAGAGTGGCGTCGCTGGGGGCCGTCCTCGGCTCTCGAGTCACGCGTGAACGGTACCATCCAAAGGAGTCTTGTGCGCGGTGTTCACAGGCGCTACCTTGTCAATGGTTCGATTCACGACTCACCCTGGAGGGCCCCATGCCGCGTCGTGGGCACAGCACGACCGTCGGAAAGTTCGCAAAGCTGTACCAGAACCGTCGAGCGTCGGAAATCCGTGTGCTCGGCGAGATGCTGCGCCGCGAGCAGCACACGATGCCCAACGAGAGCCCGGAGGTGCGTGAAACGCGCGTAGGTGTAGAAGCTCGCTGACCTGATCTGACCCGCCACCCCGACTATCGAAGGAGGACCATGAACACCCTTGCTCGCGCCCGCGCTGCTGACTACCTCGTCCCCGACCTTTCCGCCGGTCACCTACGTGCACGACGGTGCACGGCAGTATTGCTCTGGTTCCGCGGACACCACTCTCCCGAATGCGTACGAGCGAGTGCGCCTTGACCCGGTCGTCGGCGCCGCCATTGCGGAGGCGTACATGGCTGCGCCCGTCCGGGATGTGCGGGCCTACGCTTCGTACGCCGCGTTCTGTCGGGAGACCGTGCAGCAGTACCACTTCCTAGTGGGCAGGGCCGATTTCGGTGGTCTCGGTCTGTCGGTGCGAATCGTTGACGAGGACCCGTACACGGACGTTGGTTCCATGGTCGAAGACGTATGGCAACGCCGGTTGAAGGTCTGGGCCAGCGCAGCCAGTAGCAACCCGCACCCGTACCTCAGTGATAGCGAAAACGACATGTTCCGTGCGGTACACGATGTCTTCGGTCATGCCGCAAGTGGTCGCGGCTTCGACCGGCACGGCGAAGAGGCGGCATGGTTGAAGCACAGCAACATGTACTCGCGCCTGGCTCGACGCGCCTTGACGACCGAAACGCGTGGGCAGAACTGCGCCTTGAACTTCCACTACCGCGGTGCCCGCTTTCCGGAGCAGAAGGCGGCACTACTACCTCGGTGGTTTAGCGATCCGACTTTGCCTCGTGTGGCGAGGGCTGTCGGGGAGCGGGCCGTTGCTTGCTGAGCTGCTCAATCTCCTGCTGAAGGTCCAGCACGGCGGCGTGCATGGATCCGTCCGCGTGGATGCGGTCCCGAAGCAGCAGGTTGAGCTGGCGCAGGGCGCGGTCGTGCTCGCCAAGTGGTACGTGCGCGCGGGCCGCACGCAGTCGGAACTCGAAGACCAGCGGATCGTCGGCGCCCCGCCGCTCTGTCTGATGTTCGGCGAGCCGCCGCCACTGTCGCGCGGCAGCACGAAACTCGCCAGCGGCGTGCAACTGATCCGCCTGCTCGGCGGACCGTTCAACGTCGAGCTCGGTCTGCTCGGAGGGCGCCGCCGCCAAGAGCCGAGACTGGACTGGTACTCGCCCGACTATCGCGGCATAGGCCCGTACGGCGCCGGCGGGGTCGTCAAGCAACCCCGGAATCGGCACCAGGTCCTGGGCGAGTGGAGCCAGTACCGCGTAGACCTCGGTGGCCGTGGCTGGTCGGTCCTGCGGGCGGGGCGCCAGCAACGCGTAGACCAGGTCATCGAGTACGGGCGGGGTCTCCGACCGCATGTGGGTCGGGCGAGGAGGCAGGTCGTCCAGCTGATGTCGCAGCGTGGTTGTGGTGGTGACCCCCTCGAATGGTGGGTGTGCGGTGAGCAGGTCGAAGAGGGTGGCTCCGAGGCCGTACAGGTCGGTGCGGTGATCGGTGGGCTCGCCGAGGATCTGTTCGGGAGCCATGTAGCCCACCGTGCCGAGACTCTGATCGCTCTGGGTGATCCGCGAGTAGCGGTCGTCATCAGGCACCGCAGCCAGTCCGAAGTCGAGCACCTTTACGGCCCCACTCTTGTCCAGCATGACGTTGCTCGGCTTGATGTCCCTGTGCACCAGGCCCATCTGTCGAGCAGCGAGTAGGACGCAGCTGATCTGAGCTCCGATGGCGGCCACCCAGCCGATCGGGAGTGGACCTTGCTCTGCAACGAGATCACTCAGAGAGATTCCGTGGATCTGCTGCAGGACGGCGTACGGGCGGCCGTCTTGCTCACCAACGTCGTAGATGGCGGGCACGCCGGGGTGATCGAGGCGGGCGGTTAGCAGGACCTCACGGCGGAATCGTCGTACCACGTCGATGTTCGGCGTGGCGGCGTTGACGAACTTCACGATCACCGGACGATTGAGCAGGGTGTCCTGTCCTACCCAAACCTCGCCCATTCCCTTGTGCGCCAGCGGAAATCGACCCAGCTTGTACCGGTCCCTGAGGATCGCGCCCGCCGCCACGAGGCCCAGCATAACGGGCCTGGCGTCCACCCCTTGGATACCAACGCGGCCAGTCGCGAACCGATTTGGTGAATATTTAGAACGGCAATGCTCTTGCAAGCTGTGTTCACAAGGTGCTCTACTGGGTCCTGCGCCTGCACCGGTCCTGGGCGCACGCGGTGATGCCGTGGTTGGTGCCGCTCGGGTCCAACCGGGGCAACGAGGAAGGTGAGTGGTGTGGCTGAGTTG
The DNA here is from genome assembly GCF_040648275.1 of Micromonospora sp. NPDC049171. Taxonomy (NCBI): domain Bacteria; kingdom Bacillati; phylum Actinomycetota; class Actinomycetes; order Micromonosporales; family Micromonosporaceae; genus Micromonospora; species Micromonospora sp. NPDC049171. The sequence continues at coordinate 200,218 of NZ_JBEZDJ010000013.1, forward strand.
GCCATCGAGCGGGGGTTCCTTCCCGCCTATGCCAGGCTGCAGCGCCGGGTGCAACACGCCGTGGTCTCGGCCATCAGTAGGTTCGCCGAGCACACCCATGCTGGCCTGCATTTGGAGAAGCTGACCGGCGCACGAGACCCGAACATCCGCACCATCCGCATCGACCAGTTCTACCGCGGTGTTGTGCTTGCCCTCGGAGAGCAGAAATACGCTCTGCTCAACGTTCTGCCGCACGACGATGCCATCGCCTTCGCGGTGAGTCGCCGATTCACCGTCAACCAGGCACTCGGCGTGTTGGAGATGCGCGACCAGGTAGGTATTGAGGAGTTCAGTCGGGCTGAACCGTCGGCATCGCGCGGTGGCGGACTGTTCGACCGCGTCTCCTCCGCCGATTTCCTCCGACTCGGCGTGGACGAGGATTTGGTACCACTGCTGCGCGTCATCGCCACCGACCAGCAGCTAGAGAGTCTTGGCTCGCGCTTGCCTGACGTGCAGCTCGACGTCCTACGTGGGCTGGCCAGTGGCCTGTCCGTGACAGAGGTGTGGGCAGAGCTCGCTGACCGGATCGTATCGGGCGTGGACACTGACGATCTCTTGGCCGCAGCGCACCGCACTCCGGAGCGGATCGCCTTCGTCTCTGGTCCGGTGGAGCTGGCTGCCATTCTCGCCCACCCCTTCGATGCCTGGCGGACGTTCCTACACCCGACGCAACGCGACGTGGCCTACCGGGAGACCTACAGCGGTCCCGCGCTGGTCACTGGCAGTGCCGGGACCGGCAAGACAGTCACCGGCCTGCATCGGGCGGTCTTTCTCGCCGAGCGGCTGCCAGAGAGCGGCGGCAAGGTGCTGCTGACCACATTCACCCGCGCGCTCGCGGACTCCTTGGGCAGGCAGCTCTACCGACTCACTGCGGACCCGGCCGTGCGGGCTCGTATCGATGTGGTCAGCGTCGACAAGCTGGCTTACGAGATTGCTGCTCGAAGCGGCCGGAAGATCACGGTCGCCGACGGCGAAGTCACAGATCGACTGTGGGAAGCGACTGCCAAGGCTGGTCCCACCTACCTGAGCCGGACCGGCCAAGTCAGGACCTTCAGCGCCGCCTTCCTCAGGCGAGAGTGGGAGCAGGTGGTGCTGGCCCAGCAGTTAACAACCCTTGAGGCCTACCGCGACGCCCCACGCAAGGGACGCGGCGAAGGGCTCCGCGCAACCCAACGCGAGCAGGTGTGGAGCGCGATTGAAGCTGTCAGGCGGGACCTGACGAAACGGCGGATGAGCACGCACACCCAGCTCGCTGACAACGCGGCCACGATCGCGCGGCAGTCACCGCCCCCGTACCGACACGTCATCGTTGACGAGGGGCAGGATCTCCACCCGGCGCAGTGGCGCCTGCTGCGCGCACTGGTCGCGCCCGGACCGAACGACATGTTCCTGCTCGCCGACCCGTACCAACGCATCTACGACAACCACGTGTCGCTGGCGCAGCTCGGCATTGAGGTCCGTGGCCGAACCCGCCGGCTCACCGTCAATTACCGCACAACCCACGAGATCTTGGATCTCTCAGTGAAGGTCCTCAACGGAGACGCCGCTGTCGGCCTGGACGGCGAGGGTGACACGCTGCGGGGCTACCGCTCGCTCACGCGTGGCGGCGTACCCAAGGTCGTAGCCTGCGACGACCGCGACAGCGAGTTCGAAGCGCTCATCGAGCGTATCGGGACCTGGCTGGAGCAGGACGTAGAGCCGCATGCAATCGGCGTAGCCGTCCGTACTGGGCAGCTCGTCAAGGCCATCAGCAAGATCTTGAGCGACGCCCACATTCCCGTCGCCGACGACCAACGAGGCGTCGACGGGGTGCACGTCGCCACCATGCATCGGATGAAAGGCTTGGAATTCCAATGCCTTGCAGTTGTCGGGCTGGATGCAGGGGTGCTGCCGGCGCCACACGCGTTGACAGCGGCGACGGAGGATCCGCACGGGCACAAGCAGGATCTGCAGCGAGAGCGGTGCCTCCTGTTCGTCGCGTTGACCCGCGCTCGTGACGTGCTCTACCTGTCGCACAGCGGCACACCCAGCGCTCTGCTGCCGGCGGCCCCATGAACACCCCCATCGCTGCCGCAACTCCGAAGCTTGGGGACGCGGCCCGGTCAGCCTGGGGTAAGACCGACCGGACGGGCACTTCAACGGTCGGGTGGCTGCCGCTGTGGCGCCACTTGGCTGACACTGCCGATGTAGCCGGAAGGCTGTGGGATTACTGGCTGAGCCCTGCGGTTCGTCGACGTATCGCAGACGAAATGCCCGGCGGCGACGCGGACGCCCGGACCTTGACTGTCTGGATTGCGGGAGTGCACGACATCGGCAAGGCCACCCCTGCCTTCGCCTGCCAGGCATACGGGTTGGCTGAGCGAATGCGTGACCATGGGCTCGGATATGACCGGGACCTGATCCGCGCCGACCGCAAGTACGCCCCCCATGCCACCGCTGGGCACCTCATCCTGGCTGACTGGCTCCAGCAGCAAGAATGGATCGATCCACACCCGTACGCAGTCATCGTTGGTGGCCACCATGGCACCCCGCCGACCGATGAGGGCCTCCGTGACGCGCAGGTGCGCCCGTACCTGCTCGGTGACCAGGCATGGCAGCAGGTGCAGCACGAGATCCTGACCTGGATGGCCGACCGGTCTGGCGCAGCAGAACGGCTTCGCGACTGGAGAAACGTGCCGCTGTCGCAGCCCATGCAGGCTGCCCTCACCGGCCTGGTCATCGTCGCCGACTGGATCGCGAGCAACGAGGAACTCTTCCCATACGTCCTGGACAGTGCAGACGACGACCGGCTGACGACCGGTTGGGAGTTGTTGGACCTGCCCGTACCGTGGCTGCCGGCTGCGCCACCGGTGAGCGTTGACGAACTGTTCGATGCGCGGTTCGAGCTACCCGCCGGCGCGGCGGCCCGCCCGGTCCAGCGCACGGTTGCTGAACTGGCTGCGTCCATGCCTGCGCCCGGGATGATGATCGTCGAGGCGGCGATGGGGGAGGGCAAGACAGAGGCGGCGCTGGCGGCGGTCGAGATCTTGGCGCGGCGCACGGGAGCATCCGGCTGCTACCTTGCGCTACCTACCCGTGCCACCAGCGATGCCATGTTCGCCCGAATGCTCTCCTGGCTGCGCCGGCTACCCGATACCCGGGTCGGTCGAGGCGACCGTGACGTACGGCTGGCGCACGGCAAGGCGGCACTCAACCCCGAGTACGACCAGCTGCGGATGACGTCCCTGCCGAGCGGCATCGCCGAGGACACCGGCGGCGCGGCCATCGGCGTACACCGCTGGCTTGCCGGCTCGAAGCGGACGCTGCTGTCCAGCTTCGTGGTCGGCACCATCGACCAACTGCTGTTCGCGGCGCTGCGCAGCAAGCACCTGGTGCTGCGCCACCTTGGCCTCGCCGGCAAGGTAGTGATCATTGACGAGGCACACGCGTACGACGTCTTTATGGGGCGGTTCCTGGACCGGGCGTTGGAGTGGCTGGGCGCGTACGGCGTCCCGGTCGTCGTCCTCTCCGCGACACTTCCGGCCCACCGACGGGCCGAGCTCATGGCGGCGTATGACAACGGCCGCCTCGGACCCTTGCCCGCGCTCACCTGGCGTGACCGTGGCAAGACGAAGGTTGACCCATACGCCGCCCTCCGAACCGATCTGCGATACCCCCTCGTCACTGTTTCCACGATTGATCGGGGTGCCGCAGCCACCAGCTGCTCCGACTCCGGGCGCAACGTTGAAGTGAAACTGCGTCGTCTGGACGACGATCTGCCTGCGTTGGGGAAGCTGTTGCGCGAACGGCTGACCGGCGGGGGTTGCGTGCTCGTGGTCCGTAACACCGTGGCACGAGTCCAGGAGACCGCGACCGTGCTCCGGGCGGTGCTCGGGCCAGACACTCCGGTATCGGTCGCGCATTCCCGGTTCATGGCCGTCGACCGCGCCGCAAAAGATCGCTGGCTGCGCGACACCTTCGGGCCGCCGGGCAGCGGCAACCGCCCTCACCGTCACGTCGTGGTTGCCAGCCAGGTCGCCGAGCAGTCCCTTGACATCGACTTCGACCTGCTCGTCACCGACCTGGCCCCGATCGACCTGGTGCTGCAGCGCATCGGCCGGCTACACCGCCACCCCCGCGACGGCCGCCCTGCTCGGCTCGGGACACCGGAGTGCTGGGTCACTGGTGCGGATTGGAGCACCGAACCGCCGCAACCGGTCGCCGGCTCGCGTCGCGTCTACCAACTGGCAACGCTCCTGCGCAGCGCCGCGGTGCTGCGGCCACACCTGGACGGCGCCCCGCTACGAATCCCGTCGGACATCGCGCCCCTCACCCAGTCCGCCTACGGCGGCGAGCCACTCGGGCCACCGTCGGGGCAACCGGCAATGGCTGAGGCGGAGGCGAAGCAGCGAGACGAAATCGCCGCCAAGGAGATGAAGGCGGATGGCTTCCGCCTCGCCAGCGTGGCCGAGGCGGGGGTGCCCCTGATCAGCTGGCTCTCCGGAGGCGTCGCAGGTGCCGACGACCGCGCAGCGCAAGGCTACGTCCGCGACACCGACGGCGAAACCCTTGAGGTCCTGCTGCTGGTACGGACACCGGACGGGCTAAGACTCGCCCCATGGATCGACGGCGGTGGGGTAGTCATCCCGACCGCTTCCACCCCCAGTTGGCGGCTGGGTCGCTCCGTCGCCGCCTGTACCCTCCCGATGCCAAGGGCCATGACCGCACCCGACGTCATCGACGAGGTTATCGCCGACCTGGAGGGCCGGATCGACTTGAGCGCCTGGCAACACAACCCCTGGCTCGCGGGCGAGCTCGTCCTTGAAGTTGATGGTGACGGCTGTGCCCGCGTGGGCCCCTTCGATCTCCACTACGACCTTCACAGGGGTCTCCATGTCGTCCGCGCTGGGTGAAAATCCCCGCCTACGCGGGGAGCATGGCTGCGACCCAGTGAGCTTACGGATCACCCCTCCAAGGCGAGGGCAGTTGCAGCCGACGTCTTTCATGCTTGCTTGCGGCACTCAGTGTGCTTACTTTGTTCGTGGACCTGGTCGAGATTAGACGGTGGTGAGCAGCCTTGACAAGTACCAACCAAGAAACCGGCTTCGTACTCGTAGATGAAGCCTGGATCCCGGTGCTGGACGCGGCGGGACAGCGTCGCGAAGTGTCACTGCTCGGCCTCTTCGAACAGGCCAGCGACATCCGCATGATCGCCTGCGAGCTGCCCACCCAGTCGTTCGCGATCCTGCGACTCGCGCTCGCCGTCCTGCACCGGACGACAGGCGGCCCGCCCGGCGACGGCGCTTGGCGGGCACTGTGGCATGCCCCGCAACTCCCGGTCGCGGATGTCGCCGACTACCTCGGAGCGTTCCGTGACCGCTTCAATCTGCTGCACCCGGAAAAGCCGTTCTACCAGGTCGCGGACCTGCGGGCGGCCAAGAACAACACGTTCGGGCTGGAGCGGCTGATCGCTGACGTGCCCAATGGCATTCCGTTCCTGACCACGCGTGCTGGGGAAGGGATGAAGTCGATCTCGCCTGCAGAGGCGGCCCGCTGGTTGGTGCACTGCCAGGCGTACGACCCATCCGGCATCAAGACGGGTGCCGTCGGAGACCCACGGGTCAAGGGCGGGCGAGGCTATCCGATCGGCGTGGGATCTCTCGGGGCGTTGGGTGGTGTCCACCTTGAGGGTGTGACTCTGCGGGAAACGCTGCTGCTCAACCTGGTGCCGGTCGCGCCCGGCTGGCAGAACGCCGACGATCGAGACCTGCCGGTGTGGGAACGCGAGCCACAGACGGCCTACGAAGAGAGCGATGCGACCCGCGGCCCCTACGGATTGCTCAGTCTGTATACCTGGCAGGCGCGCCGCGTCCGGCTCTTCGGTGATGCCGGCGGCATCACCGGCGCCATGATCGCCATCGGTGACCGACTCGATTGGCAGGATCGGCACCTGCTCGAACCGATGAGTGTGTGGGGACGCAGCGGGCCGCGCGAGCGCGAACAGAAACGGACCCCGATCTACCTACCGCGGCCGCATGACCACAGCCGGGCACTGTGGCGTGGTCTGCAGACCTTGCTGCCGGCGCCGCCACCACCCGGCGCCGAACCGCCACAGCGGCTTTCGCCGATGGTGGTGCAGTGGCTGGCCCGACTGACTGTCACCGGGGTGGTCGGGCCGGAGTTTCGGGTTCGTCCGCGCGCCACCAGCGTTACCTACGGCACCCAGCAGGCAGTCGTCGATGAGGTGTTCAGCGACGCGTTGACCATGAATGTGCTGCTGCTGGTCGAACACTCTGAGCTGCGCACGGCAGCCGTCGACGCCGCAGCTGACGCCGAGAGTGCGGTGAAGGTGCTGCGTCGGCTCGCTGACAACTTGGCCCGCGCCGCGGGTAGCCGGGACATCGACAGCGGTGACGCCGAGCGGGCCGCTGAGCAGGCGTACGCCCGGCTCGACCAGAACTTTCGCGACTGGCTGGCGCGCCTCGGTCCGGACAGTGACCCGGTGACCGAGCGCGCCTCGTGGCAGCGGCTGGTGCGCCGGGCCATCCTTCGGCTCGGTGACGAACTGGTCGCCGCAACCGGCCCAGCGGCCTGGATCGGCCGCGCGGGCGTCGACCGAAACGGCCGAGAAGTTCACTACTCCAGCTCGCAGGCCGAGGCGTGGTTCCGCCGCGGCCTGGCCAAGGCGCTGCCAATGGCAGCCGAGACTCCGCAACAACGGCAGGAGGAACCAGCATGACCGTGGTGGAGATTGACCCCCCACCTGCGCCGGCGCGCAAGCCGTGGGTCCGGCGCCGCAAGGACCTTGGTGAGCACGTCGCCCGTACGGTGGGGAGCCTGCAGGCGCGACTGCTAAGCGACGCATCGCAACCGGAGGCGGTGAGCGCCCTGGCCAGGCTAAGGCGCGGGATCGGCCGAGCTCCGGGCTTCGATTTCACGTTGGAGAGGTACCTGCAGGTGCCGGAGCACCTGCTGGGCTATCGGCCGGCCGATGACGCCGAGGCGGCCGACACCGAGCACGCGGTACACGACGCAGTGACCCTGTACGCGCTGCACCAGCAGTCACGCCGGGAGCGGATGCACGTGAACGGACGCGGGCTGGGCCTCGCCCTGGCTGACCTCGTCCGCAAGTCCAACGGCCCGGAGGGGGTGCGCCGCCGCTTCGCGGCCCTCGGCACCGCCAGCACCTACCAAGAGAGCATTTACCACCTTCGCAGCCTCACGACCATGCTGCGAGAACACCAGGTCCCCGTCGACTACGGCCTGCTCGCCGACGACCTACATACCCTTCGCCGACCCGGCGGTCGTGTCCAGATCCAGGCCATCTGGGGCCGGGAGTCGTTCCGCAGCCAGCCGAGCATCGACGTTCAGGCCCTCACCGCCGAGCCCTCTGAGGAGTACCCATCATGAGCCGCACCATCATTGACGTCTACGCCCTGCAGACGGTGCCGCCGAGCAACCTCAATCGCGACGACACCGGCTCGCCCAAGACTGCCGTCTACGGCGGCGTACGGCGCGCACGTGTATCCAGCCAGGCATGGAAGCGGGCCGTCCGGCTCGCGTTCGCTGACCTGCTCGACCGCTCTCAGCTCGGCGAGCGAACCAAGCGTGTGGGCGAGTCACTCGCGACACGGATCAAGGCCCTCGACCCGAGCCAGTCCGACGAGAGCGCGTCCGCACTGGCCGCCGAGGTGTTCGTCGCTTCCGGCCTTGCCAAGGCTGAGAAGAAGAAGGGCGAGGTCAAGGACGTCGAATCCGGTTACCTGCTCTTCCTCAGCCACCAGCAGCTGGACAACCTTGCCGCCGCCGCGCTGGAAACGGCGCGCACCGGCACTCCGCTGGACAAGGCCCGGTTCAAGGCGTTGGCCAACACGGACCACTCGGTCGACATCGCGATGTTCGGGCGAATGATGGCGGACATGACGGACATCAACGTCGACGCCGCCTGCCAGGTCTCCCACGCCATCAGCGTGCACGCCGTCGACAACGAGTTTGACTACTTCACTGCGGTCGACGACCGGAAGGCCGATGTCGCTGAGACCGGTGCCGGCATGATCGGCACCATCGAGTTCAACTCGTCCACCCTGTACCGATACGCCACGGTCGACGTCGACGCACTGCACCGCACCCTCGGCGACGCGGAAGCCACCCGTGCAGCCGTCGAAGCGTTCCTGGTCGCCTTCGCCCGCAGCATGCCGTCGGGGAAGCAGAACACGTTCGCCCACCGGACGCTGCCCGACGCCGTGCTAGTGAGGCTCCGCGATTCGCAGCCGATCAATCTCGTCGGTGCATTCGAGACGCCCATCCGTGAGACCAACGCCGCCGGCCGCGTCGAGCTAGCCGCCGTTGCCCTGGCCAAGCACACTGCGGCGGTCGAGAATGCCTTCGGCGAGCGGCCAGTCGCCAGCTGGGTCACCCAGGTCGGCGAGAAGACCGCGGTGCTCGCCGACCTCGGTAAGGCGGTCAGCTTTAGCGAACTGGTCACCGGGGTGGGAGAGCACGTCGCCGTAGCGCTCGGCCAGCCGGCATGAGCGTCCTGCTGCTCAGGCTGGCCGGCCCACTGCAATCGTGGGGGTCGTCCAGCCGCTTCGCCCGCCGGGGCACCGAGGTCGCGCCGACCAAGAGCGGTGTCATCGGGCTGCTTGCAGCAGCCAAAGGTGTACGACGCACTGAGCCGCTCACCGACCTACTCGGTCTGGAGTTCGGGGTACGCCTCGACCAGCCGGGGCAAATCCTGCGAGACTTCCAGACCGCTCGTTCTCTCGACGGCCGTCTCAGCGCACCACTGACCTACCGCTTCTACCTGTCAGACGCAGCCTTCCTCGCCGCCGTCAGCGGCGAGAGCGAGCTGCTACACGGCCTGGCGGACGCGCTGGGCCGGCCGCAGTTCCCGCTCTACCTCGGACGCCGCTCATGCCCGCCGGTCGGGCCGATCAGCCTTGGCGTCCACGATGAGAGCCTCGACAACGCCCTGACCTCGTGGCCCTGGCTCGCCGCGGACTGGTATCGCCGCAAGGCGGGCCGCACGATCCGACTGGAGATCATCAGGGACGCCCGACCCGGCGAGCCGATTACCGAGACCGTGCCCGACGAGCCGGTCAGCTTTGATCCGGCGCACCGGCAGCACACCTGGCGGTCGATTCTGCGTCGGCACGTAGACATCACCAACGATCGCGCGGATCAGACGGGCGTTACCGAGCATGACCCGTTAAGCCTGCTGGGAGGCTGAAGTTGTTCCTCACCCGATTTCAGATCAACCCGGCGCGCCGAGGCGCACGGAAGCTGCTCTCGTCGCCGCATGCCATGCACGCCGCGGTCCGCTCGGCCTTCGCCAATCCAGACGATCACGAACGGGACGGCGCCCGGACGTTGTGGCGGCTCGACGCGTCGGCGCCCGCGACCGTTCACCTCTACGTCGTCAGCCCGGGCCGACCCGACCTCACCCATCTCGTCGAGCAGGCAGGCTGGCCCACCACCGAGGCGTGGGTGACACGCGACTACGACGGACTGCTCGGCTCGCTGAACACCGGACAGGACTGGGCGTTTCGGCTGACCGCCAACCCGACTCACAGCGGGCGCAAGACCAGTGACTCAAAGGAGACGCAACGCTTCGGCTTCCAACGTGAAGATGCGCAGATGGATTGGCTGACAAGCCGCGCCGCCCGAAATGGATTCGCGCTGGCTGATCAGCAGGACGGACGCCCGAACCTACGGCTGCATCGCCGTCAGACGCAAACCTTCAAGCGCGGCCTGGCGACCGTCACCCTGACCACCGTCACCTACGACGGCATCCTCCAGATAACCGACGCGGATGCCTTCCGCCGGACGCTGACCAGCGGAATCGGGCACGCAAAGGCGTACGGCTGCGGCCTGCTCACGCTCGCCCCCGCCAGGTGATACCGGTCTGATGGGATGAAGATCCCTGGCGTACCACCAGCCGAACTCGCCGATCTGACCCGCGCCGAGGACCGAATCAGCTTCCTCTATCTCGAACGTAGCGTGATCCACAGAGACAGCAACGCGATCACCGCCACCGATGACCGAGGAGTGGTGCACATCCCGGCGGCCTCAGTGGGCGTATTGCTGCTCGGCCCTGGAACCAGCATCACCCACCAGGCCATCGCCCTGCTCGCCGACCACGGTGCGACTGCCATCTGGGTCGGCGAGCGGGGAGTGCGCTACTACGCCCACGGTCGCTCGTTGGCCGCCTCCAGCCGGCTGCTTCTGGCGCAGGCTGCTGCCGTCAGCAACCGTGACCGCCGGCTTGCCGTTGCCCGCACCATGTACGCGATGCGCTTCCCGGGCGAAAGCACCGCCAATCTCACGATGCAGCAACTACGTGGCAAGGAGGGCGCACGAGTCCGCCGGACCTACCGGGAACACTCCCAGCGAAGTGGCGTCGCATGGAGTCACCGTGACTATGACCAGGCCGACTTCGCCGGTGGCGACCCCATCAACCAGGCGTTGTCAGCCGCGCACGCCTGCCTGTACGGCATCGTGCACGCCGTCATCGTCGCGCTTGGGGCCGCGCCCGGTCTCGGATTCGTGCACACCGGGCATGAACGTGCCTTCGTTTACGACATCGCGGACCTATACAAGGCGGAGATCACCATCCCCGATGCGTTCGATGTGGTGGCCAGCGGATCGACTGACATCGGCGCCGACACCCGGCGCGCCGTACGTGACCGTGTTCATGACGGCGCGATCCTCGCGCGTTGTGTCCGCGACATCCGTATGCTGCTCCTCCAGCCGCAACCGGGCGGTGAGATGGAGGACGAGGATCCCCTCCGCCTCTGGGACGACGGCGGCATCGAACTCACCGCTGGCCGCAACTACGCCGACATCGGTGAGGTTGATTTCTAATGACCGTCATCATCCTCACCGCGTGCCCGCCCGGGCTGCGTGGGCATTTGACGCAATGGCTGTTGGAGCTGTCAGCAGGTGTATACGTAGGACAAATCAGCACCCGAGTGCGCGACAGGTTGTGGGCTCGGGTGATCGAGATGGCAGGCGTAGGGCGCGCCCTGATGGTCTATCAGGCTCCTGGTGAGCAGCGGCTTTCGTTCGTGGCCCACGACCATCATTGGGTACCCGTGGATCTCGACGGGGTCACCCTGATGCGTCGCCCTGTCGACCCGATCGTCAACCCTGCGATACCCGGCGGTTGGAGCAAAGCGGCAAGGCGCCGCCGGTTTGGAAAACGTGGGCGTCCGGCGTAGAGATGCTGGACCGATAAGGGCGATTGGCGCCATAGCTGATGCTAATGATTACGGTCGAGGGTTAATGGTGGGCATGGCATCAACCGATCGACGGGATCCTCGATTGCAGGGTGAGTGTTTCGTTATCAGTCCAGCCGGCCGCTACAGAGGTTGAAAGGCTGAGGTTCGAGCTATCTCGGTGGTTCGGGGTCGAGGGTCATGCCGGTGCTGGCGAGGAGGTCGGTCTGCTGCTGACACGCGCGTAGTCGACGTTTGACCAGTTGCGCGAGGTGGTCGACGCCGCGGGCGGCGGTGTTGGTCAGGCCTCGTTTCATCCAGCGCCAGACGCCTTCGGTGGGGTTGAGGTCCGGGGCGTAGGCGGGTAACCGGATCACGGTCAGCCAGGTCCGGGCGGCGATCAGGGCGTGCATGCGGTGGCTGACGTGGGTGTTCAGGTTGTCCCAGATCAGCACTATCGGTGCCTGTAGGCGCTGGTGGGTCTGGTCGAGGAAGGCGATGTAGTCGTCCTCGCTGAAACTGCCACGTTCCCCGGCGCGACCGCGGTGCAGCCGGGTGCGCCACATCAACCGGCCTCGCTGTCCGGGCTTGAGGCAGACCAGACCGGCGATCGAGACCCGGCCGGAGCCCTTGCCGGAGACCTCGATGACCGGCGTGTGCCCGCGCCGGGCCCACGTCTTGGCCACCGGCGGTCGCATGACCTGGCCTGCCTCGTCCTGGAAGCAGATCCAGGCGCCCCGCGTCGCGGCTAATCTCTTACCGACGGCCACCGCCTACGATGCCAACTCGCGATCGCCTCGGGGGCACGTTCAACCGCCCGGCGGGTCGGGACCTGCTGGCTGTACCCGATGCGGTGCAGCAAATAGGACACCCCGCGCAGCGTGTAGTTGACCGCGAAGCGGCGATCGATGACCTCGGCGACACGGGCCAGGGTCCAGCGGGCGTCCTCCCAGCCGTGGGCCAGAGGACCGTCATCGAGCATCTTCGTGAGTTCTTTCTGCTGGTCAGCGGAGAGTTTGCAATCCGAACCACCCGCCCGGCCGACGCCAGGGCGTTGATTCCGCCAGCTGCCCACTTGCGTCGCCACTCACGGACGGACTTCTCGGAAACCCGCAGCTCAGAAGCGATCTGCGTCGTCGGTTTGGACTCTTCGAACATCGTCGCGGCCTGGATCCGGACCTTCTCACGCCGGACCCGGGCTGCCGCGTTCATGCCACCACCAGCCGGATACCTCATCACCCCGACCTACCCAAACCATCGACGCAGACCACGCAGACACGTCGAGAGACGTCAGCCCTTCAATCTCTGTAGTAAGGGACCATTCCTATATTGCTGAGAGGTTTGCGTGGGGCTCGGTGTGACTGCCGAGCAGGACAGTCGCCGTGTGCGTGGAGCAGGCTTCGGCGGTGGTGCTGCTCGGCAACGTTCTGGGAATACCCGAGTGCGCGAGGAGCGGACTTCCGCCCTTGCCCTCAGCGGCTGGGAGTTCGGATCACCTTTCTTATGCGTAGTGAGCAGGGACGGGGTGGATTTTCGAGGCGGCGGAGACGAGGATCACCCCCGTGTGGGCGGGGAGCAGTACACCGTGTCGTACGACGACGGCCCCACCTATGGATAACCCCGCGTGCGCGGGGAGCAGATGGCACCGGCCGTCACCCTGTACGGCGCGTCAGGATCCCCCTCGCATGCGCGGGTAGTAGTTCTTGGCGGCGACGACCGCGCCGCCGGTCGGGAATCCACCCCCGGGTGCACAGGGATTAGGACGGGGAGGTGTGGGAGATCGCCCAGCAGGAGGGAGCGCCCCCGCCTGCGCGGGGAGCAGGCTCCAGATAGGAGTACCCACACAGCCAGCAGGGGGTCACCCCCGCTTGCGCGGGGAGCAGGCCAACGAGTCGGTCTACACGCTCATTCGCCAGGGATCACTCCCCGCGTGCGCGGGGAGCAACGGATCACCTCCTTGATGTTGGTCAGCCCGTCCGGATCACCCCCGCGTGCGCGGGAAGCAGCCCACAGGTCAGCGCGTCGGACGGCACGGACGGGGATCCCCCAGTGCGTGGGGAGCATCGGTGCCCTGCGGCGCGGGGCACATCCAAGCCGGATCACCCCCGCGTGCGCAGGGAGCAGAACGACGCCGAGTCGACGGCCGGCGGCTGGTACGGATCACCCCCGCCTGCGCGGGGAGCAGCCGGGGGAGAGTGCGAATGTGTGTGTCGAGGGCGGATCACCCCCGCGCGCGGGGGCAGTAATGAACTTGAGCCACCGCAGCAGCGACGAGAGGATCACCCCCGCGTGCGCGGGGAGCAGTTCGAGCGCCCGGCCGCCGGTAAGGCGTTCGCGGGATCACCCCCGCTTGCGCGGGGAGCAGGGGTCGGTCGCCTACTTCGCTTAGATGGGGAAGGCATCACCCCCGCGTGCACGGGAAGCAGGCAACCGACGCTGGCAAGAAGGCCCTCCAGGGCGTCCTGGACGACGGATCACCCCGCGTGCGCGGGGGAGTAGATCGCCTGCGCGCGGGTCGGCAGCGCCTACGCCGGATCACCCCCGCGTGCACGGGGAGCAGCCGGACGTCAAACCGCGGCGGGACGAGGTGCCGGATCACCCCCGCGTACGCGGGGAGCAGACGGTCGTCATGATCCGCTGTCCGCCCGGCGGCGGATCACTCCCGCGTGCGTTGGGAGCAGCTGCCGCCGTAGCGCCAGACCTGCTGGCCGAAGGGATCACCGCCGCGTGCGCGGGGAGCAGTTGATGGACTTTGCGGAGCATCCACGGGCCGTGGGATCACCCCCGCGTGCGCGGGGAGCAGCTGGGCTCCAACGGTGGGGACACGCGCGAGTCCGGATCACCCCCGCGTGCGCGGGGAGCAGGGGCCAGCGCGCCAACGCTGGCCCTTCAACTTGGATCACCCCCGCTGCGCGGGGAGCAGTCACCCTCGCCGATCATCGGCTGCCCATTCACGGGATCACCCCCGCGTGCGCGGGGAGCAGTTAGGGGTGCCAGGAACGGGCAAGCCCATGTGCGGATCACCCCCGCGTGCGCGGGGAGCAGGTACGCCTCGACGAGCGCGGCGTGGGCGCGGCCGGATCACCCCCGCGTGCGCGGGGAGCAGCCCGACACCGTGAAGAACCTTCTCCTGTCGGCGGGATCACCCCTGCGTGCGCGGGGAGCAGGCGATCTGGAAGGTCCCCGTGATTGCGGAGACGGGATCACCCCCGCGTGCGCGGGGAGCAGGCTCACCTGTTCGGCCACGTCAGATCCTCTTCCGGATCACCCCCGCGTGCGCGGGGAGCAGACGATGCCCATCCGGAACGCGCTCAGGAGAAGGGGATCACCCCCGCGTGCGCGGGGAGCAGGGGGAGGACTTCCGGGGCGGCACGACCATCGCGGGATCACCCCTGCGTGCGCGGGGAGCAGTCTGCTGGCGGGCAGCGCAGCGCGGTGGCGATCGGATCACCCCCGCGTGCGCGGGGAGCAGCCACATCCCTGATCTCAACCAGCACCGGTCCGGGGATCACCCCCGCGTGCGCGGGGAGCCGCTGTCGGAGCGGGCAGAGGACGCCGCCCGCATGGGATCACCCCCGCGTGCGCGGGGAGCAGATTCGTTGGTGTGGAACTGCATGGCCCATCCTCGGATCACCCCCGCGTGCGCCGCGGGGAGCAGTCGACTCCGCTCGACGCGCCCTGGTGGATCTCCGGATCACCCCCGCGTGCGCGGGGAGCAGAGATTGCGCTCAGAGGTGACGTTCCCCCGACGGGATCACCCCGCGTGCGCGGGGAGCAGGACATCTGCCCGGCGTCGCCCCGCGGCGTGTTGGGATCACCCCCGCGTGCGCGGGGAGCAGCCGTACGGCGGTGTTGTGCGCCTCGGCGAGGGCGGATCACCCCCGCGTGCGCGGGGAGCAGACGTTCGACTGCTCGGGGCTGATGCTGTACCTGGGATCACCCCCGCGTGCGCGGGGAGCAGGTCTGCGACACCCTGAGCCGCAAGGCCGACACGGGATCACCCCCGCGTGCGCGGGGAGCAGACCGCTTGGCTGAACCTTCACCCGGAGTTACCGGGATCACCCCCGCCTGCGCGGGGAGCAGTCGAGGTCCACTTCCACCATGGTCACGATCGCCGGATCACCCCCGCGTGCGCGGGGAGCAGACGATCGCCCGGACCACGTCCCGGATCGCGTTGGGATCACCCCCGCGTGCGCGGGGAGCAGGCCCGGACCGGCAACTGCACCGCCGGATTCCCGGGATCACCCCCGCGTGCGCGGGGAGCAGCCGGTACTCGTCGGCGTCGAACTGCAACGACAGGGATCACCCCCGCGTGCGCGGGGAGCAGCGGCTGTCGACCATCGACGTGCCGAGGCAGGGTGGATCACCCCCGCGTGCGCGGGGAGCAGAGGACGTTGCCGGAGGCCAGGGCCCGGCTCCGGGGATCACCCCCGCGTGCGCGGGGAGCAGAGACGAGCGCGGCCGAGCGAGACGGCGGCATCGGGATCACCCCCGCGTGCGCGGGGAGCAGGTTTTCGCCGCGACCGGGGACGGCTACCTACAGGGATCACCCCCGCGTGCGCGGGGAGCAGACTTCTTGACCTGCGGCGTTATAGATCAACTTCGCGGTTTTTATTCACTAGGCTCCGCAAGATCGTCCACTCGGTCTCGGTCGGTATGGGGGGCTATCTAGGCAGGCAAGCTCGGCTACAGCCTAGTGGGTGAGCCTGAAATCGTGTCTGAGGTCGATATTGGATGGACGCTGCTAGTCGCGTTGGTAAGGATGGCGAGTTGGCCCAGCTCTGGAGCGGCTACCGCTTGAACAGTTCGATGAGCGTGTTGTCGGCTTGGGCCAAGATCGACGGGCCGTATACCGGTGTGGCCAGCACCCGCCGGCAATGATCGAGTTCGACGTAGATCGCGTCACCGCCCATGACGGTGGCGTCTTGCAACACGGCGAACCGGTCTGCGGTACCCGAGCATTTCTTGGCTGGGCGTAGCAGCGCCAACGTTCGTTCGATGGCCGCGCGCCGCTGTTGAGGCAGGAGGAATCCGTATTCGGAGGTTCCGGCGGTCTGGGGTGTGCCCTGCTGTTGCGCGGGCACTCGGAACACGCACAGGCGCAGCGTCGCGGCTGACGGGATCGACACCGGGCCTGACCGTGCCTCGGCGGCCGCCATTGTCGACCAGTCCTGGCTGCATCCGGAGGCGGCAGCTCCGGCCGACACGATTTCCCGTACGACCGTTTCCGACACCGTGGTCAACCGCAGAGCGCGCACCGCCTCCGATACCTTGGCGAGGGGCTTTCCGCAGGTGTCCACCGGCAGCCCCGGTCGGATCCAGTAGCCGTGGGCGTCAAATAGCAGCAGGTTCGGTTCCCAGGGCATCTCTGTGGTGCAGGCCTCGATGGCAGTTGTGTCGTCGGGCAGGCGTAGCGCGGCAAGTAGCGCCGTCAGATCGGTGGTGCGGTCCTCGGTGAGGACTAGGTCCTCGCCGCCGTCAGCGCGCTGCTTTGGACCGAGCTGGCAGTGGATCGCGGACGCGACCGTGAATTCGTTGCCCAGGCGCGGCAGGGTGAGGGCGTGGGGCGGGCGCCCGTCGGCGCCGACCGGGGCGTTGACCGCGCAGGAGGTCCACCCGGTCTGGGCGGTTGGTGTGCCGGTGAGCGATGTCGATGGCTTCGCCTCCGGTCCGCCGACCGGTTCGTTGGCCACCGTGGACGTACCCCGAGCACATGCGGTAAGGCCTGCCACGGTCATCATTACGACGAGCCCTTTGACGAATATTCGCATATTACTCCCTGGTGGATGAATGTAGGCATTCGGTGTACCTCTGAGACGATGTTGGCGGGGATGAGGTTCCCGGCCCTTCTACCCGGGCTTCGGTCTGACCTGATCGTCGAATTGAGCAGCGCCGGAAATGGCATCCGTACGGCGGGGGCCAGAACACGCCGACCGCCGGGCGGGAGCATGCGCAATGGCAGGCGTGGGCTGGGATCCCTGGGACTCCCCAGTCCACGCCCGCGAACCAGTGACGCTCAAGCTCGTCGAAGTTTCGTAGCTGCTTCCCTGCCCCTTCACAAGCAAGTACATGGATGTACATGATCGTCGGAGATGGTTGCCGTCCATCCACTGCCAAGGAGGCCCTCATGCGGGTAGCTCGACTCTCCGCCCGTATCCCACGCGTTACGCGCCACGCAGCCGTCGTCGTCCTCACCGCCGTCGCTGGCCTGGTCGGGATCAGCGCGCAGCCGGCGTCGGCCACGCCTCCCGGGATCCCGTCGAAGGCGACGGCGCAGTCGCAGCTCAACGCCCTGGCCGTGGCGGCGCAGGGCTCGACGAGTGGCTACTCGCGGGACCTGTTTCCGCACTGGAGCACGGTCAGCGGTAGCTGCAACACCCGCGAACAGGTCCTCAAGCGCGACGGCACGTCCGTCATCGTCGACAGTTCCTGCGCGGCCACCTCCGGCCGCTGGTACAGCCCCTACGATGGAGCCACCTGGACGGCTGCCTCGGACGTCGACATCGACCACGTCGTGCCCCTTGCCGAGGCATGGCGCTCCGGGGCCAACTCCTGGACGACCAGTCGCCGGCAGAGCTTCGCCAACGACCTCACCCGTCCGCAGCTGATTGCAGTGACGGACAACGTGAACCAGTCCAAGGGCGACCAGGACCCCTCCACCTGGCAGCCGTCCCTGTCGTCGTACCGATGCAGCTACGCCAAGATGTGGATCACCGTGAAGTACAGCTGGAGCCTGACCTTGCAGGCGTCGGAGAAGTCCGCGCTTCAAAGCACGCTCAGCACCTGCAGCTCGTGACCAGACCCCCGCGTGCGCGGAGAGCAGGCAGGACTGCTGACCGTCGAGCAGTTCGAGGCGGATACCGCTGTGCACGGAAGCAGACCACCTCCACCACCCGGAGTGTCTCGGTCAGAGGATCACCCCACCTGCGCGTGGGCAGACGTTTTGCGCGTTCCCGCTACCGCCGACCAAGGGGTCGCCCCCGCACACGCGCGGGGAGCAGCTGCTGCGCAAGGTCGAGCTGTACCGAAAAGGGGGATCACCCCCGCATGCGCGGGGAGCAGTCCGTCGACGGCGCGGGAGTCGATGTCGGGCCGGGGATCACCCCCGCGTGCGCGGGGAGCTAGAGTCAACTACTGCCTAACGGGCAGTACGTCAAAGGATCACCCCCGCGTGCGCGGGGAGCAGGACGGCGCTCGCCTCGATGCCGAGCTTCACGCGGGATCACCCCCGCGTGCGCGGGGAGCAGTTCAGGTCGGGCAGCATCCCCCGAAACGCACCCGGATCACCCCCGCGTGCGCAGGGAGCAGCGGACCAGCAGCGCCGACCGTGTACGGAGTCTTGGGATCACCCCCGGGTGCGCGGGGAGCAGCCCCTGACGACGAGCTGCCGGGCCTATTCACCGGGATCACCCCCGCGTGCGCGGGGAGCAGCCACTCGACGACGGCCAGGTCAGCATCGACGGGGGATCACCCCCGCGTGCGCGGGGAGCAGCGTTCCACCACCACCCGGGAGGTGCCTTCGTCTGGATCACCCCCGCGTGCGCGGGGAGCAGACGATCGACGGCGACGCTGCCAAGGCGACCCTGGGATCACCCCCGCGTGCGCGGGGAGCAGCGGCCCTCTCATTATCGCAGGTCAGTGCGACGGGATCACCCCGGCGTGCGCGGGGAGCAGTGAAGGCGTACGACGAAGAGGACATGCACGTCGGATCACCCCCGCGTGCGCGGGGAGCAGGCGGCCAACACCGCGTCGGCGGTCTCCGACTAGGGATCACCCCCGCGTGCGCGGGGAGCAGAACGGTGCCTATGCCGTCATCGACACAATCACGGGATCACCCCCGCGTGCGTGGGGAGCCGATGAGCACCGGGCGACGACGCCCCACCCTGCCCGGGATCACCCCCGCGTGCGTGGGGAGCAGCCTGTCGGGGTGCTCGGGGTGGGCCTCCACAACGGATCACCCCCGCGTGCGTGGGGAGCAGATCAGGTCGGCGCGAGTCGTCATCCGCAGGCTGGGATCACCCCCGCGTGCGTGGGGAGCAGGCTTCCTGACCTGCGATTTCAAAAATCAACTGTGCTGATTTGCTTCACTCTTGCTGGCGCGACTGTCATCTCGCATTGTCCTGCTTCTGGTCGTAGGTGCAGCGCTTAGTTTAGTTCGGGCGGTAGCAATTGACCCCGCTCCCGACCAACTCACTGGACGGCGCCTCAGCCGCCTTGCCGGACAACCATCAACACCATCGGAGCAAGCCGCCACCTCAGCGCTCTTATCCGAGCGGAAGGCCCATGACGGCCGCCAGCCGTCCGGCGCGTCACAACTAAGGAAAGTGCGGCGGTGCGCTCGGCCTCGTCGTAACCTGCATCGACGGTCGCCGCCTCGATTCCACTGGTCGCGGCTCCGGGCAGGCTGCGCCGGTGTCGAAGGACGGTCTGAGTAGGTGTCTGTCGTCACCTTGATGGGAAGATGGCGGCCACGTCGTCTGCGGTGATAAGCCGTCCACGAGAGGGTGCGAGCAGCTTGCCCAGCCATCCATCCTCCTGAGGTAGAAGCGCCTCGATCCTCGTCCGAGCTGCACCGCGTGCTTCGGCGTTGTTGTCGCCGCACAACGCGTCGTACTGGCGAAGGCGGTCGGACAGCACGTCGTAAAGCCGTACGGCCGCGCCGTGGTTGACCAACACGATCTTGTCGTGCGCCGCCTCGGCGGCGTCGTCCTTGGTGGTAGGGGCGGGAGTTAGGAGGCAGCCGAACACGCGGGTCTTCGCCGATCGCCTGGTCTCGACCTCGATCTGGCCAAGCAGTTGGTTCACATCGTCGCGGATCAGCGGCTTGGGTTCGCCCTTCGGGACGGTTTTTACCTCCCAGACGCGGCGCTCGGCGCGCTTGACGGTGGACCAGGTCCAGCGGCAGTCCGTGGCGCTCTGCTCGGTCTTGGGCGGGCGTTCTCCGCTGGCCCCCGCGAGGCGAGCGAGCCTGATCAGGGCTTCGCACTGTTGGTCGTGGCTGCCCGTGAGCAGGGCTCGTCCAGCGGAGAGGACGCGGTCAAGCCGAGCACCGGTCTCACGGCGCCACTCATCCCAGGCGAGGAAGAACCGGTCGGTGTCGTCGGCGGTGTGTTCGTAGCCATCGAGGTCGGCGACGGTTCGGGCCAGGCGGCGGAACCAGGTGGTGCGCGGGCCGCCATCGGTGGCGTCCTCGAGTGCCTTCCGTGCGGCGGCTAGGTCTTGAGGGCGTCCGCGATCGAAGTGGGCATGGGCTTCCACATAGCGCCAGAACGCGCTGTGTTCGGTTTCCCCTGCCTCGGCCAGTTGAGCGGCTGCTTCACTCGCCTTCTTGGCAGCTCCTGCATGGTCGCTGAGCCACAGGTCCGTCGCTGCGGAGACTTCCGCGCTGGCGCTGGACACGTCGCTGCTTCCGCCAATGTTGCGGCCGGGCCGCGCCTTGCGAGGACTCTCCGGTGCGGCTGTCTTCGTGGAGGCCAGGGCATGCGTGGCTGGTTGCCAGAACGAGGTGCAGGCGTGCAGGGTGCCCTCCCAGCCTTGGTCGTAGATCTCCAAGGCGGTGCGGATGCTGGGTTCGGTGCCTGCGGGGATCGACTTGCGGACGGCAGGGTCGGCGAGCATTTGCGCGAAGCTCGGGTCGAGTCCGAGGTAGAGGGACCGGTCGGTCTTTTCGCGATTGGCGCGGCCCAATGCTTGGGTGACGCGCTGGCCGACGCGGTGGCGCATGAAGCTGGCGTCGCCGAGGTAGGCGACGACGAAGCGCTCGAACTCGCTGCTGGCCTGCGGGACGGTGGTGATGATGACCAGCTTGCACAGGTCACCCGTGAGGTCGAGCCCGTCGTAGCGGCCGGCGGTAATCAGATGTCCGTTGGCGACGCGGCTCCAAGTGTCGACCATCGAGTCATCCCCAGGGCGAAGACGGTAGACCTGTTGTCCGTGGCCGCTGAGCGCCTCCTGGAGGGTGTCAGCTTCGGCGTGGCTGGCACACAACCAGGCTGCACGGCCGCCGGCTGCCTGAGTTTGGGTAAGAGCCCAGCCGAGAACGCGTTGGTCCAAGGCGGACTCGGCACTGGGGTTGAGCACCAGCAGCCGATCGCCCGTTGCGCCAGGCGGCAGTGGTGTGGCGGTGGTGAGACGGGTGATCGGCCCGCCTCCAACTCGTCGCTGAAGGTCATCCATTGATCCCAGGGTGGCCGACAGGTAGATCCGCTGCTTGGCGCGGCTGTACTGCGGGTTGAGCGTAGTCGGCGGGTGGTAGGGGCGGATCTCGATGCCGGAGGGACCGATCAGAACGCCGCACTGCGTGAGGTGGTCGCGGACCGTAGGCCAGACGTATCTAATCTCGTCCTTGAGGCGGCGGTCCGTAACGAGCGGCGATGCCGCGATAGCGTCGCGCGTTTGGCCCACGATTGCGTCCCAGTCGCTGAAGGACAGCAGCTCGGGAGGGGTACCAGGCCGGGCGGTGCCGTCCAACATTGCACGTAGGCCGGGGGTACGCGTCGGTGTGCGCCACCACCAGCTCGCAGATCGTCCGATAGAGCTGGCGGGCAGGGCCGAGCTTGTCAGGGATGCGCAAGGTCTGTAGCCCGCTGAGGGGCTGCTCTGCGAGGTGAGCATCGTCGAAGATGACCAGGTCTGCGGCTCCGACCTTCGGATCGCTGTTGAAGTAGACCCAGTAGTTCATTACGCCGACGGCCTGGGCCTGGTGGTAGTCGTCGAGCTTCGCGCCGCCGTAGTCCTTCGCGGCGAAGCGCACCACGTCGAGTCCGAGATCTTCGGCTTCCTCCTCAACCCGCTCGGCGAGTTGACGGGTACCGGTCAAGTAGGCCACCGACCAACCGCGGCTGAGGGCATGATCGGCGATCAGCAGGGCCAGCAGGGTTTTGCCCTCGCCCGTGGGCATCTCGATGGCCAAATCCGCGGTGTCGAGGTGTTGGGCCGCGTAGGCGGTGAGTACCTGGTGCTGACCGGGCCGAAGCTGGGTAAACCTCGCCGACCTGAAGTCCACCAGGTTCTGCTCGAAGTCCAGCTCCACCGCCTCGGTCACCGTTCACTCCTCACTCCGAAGGTGTGAACTCTACGGCGCGGAGCGCTTCCTCGGCTGCGCTATTTACGCCCGCCTGGCCCCCCGCCCGCGCACGTGCGTCGTCGACGCTATGCCGGTGCGCGAGTCGAACCCGTCGATTGGGCCTGCGACCTGCTGCGCGCCACCATCGAGATCGTCCGCAAACCCGCCGACCAGCGCGGGCTCGTCGTGCACCCCCGCCGCTGGGTCGTGGAGAGGACCCTGGCTTGGATCACCGCTCACCGCCGCCTGACCCGCCACTACGAGACCTATCCAGCACATTGGAAGCCATGATCCGGTGGGCCGCCCTCGGCGCCATGCTCCGCCATCTCACCCGAGGCAAACCGGCCACCCGCCAACAACGCCGCACCTTCAACACCCGGCTGGGCAGCAATGTGAAACGCGCTCTGATGCAGTGAGCCCCAGGTCCATCTCTGCGGCAGAATGCCTTCATGCACGTCGGTGATCACCACCTAACAGACCGCCGCGGCGTCGCGATCGTCGACGAGGCGACCCACGGCTCCTTGCGATGGCTATTCCGTGAGGTCTCAGTTAGCGACGTCGGCATCGACGGGCACATCGAACTGATCGACGGTGACCGCGCCACCGGCAAACTTCTTGGCGTGCAGATCAAGAGTGGCCGCTCCTGGTTCCGGGAACCTTCGAACGGCGGATGGGTCTACCGCGGCGATCCACGGCATTTGGACTACTGGCGCGGGTATGCGCTGCCGGTCCTGATCGTGCTCGTCGATGTGGAGGCGCGCGTCGCGTACTGGCAGCATCTCGGCCCGTCGACAATCCAGTCCACCGGCCAGGGTTGGAAGGCCCTTGTGCCGGCCAGTCAGGTACTCGACGACAGCAGCCGCGACGCCCTTACGCGGTTGTTCCGCCCATCCACCATGCGGATGGCCTCGTCTGCACCACGCCGAGCATTGCAGCCACTGCACCGAGCCACAGCATCAGACATCGCGGACGGCTGGCCAGGCGACGAGAAACTCGGCACCGACATTCGCTTGGTCGCTGCCGCGCTGCACGAGGCGAACCTGGGCGGTGTGGAAATGCTGGTTGGTGTCCCATTGCCTCCCTTTGGCGCCCACGCGGCACTCGTGTTAGCTGGCACCCATCCTCAATCTGGGCTGCCTTCGTACGTCTTGATCGAAAGTGAGGAAGCCAGAATCCGGCTACGGGGACGGGTGGGTACCGACTGGCGAGTTCCAAGGACAAGCGCGGAGGAACGAGCCGAGCAGGCATCAGGAGCACTTAGACGAGCCGTGCCGGTGCTGAACGCTCAGCCCGACTGGATCACCTCAATGGCGCTTCGAGAAGAGAAGGAGCCTTCGCAGTCTGTCCCGATCGATCAGAGGTTTCAAGCCACACTGTCTGGACTTTTATCGGAAACCACGGCAAACGCCGTCGCTGAACTGCTGATCGGCAGCCGAGTCCGGCCTGAAGTTCGTATCGGCGGGTGGGTGTGGGACCAGTTCATCGATGACACCATAGATTCCTCCCAGGAACAAGAGGCAGCATATCGAATCGTCCTTAATGCAGTCATCGATGCGTTCCGCAGAGACGAAAAGACGGTGTGCCTCATCGTCGGGCCGTCAGGGTCCGGCAAGACTTCGATCGGGCTGCGGCTGCTTCGCCACTTCTCAAACGAAGGCGTTTTGGCCCTCCATAGCACCGGCTCTCGCTCCTTGACCGAATCACTCCGCCGGCTTGCCGGGCCCACCCGATTCCGCGAAGTATTCAAATACCACAACAGCTTCTCTATGGCTGAGCCGAACGCGGTTGATGTCTTGATTTGTGATGAGGCGCACCGCATCCGCGAGACGTCCACCAATCGTTTCACGCCTCGTTCAGAACGGTCGGGACGCGCCCAGGTGGAGGAACTCATCGCCGCAGCTCGCGTGCCGATCTTCCTTCTTGATGAGCACCAGGTCATAAGTCCCGGCGAGATTGGCAGCGTCACTTTGATCGAGCAGGCGGCACAGCAACTCGGCGCGGCCATCCATCGGATCGAACTGACCGAGACCTACCGCTGGGCTGGATCTTCGCTCTACCTGGACTGGGTCGATACTCTCCTAGGCGGCGATAAAGCCAGCCGCTTCAAGATGCCTGCCGCCGCCGGCTATACCGTCAAGGTGGCGACATCGCCGGCCGACATGGAAAATGAACTACTCTCATGGCACCAGCAAGGCCAAGCGGCTCGGATCGTCGCAGGCTACTGCTGGCCGTGGAGCGACCCCCGTCCGGACGGTTCTCTCGTTAAGGACATCAAGATTGGCGCTTGGGAACGTCCATGGGCAATCAAGAGCGACCGGGCTCACGGCGGAGCCCCGGGGGCGTCCTATTGGGCTACTGATCCGACTGGCATAGGCCAAATTGGATTCGTTTATTTGGTACAAGGGTTCGAGTTCTCCTGGTGTGGCGTGATCATCGGTCCAGATCTCGTTCTTCGGGAAAGGGAGTGGGTCGTTCGACCGAAAAATTCGCGAGACCCTCGACTGCGTCGAGTACGTGACCCCCAAGAATATGCACGATACGCGCTCAATTCGTATCGTGTACTTCTGACACGGGCGGTTACGGGAACCATTATTTATTCAACTGACGAGGAGACGAGATCCTACCTTGCTGAAATGATCGAGTAGGAAGCCTCCGGTCGGCGAATTCTTCTAACGGGTCTAGATGCACCGCCCCGGCGTTGTTCGGACTTGAGCGCTTCTGTTCGTACTGAGAATCAGGCAGGGCTGGAAGTGGCGAGACGACCGACTACTAGGACCTTTCGGTTGACGGCTGCCCTGAACACTGAGGCCTCCTGAATGCCGTGTCGTGATCTCTCGTCTCCGGCGCCAACCGCTTAAGAGTCAGCTCGTGGGGCCTGGCGCGCGAGGCCGGCAGGACGTCGCCGCTCGTACGGCTGATACGCCGACTGCGTCGCGCTCGCCAGCGTGACGGCGAAGCCAGTTCCCAGGATCAGTAACGTGCCAGGCGCGCGCGAGATTGGCGGAGCCATACCCGGTTAAGGGCGCCTGGTGGGCCGCGCGGACGTCCCGGTAACAGTCCAAGGTGCCCCCGTTTTTCCCCCGAAAACGCCTACCAGAAGTCGACTGTTAGTGACAAGGGCTGACAAGTGGACGATCGCGTCTGTGCAGTTCAGCAACAGCTCTTGACGATCCGTGACAAGCGTGGGACCACAACGTTCGGCAAGCGTAGGTTGTCGACTCTTGTCAAGGCTGTGCATGCTATAGATCGTGCGAAGGCGTCGGCGGACCGGTAGCTCGTCGCGTACTTCGCAAGGCCAGCATAGGCTCAGGCGGATTCCGCCGTCGACGTTCCCGCAGTCGCCTCAAAGAGGAGATCGCCGGCCCGTTTGATCCGTATACCCGAGCCGGGCACACGCTCCAGCAGCTGGCGCATCAGGTTCTCCGCGTAGGAGCGGGACAGATTGGTCGCGACATACACTGGGCCAGCGGAAGTTTCGACCTGCCTGGGAAACCACCCCGGGGTTATGTCGCTTTGGTTTGCAGAGATGGCGCCGCTGATGGTCGTCGCCGCGACGCCCTCCCGCTCCGCGACGAACTTCACGAGGTTGCGCACTGCTCGCGCAGCGGCGACCGGTCGCTGCGTTCCGTCCTGCCCTTCCAAGGAGTAGATCGTGAACCGGCCGCGAACGCGGCGGAGCCGCAGGCGCAGAAGTTGTTGCCTGTCGGCATCCCTTGCAGCACTGACGTAGCGGTCGAGGAAGACGGCGAGCAGCTCGTCATCCAATTTTCGTGTGCCGGTCGTCTCGGTCGGGTAGTCCATCAGTCTGGCGACTTGGCCTTCATCGAGGATGGTAAGCGCCGCCTCCAGCTCGCCGACCCTGGTGACGTCCAGCGTGGCCAGCTGCTCGACGAGCACCGTGAGCGACGGCAAGTCCCCCGGCTCGTCCCTCGGGAAGCGCTGGGAGATCAGCTTGCCCATCGTGACCTCGTCCAGCTGAGTGGGGTCGAGAGCCTCCGGCGATGACTCGTCCATCTCGATCACGGGCCCGTCCGCCGGGGCAGCGGCGCCGGAGTCCTGCGGCCGCAGCAGCTCTTCAATCTCGTCGAAGATCTTGTCCATGTACCGACGCATACCGCCGGCCTCGACGAAGTATTGATCCACTCGTCCCTTGGCGTGATCCTCCAGCTCACGATACGCGCCGGACTTGTAGCGAATGTCGTGCTCGTACTCCGCCCAGGCGTGGCCCGCGACGCTTCGCACCTGGATCTCTAGGCCCTGATACTTACCGAGGTACTCCGCGAGGGCCCCGTAGCGGCGCTGCACGTCGGGATCCTTGATGCTGGAGATCACGATGTGCTCGCTGTCGTAACCGTTGTGCTTGATGTCGCCGGGGTTCTGCCGTTCCCGGAATTCGCAGCGGCTCACGATGAGATCTGCTAGGTCGTTGCGTGCCCGAGTGGTGTAGACGATCACGCGGGCGGCCACGCAGTCGTGGATCTGCGCTGCGGGGTGGGTGTATTTCGGCGTCCCGTCGTCCTTCTTCTTTTGTGATTTCTGGGTGTACGAGGCCAAGCTCTTGGGGCGTGCCTCCACGAGATGCACATCGATGCTGGCGTCCAGCGCTACAGAGGTTGAAAGGCCAGGGTTCGGGTTATCTCGGTGGTTCGGGGTCGAGGGTCATGCCGGTGCTGGCGAGGAAGCCGGCGAGGAGATCTGTCTGTTGCTGACACGCGCGTAGTCGACGTTTGACCAGTTGCGTGAGGTGGTCGACGCCGCGGGCGGCGGTGTTGGTCAGGCCGCGTTTCATCCAGCGCCAGACGCCTTCGGTGGGGTTGAGGTCCGGGGCGTAGGCGGGTAGCCGGATCACGGTCAGCCAGGTCCGGGCGGCGATCAGGGCGTGCATGCGGTGGCTGACGTGGGTGTTCAGGTTGTCCCAGATCAGCACTATCGGTGCCTGTAGGCGTTGGTGGGTCTGGTCGAGGAAGGCGATGTAGTCGTCCTCGCTGAAACTGCCACGTTCCCCGGCGCGACCGCGGTGCAGCCGGGTTCGCCACATCAGCCGGCCTCGCTGTCCGGGCTTGAGGCAGACCAGACCGGCGATCGAGACCCGGCCGGAGCCCTTGCCGCAGACCTCGATGACTGGCGTGTGCCCGCGCCGGGCCCACGTCTTGGCCACCGGCGGTCGCATGACCTGGCCTGCCTCGTCCTGGAAGCAGATCCAGGCGCCCCGCGTCGC